>JADFKZ010000046.1 GCA_022564665.1 Planctomycetota bacterium | reverse complement strand
CTTGAAACCCGTCGGGCCCGACACCGACGACGCCCTCGCTCGCGATCACGCCCGCCGCCCCCTGAAGGTAGTGCCACCGAAAAAGGAGGCTCCTGTCGCCAAGAAAAGACTCCGGCAGGAGGGTCCCCCTCACAACCACCGCAAGCAGCATCCCCCCGACGATGCCGATCGCGACAACGCTCCCGGCCCGGGGGCGGGCGCGGGCTTCCCGATGTCTCTGTGAAAGGTGCACCGCCCCCAGCAACCCCAGACCCACCGCCGCCGCCGTCATACCGCCTTTGGAACCGGCCAGAAGAAGGAGGCCGGCCCCAACAACCCCACCGACGCACAGCAGGCCCAGCCGCCACGGACCGTCGCGCGTTCTCAAAGCAAGGCCGGCCGAGAGAACGAGCCCGACGGCCATGAGCGAGGCGAAGATGTTTGCGCTGGGAAACCATCCCCGGGGTTCGGCCTGCCGCAGACGGCGTTCGTAGATCCGAGCCGCGGCCGAATCGGGGCGCCAGCCGCGATCGGCAAAGAACTCCGCCCGGTTCGCCTGGAACTCCCTGACGGTCTCGGAGTGCTCAGCACCCGTCAACGAAATCCCAAACAGCGAGACAGCCGATTGCGACACGCCCCGGACAGCGATCGGTACCAGCAGGGCCACCAGCAACGCCAGGAGCACTCGACGAAGCCGTGGATCCCGCCCAAGGTGTGCGATGACCGCCGCCGAGCTGGCGGCGACGACCCAGGTCGAGCCGCGCCACAGATCCCCGAGGTCCGCGCTCCCGTGAAAGAGGACGACCGGCAACGGGGCCAGGGCCGCCACCAGCAGAAGCCATTCGAGCCGGCGCCTCGAGAGAATCTCGCCCGCAAGACCCAGTCCGCATGCGGCCAGGCCCAAGGCGTCCAGCGCAAGGCTCCCCGAGGGTCCCAGCCCCGCAAGGGGCGCCGGATCGATGGCGGGATCGACGTCAAACACAACCTGCGGGGCAAAGACGATCACACACCTCGCGGCGGCCACGGCGAGGATGCCCAGGCCGCCGACCCACCGCAGGGCGGGCCCCAGGAACCTCATGGCCGGCGGCCGCGCCCAGTCGCTTTCGCCGGACGCCCCTGTCACGGAACGCCGTCCCGGGCGCTGGCGCGGCGGCTGGCATATTCCAGCAGCGCGATCATCACAAGCACGAGCGCCGTCTGGACGCCGACGAGGATTGCCTGCCACGCCTCCAGCCGACCCAGGACGATCCCACCGATCCCCACCACGGCGGTGGCGGACCAGATCACCACGACCGCGCCGCGTTGCGAAAGCCCGCGTTGAACGAGCCGGTGGGAGAAATGCTGCTGGTCGCCGACGAGCGGACTGCGTCGTTGCTTGAGCCTGATAAAAGACACAGTGCACACGTCGTAGAGCGGGATCGCCAGGACCACCAGTGGCATGAAGAGGCCGTAGACGCCCCCACCGAGGGCATGGTCGTCCCTTGTCGGATCGTAATACGTCGTCCGGACGGTGAGGATCGCCAGAAGGAAGCCGATCACGAGCGAGCCGCCATCACCCATGAAGATCTTGGCCGGGGGAAAGTTGAAGAGCAGGAACGCCACCAGCGACCCGATCAGCAACGCCAGGGTGGCGGCGATGAACCACTGCTCGTTGACGATGCACGCCGCCATGAACAATCCCGCCGCGATCGCGCTGACCCCCGCGGCGAGACCGTCCATGTTGTCCATGAAGTTGATGGCGTTGGTCACGACGACGATCCAGAGGACCGTCAGCACGATGCTCGTCCCGGTGCCGAGCATTGTCAGGAGGCGAACATCGAACCACCAGACAATCACCAAGGCCACGGCGAGCTGGACGGCAAGCTTCAGCCAGGGGTTGAGGCTCCGCCGGTCGTCGATCAGACCCAGGATGTGCAAGAAGGCCATCCCCGCGAGCATGGCCAGTGCGGTGGGTGTGGTGCCCTCTATCTGGTTCAGGTGCTGAACCACCACCCCGAGACCCATCTGAGTCCAGGTCTGGGTCTGGAAGGTCCAGACCGCTGCCAAGGCCACCGCCACCGGGCCCGCCACCGCCAGGAAGATTGCCAGGCCACCGGTGTTGGGGATCTCACGCAGCGTCTTGACGTGCCCCGGCGCGCCGGACGAGTCGCGCCCGTGGCCGCGACCGCCCACCACGACCAGGAGCCACGACACAGGCCAGGCGATGGCGAATCCGAGCACCACAAGCGCCAGGACCAACCAGACCATGGGGCTCATTCGCCGGCCTCGCGGTTCTTCATGCCGGGATTCTCGCCGATGGCGGTCGAGTCGACAACGGGAGCAGGGATCCGGGATCCAGGGTTCGGGGTTCGGGGCGGTGGGCACAGGCGGCCCTACACTCAACGGATAGTCGGAGGCCTCTTGATTCACACAACCACAGACAACCCCGCCAATGCCGCGACCGCGGGCGCCATGGGAGCCCTGCACCCGAGCCGCGCCCAGAGAAACGACATCGCGTTCGGCTGGCCGCTCCTGGAGCAGTTCGTCGAGCTTGGTGTCGGTCAGGCAATGGCGGTCCGCGAGCGCGATGTGATCTGTGTGGAAGCCACCGAGGCCACGGAGGCAATGATCCAGCGGACCGGCACCCTGTGCCGGGCCCGGGGCTGGACGCTCCTGAAAACCGGGAAGGCCGACGGCCGCACGAGCCGCCTCCCAACCATCTCAGTCGACACCATCCAGCAGCTCGCCGCGGCCGGCGCCGGCTGTGCGGCGATCGGCACCGGCCGAGTCATCCTGATCGACAAGCCGGCCCTGCTCCTGGCCGCCCACCGGGCAAGGATCGCTGTTGTCGGGATAGGCTAGCGAAAGACATGGGGCCCCAACAGAGCATCCTTCGGCCTCCAGAGTACGCGTCCCGAGCCGGAATCAAGCTGGCCCATGCCCTCTGCGAATTCTCGCTGGATGTCTCAGGGCTCATCTGCGCCGATTTCGGCTGCCACGTCGGCGGGTTCACCGATTGCCTGCTGCGGCACGGGGCCGCCCGGGTCTACGCGGTTGACACCGGCTATGGGATCCTCGCTGACCGCCTTCGCCGCCATCAGCGGGTGGTCGTCCGTGAGCGGACCAACGCGCTTCACGCTGACCCACCGAGCGAACCGATGGACCTGGTCACAATCGATCTCAGCTGGACGCGGCAGCGGCACGCGATTCCTGCGGCGCTGCAATGGCTGTCGCCACGGGGGCTGATCATCACGCTCATCAAACCTCACTATGAGCTTGATTCCGACGAAAGGGCCGCGTGGCTCACCGATGGTCTGCTCGGGGCAGCGCACGCCGAGGAGGTGTGCCGGCGCGTGGTGGCGAGCCTGCCCGGGCTCGGCGCCCGCCAGATCGCCTGGACGGCATCCCCCATCACGGGCGCAAAAAGCGCTCGCCGTGGGAAGGGCAAGGGCAACCGGGAGTATCTCGTCCTCGCCGCTCCTGCGCATTGATACAATATCTTGGGAAGTGACGAAGTGACGGCGTGGTCGGATACACCCCCCCGGCAGGACCCCGGGTATCCCCAGCGACGAAGCCGCGAAGGCTCAGCTGCGACGGTATGGACACCGAGCAGCTGACAGAAACAAAGTGACCGAGTGGGCCTCGTTGCTCCGTCACTGCGTTACTTCATCTCTCTGTCACTCTCCTTCTCATGTCCAATCATTCCGACACTGCGACCGCACTTGAGGCTTCAGGTCCGTCCAGAAACGGGATCATCATCGATCAGCGGATCGATCGCGAGCTCCACGAGAGCTATCTCACCTACGCGATGTCCACGATCACGGACCGCGCGCTTCCCGACGTGCGCGACGGTCTCAAGCCGTCCCAGCGGCGGATCCTGATCGCAATGAACGATCTAAACCTCGGTCCGCGGAGCAAGTTCCGAAAGTGCGCCAAGATCGCAGGCGACACCTCGGGCAACTACCACCCCCACGGGGAATCCGTCATCTATCCCACCCTGGTCAACATGGGCCAGGACTGGAAGGCTCGCTACCGGCTCATCGACAAGCAGGGCAACTTCGGGTCCATAGACGGTGACCCCCCTGCGGCGATGCGTTACACCGAGGCGCGGCTGACCGCCGCCGCCGTCGGGATGCTTCAGGACATCACCCTTGACACCGTCGATTTCCAGCCCAACTACGACGAGACGCGGCGGGAGCCGAAGGTGCTGCCGGGCAAGTTCCCGAACCTGCTTGTCAACGGGTCCACCGGCATCGCCGTGGGCATGGCCAGCTGCATCCCCCCGCACAACATCAAGGAGGTGTGCGACGCGATCATCGCGTTGATAGACAACCCCTCGATGACCCTCGAAGAGCTCATGGAGATCATGCCCGGCCCGGACTTTCCCACCGGCGGGGTGATCCAGGGTCGGCGGGGGATCATCGAGGCCTACGCGAGCGGGCGGGGACGGATAATCGTCCGCGGCAAGGTCCATCACGAGACCGTGGGAGGCCGGGACGCGATCATCATCGACGAGATTCCCTATCAGGTCGTCCAGAACAACCTCATCGAGCGAATCGTCATTGTTGCCAGGCAGGGCCGCATTCCCGACATCTTCGACGTCAAGAACTTCTCCGGCAAGCTGCACCGCACGCGAATCGTCATCACCCTCAAACAGGGGTCGGACCGAGAGGTCGTCCAGAAGCAGCTCTTCGAGTACACGCCGCTTCAATCGGCCTACTCGATCATCTCCATCGCGCTGGTCAGCCGCCAGCCGCGAACGCTGGGGCTTCGGCAGTTCATCCAGTGCTACATCGACCATCGCAGGGAGGTCATTCGCCGCCGAACCGAGCACCTCCTGCGGGAGGCCAAGAAGCAGGCCCATCGACTGGAGGGACTGATCTACGCCGTCTGCGAGATTGACGACGTCATCAGCCTGATCCGCAGCTCCCAGAGCCGCGAGGAGGCGATCGAGAAGCTCACATCGCGGCGCTTCCGGATCCCCTCCGATCATCCCTATGCGGCGCAGGTGCCCACCAGGCTCGTCGACGCCTCAAACGCCGGCGACGGGATCCAGCTCAGCCGCGTGCAGGCCGAAGCGATCGGCGGGCTGCGTCTGATCCAGCTCGTGGGTCTGGAGATCCAGAAGCTCACCGGCGACTACCGCCGCCTGCTGGAGCAGATCAGCCACTACGAGGCCATTCTGGCCGACGAAACGCAGATCGACGACATCATTCGCGAAGATGCCCGGGGTCTGAAGGAGGAGTTCGGAGACGAGCGAAAAACAACCATCGATCGCGACGAGGTCGAGGACTTCGAGATAGCGGATCTCATCGCCGAGCACGAGGTCGTCGTCACCATCTCACACCAGGGGTACATCAAGAGGTGCCCCACCGAAACGTATCGCGAGCAGCGTCGCGGCGGGCGCGGGATCAAGGGATCGGACGCCCGCGACGGCGACTTCATCAGCCACCTGTTCGTGGCATCGACGCACGATGACCTCTTGTGCTTCACCAACAAAGGCCGGGTCTTCAAGATGAAGGTCTTCAAGATCCCCGAAATGTCGCGGACCGCCAAGGGGCGGGCCATCGTCAACCTGCTGAAGCTGAGGCCCGAAGAACGGGTGGTCGCCTTCCTCAACGTCGAGGACTTCGAGCGCGGCGAGGACTACCTGTTCTACGCCACCGCGGCAGGCCGGGTGAAGCGGACGGCGCTGATGGACTATCGCAACGTCCACCGTGCCGGCATCATCGCCATCAACCTCAACGAGGGCGACCACCTCATCGATGTCGTGCTGACCCGCGGCGACAACCACGTGCTCCTGGCGACCGCCTCGGGCATGGCGATCCGCTTTGACGAAGGCGACGTACGCGTGATGGGCCGAAACGCGGCCGGGGTCAAGGGCATTGGGCTTCGCTCCGGTGATCAGGTGGTCGGCCTGGTCCGTGTCGCGGAGGGGGCCGATCTGCTGACGGTGACCGCCAATGGATACGGCAAGCGAACGCCCCTGTCGGAGTATCTCGTGCATCTCGAAGACGGAAGCCAACGGCCGCAGAGCCGGGGCGGCAAAGGCCGTGCCGACATCCGCACCAGGGGTCGCAACGGACCCGTCGTCACCATCCGGTCCGTGCAGGACAGCGACAGCCTCATGTTCATCAGCGAGCAGGGCATGATCGTCCGCGTCCCCGCCAACTCCGTTTCCCGGATCGGTCGCAACACCAAGGGCGTGCGTCTGGTCAACCTCAAATCCGGGGACCGCATGATCGCCGCAGCGCGCTTGGTCGAGTCCGACGACGACAGCAGCGAATCGTAAGAAAGAGGCAGTCGGCTATCGGCTGTCAGCCCGAAGAAGCCATCAGTGTGTCTTCTGTGTTATCCTGTGTTCCGCGATCCCGCCGGAGGCCCCCATGCCCCTCCAGGAGTGGTCCGAGACAACCCTGATCGCCCAGATGACCGATGAGCCCTTCTTCAGCGAGGACATCGAGCAGCTTGATCGCCATCTCGACGGCGCCGCCGACGCCATGCCCGATGTGATCGTCGATCTCAAGAGCGTCTCGGCGCTGAACTCCTCCAACCTCGCCCAGCTCCTGAAGCTCCGCACGAAGCTCAGGGCCGCGAACCGTCGGCTGCGGATCTGCGCCGCCGGTGGCCCGGTCTGGTCGGTGTTCCAGATCACCGGCCTGAGCAAGTTCTTCGAGTTCACCGACGACGTCTCCACATCGCTGGCCTCGTTGCAGATAGCAGGGGCAAGTGACGCAGAAACGGAGTGACGAAGTAGCGCTCCGAGGAATCGACGAACGTTCGCCCCGGCCCACAGCCGCGTACCGGCAGGACGCCAAGCCGCGTGAGAACATTGATGCCAAGCGGCTGACACAACACGCCCCGGCAGGATGCCGGGTATCCCGAGGGGCGAAGCCCCGAAGGTCTCAGCCGCGCAGGCAAGGATGCCAAGCGGCTGACAGAACAAGTCCCAGAACATGCTCACCCTTCGCCGGGCACAACACGAGACCCGTATCGAGATGATGCCGCTGATCGACGTGATCTTTCTGCTGTTGACCTTCTTCATCTATGCGATGGTCATGATGGTGCGGGCGGAGCTTCTGCCGCTGAACATGCAGTCGTTTTCTTCAGGACAGCCCGCGGCGGGCGTCACCCCCGCGGTGACCATCACCATAAACCGCGACGGTGACCTGTTTTTCAACCGCACGCCGATCACGATCGAGGAGGTGCTCCCGCGGCTGGAGGCTGCCAGGGAAAAAGCGCCCGACACCGTGGTCTACGTGGCCGCCGACGCCGTGGGCACACGGGACCGGCTGCCGACGTTTCTCAGCCTCTATGACAAGCTGGCCTATGCCGGTCTGGACATCCGCCTGGTGGGAAGTCCCGAGGAACCCCGACCAAACGACCCAGCGACGAAGCGTCGGGTTGATCGCTGAAAGCCAAAAGGAAAGCTGATTGCCGGGAGCACTCATCACTCATCACGCATCGCCAATCACCTCACTTCGACTGCTCGGGGGTCTCGCGGCATCGGTGCTTCTCCACGCCACCATACTTCTGCCGGCGCTGGTGGCGGTCCTGAAACGACCGGAAGCGGGTCCTGAGAAGCTGCTGGGGACATTCAAGCCCGAGGACTTTCGCGAGCGCGACGAGCCAATTCGACTGGGAATCGACCGCTCCAAGGCTTCAACCCTCACCTGGATCGGCTACGAGGAGTACCGCCAGCACATGGCGGCGCTGGCGGAGACCGAGCAGGCGGCCTTTCGAACCACCACCGGTTCGCCGGGCCGCGGCCCCAACGCCTCTGCGGAGAGTCTCCTGGATGCGCTGAGCCAGTGGCTGGACACGTTTGAGCGGGCCCAAGAGCTCCCGCCGGGCATGCCGCCGAGCCCTGAGGGCGTGGCCGTACCGGCGGGCGATCTACTGGCGGCGCTTCAGCGCTGGTTGGACGCGGCTTCACAATGGCCGCAGCCTAGGCACTCACCCTCGCCGGCCACCGGGGAACCGGCTGATCGCGGCGCCGTCTCCGATGAGGAGTCAGACCCCACGTCGACGATCGAAGTCCCCCTGGCAATGCTCGCCAGCGGTCAACCCCTCGCCGCACAGGGGCTGAACGTCAAGCCGAGAAAGCCCCAGTTCACCACGCTGATCCGGTTGACCGCGGTCCCGGCCAACCCGCTGGTTCAGATCAGCTTTCGCTCAGACGGCGTTCCCTCAAAGGCGCGGATCACCGAAAGCTCGGGTGACTCAAGGGTCGATGAAGCGATCCTCAACAGCCTCTTCCGGTGGCGAGCGGAGGGAGAGCAGCTGAAGGAGCTTGCCGATGACCAGACGATCACGATCTCGATTCGGATCGTTTTGACCAGCAGGGGCGCACCGTAGCCAATGGGCGATCGCCGATCAAAGACGTCGTCTGGCGGGATCTCCAAAGAGCTGCTATTCGACCGTCAATCGGTCCGCGCCGTTGACAGGGCCGCGATCGAGGAGTACGGGATCCCGGGGATCGTCCTGATGGAGAACGCCGCCCGCTCCCTGGCGGCGGAGGCGCTGAAGATGCTCGACCCCCAGCGGTCGCCCGCGACCGTCCTGATCATCTGCGGAAGCGGAAACAACGGCGGCGACGGCTATGCCCTGGCCCGCCACCTGCACAACGCCGGCTGCAATCCGATTCTTGTCAGCCTCGGCGAGCCCGCGCCGGGGACGGACGCGGCGGTCAACTACGAGATCTGTCGCAAGCTGGCACTTCGGGAGCGGGCGCCGGACGCCCCCGACCTTTTTGGCGACGCCGATCTGATCGTCGATGCGATCTTCGGAACGGGTCTGGCCCGGCCGGTCAGAGGTGCCGCCGCTGAGATGATCGAGAGGATCAACGCCGCAGAGGCTCCGGTTCTCGCCGTCGACGTGCCGTCGGGCCTGGACTGCGACACCGGCCAAGAGCTGGGAACCGCGGTCAAGGCGACCCGGACGGTGACATTCGTCGGGCCCAAGTCGGGGTTCGGAGAGTCAGGCGCGGGTCAGTACACCGGCACCGTGGTCGTCGCGGACATCGGCGCGCCGGTGGAGCTCGTTGAACGCTTCGGCCGGCGACGGCCACCACGGTCATAAACAGCATCGGAGTCCAGAGGCTCCAGCGTCCATGCACCAAGAGATCGGGTACCGGTGGATCTACTCCGACGATGTCTGCCCTGGCCGGTCAGACGCCACCGCCTCCTGCTCCGTGGGCAGTTTCGCCCGCCACTCGGCGGCCTTTTCGGGCTTGCCCCAGTCGTCGTAGAGCTTGGCCAGTAAACCGATGAAGCGAAGGGTCACGCGTGGCTTCGATTCAGAGGTGGACTCAAGATTCCGATTTGCCTCCAGAAGCGTCGACTCGGCGTCCTGGAAGCGGCCCTGGTCCCGGTAGAGCTGCGCCAGGGTGTCCACACAGCCAAGCGTGTGGCCATCTGTGGCGCCCCGCACCTCGCGCGCAAGTTCACACGCCCGAACCAACACCGGCTCCGCTTCCTCAAGTCGTCCCTGTAGGCGGTGGATGTTGCCGAGGACGTACATTGCCCAGATCGTGTACTGCTTACGCTCCCCCACACGCGTCTTGCCGATCTGGACCGCCGCGGTCGCCAGTGCTTCCGCTACCAGCGGCTTTCCCTCTTCCTGGAGCCGCTGGGCAAACCCGGCCAGCCCAAAAGCGACGCGGTCTTTGAGGAATATGCTGGCGAGAAACGGCTCGCATTCGGTTTCCATCAGTGCCATCGCCTCTTCCTTTTTTCCCTCGGCCCAGAGCTGCCCTATCGTCGAGATCAGGCGCTCGATGTGCTCGCGAACCTGTTTCAGCGTCTCCCCCTGGTCACGAACTGAGGCGAGCATCTGCAAGGCGAAAGGGTTGGCCAGGCCCGCGGCGAGCTTGCCCCTCTGAAGCTCCTGAAACATCGCCAGATCGCCCCGGGCTCGCCACCGAGCCGTTGCTCCCGGATGCGCACGACCTGCGTCTGCAGCTCGACGGCGTGCGACATCTCCTTGCGCCAGGAGGCACGAGTGAAGGCGATCGTCTCCAGCGTCTCGGCGGCCTCGAGGCTGTCTTCGCCGTAGAAATCGCGGCGGAGCTCCAGGGCACGCTGCAGATGGCCGTCCGCTTCCTCATATCGGCCCAGCGCAAAATAGAGACCGCCGATCGTCTGGCGGAGCTGCGACTCGGCGCTGGGCTGTTCGGCAAACCTGCCGCCGATCTTCTCAGCCGCGGCATCGAGCAGTTCGGCGACCGTCACCTCGTGACCCTGTGCCCGGTCGGGGTGTCGCCACGCCAGCAGGTCGTTGTTGAAGAAATCGTTCACCGCCTGGGTGATCGACGCCTGGCGTTGGGCCTCGCGGCGCTGCTCCGCCTCGCGGGCGAGCGCGGTGCCGGTGGCGATGACCGCGCCGATGAGCACGACGAGCACCGTGCTCGCCGCCGCCACGGGGCCGCGGTTGCGGCGGACAAACTTGCGCATGCGGTACGCCGCCGTCGGCGGGCCCGCCAGGACCGGCTCATCGAGCAGGTACCGGTGAATGTCCATGGCCAGGCCGCTGGCCGTGTCGTATCGCCGTGTGCGGTCCTTCTCAAGCGCCTTCATCGTGATCCAGTCCAGATCGCCGCGGATCTCGCGAAGCAGCGTCCTGGGCTCCGACCCGTGCTGCCGCGCAACGTCCGTCGATTCGGCACCCAGACCGCTGAGCCTCGTGCTCGGCTTCGCCGGCTCCTGCTCCCGGATGATCCGCTGGATCTCCGCAAAACCCGCCTCCCTCAGCTCCGACGGATCAAAGGGCAAGGCGCCGCTGAGAAGCTCGTAGAGCAAGACGCCCAGGGAGTAGACGTCCGTTCTCGTGTCGATATCCAGCGAGCCCATCTCCGCCTGCTCGGGGCTCATGTACTCAGGCGTCCCGATGAGCTGGCCCTGCTCCGTGAACAGCGTCTTCTCCGTCAGCCGCTGGCTGATCGCTTTGGCCACACCGAAATCGATGACCTTCAGCTGGGGACTGCCCTCCTTCACCGACACCAATAAGTTCGAAGGCTTGATGTCACGGTGAATGACCCCCTTCTGATGGGCGTGCTGGATCGCGTCACACGCCTGCATGAAAAGCTCCAGACGTTGCCGTGTGGTCAGACGGTGCTGGTTGCAGTACTCCGTCACGGCAACACCCGGCACATACTCCATCACGAAGTAGGGCCGGCCCGTCTTGGTGGCGCCCGCATCCAGCACCCGGGCCACATGAGGGTGGTTCATCAACGCCAAGGCCTGCCGCTCCACCTCAAAACGCGCGATCACCTCGCGGGTGTCCATCCCCGCCTTGATCACCTTCAGCGCGACGGTGAGCTTCACCGGCTCGGTCCGCTCGGCGCGGTACACGATCCCCATCCCCCCTTCGCCTATCTTGCTGACGAGCAGGTAGGGGCCGATCCTGTCGCCCGGGCGCTCGCCCAGATACTCGGTGTCGGGTTTGCGACCGGCGGGTGCCGGGGGTGCCGGGGGTTCCACCGTCGGCTGTACCTGCTGGTGCTCTCCGAGCAGCTTGAGCACCATCTCGGCCAGCTCACTATCACTGCCGCACTGATCGCGAACGAAGGCCTCGCGGCCCGCTTCCGCCACCGCCAGCGCCCGCTCGAAGATCGCCTTCACCCGGTCCAGATCCGGACTGTCGTCGGGCGCCGTCATTCAGAACCCTCCCACCGACGTGATCCGTCAACTCGCTCTTCGCTCGTGCACCCACCAGGTCAACACGCGGATCGATTGACGTCTGCAGCCATCGGCAACAGCAGATGATAGCGAATCCAATTCCGGGCTGGAAGAGTCCGTTGGTCCTTCACGCCGATAGACTCTAGGGAGGGGCGTCCCAGTCGTCAGCGTGGATAGAGTACGGTCTTCATGTACCACACCCTCCTCACCAACCGCTACCTCACATCGCGGGTGATTCCCTTTATCGCCGTGGCCGCGGTGGCGTTGTGTGTGGCGCTGGTGATCATCGTGGTGTCGGTGATGACGGGTTTCCTGGACATGGTCCGATCCTCGGGCCGGACGCTGATGGGCGATGTGATCATCAGCTATTCGTTGACGGGGATCCCCTACTACCAGCGGCTGATCACCCACATCAAGAAGCTGCCCGGCGAACCGACGGCGACGCCGGTGGTTGACAGCTGGGGCCTCCTGAAGATGCCCTACCCCGCCGGTGACCACAAGGAGACGGAGACGGTCCAGGTCTGGGGGATCGAGCCAGAGGGCTTTGCGCAGGTCACCGGGTACGCCGATGCGCTGTACTGGCGGCCCTACGACCCCCGGGAGCTTGCCGACATGGCCGGCAACGACCCGCGTCGGATTCTCAACGAGCCGCCGATCGGCGAGACGCGTACCGCTGCCCAGCGATTGGAAAACGACGCGCTCACGCTCCACGATCCGCGCAGCAACCGGCCGGGGATCGTTCTTGGGGTTCACGTCTCGGAGGGCAACGAGCGGCAGTCCGACGGATCGATCCAGCCGGTGGGCATTTGGTGGATGCCACAGTTCGAGGTGACGCTGACGATGCTGCCGATTGATACAGGCGGCGGAATAATCCCACAGCCGGCGAACAAGATCTTTCCAGTCGTCAACGAGTTCTTCTCGGGCGTCTTTCTCATCGATGACACACGGGTGATGATCCCGCTTTCGATCGCACAGGAGATGCTCGAGCTCAGCGAGGGCCGCTTGGTGGACTCCAAGACGCTGGATGATCAGGGCTTGCCAACGGACATCGGCGTGGATCCGGCCAGGGCCACGATGGTGCTGGTCCGGGCGGCGGCCGGTGTCAGCCCCGACGAGCTTCGCAGCCAGGTCCAGGGCGCCTACGAGTCCTTCCAACAAGAGCTGGAGGCCGACGACACCGCCCTTGTGAAACCGCCGCCGTCGGGCCCGGCCGGCCGGGTTTCCATCAGGACCTGGGAGGAGCAGCAGGCCGCGTTCATCGACCCCATCGAGAAGGAGCGTGAGCTGATGCGGACGCTCTTCTCACTGGTCTACCTGGTGTGCGCGGGCTTGGTCTTGTCGATCTTCTGGGCGATCGTCCACGAGAAGACCCGCGACATCGGGATCCTGCGGTCGATGGGAGCCTCGCGCCTGGGGATCTCGTGGATCTTCCTTCGCTACGGACTGGTGATCGGCGCGGCGGGCGCGGTGGCCGGGCTGGGGCTGGCGTACCTGGTGGTCCACAACATCAACGCGATCCACGATGCGATGGGGAACCCGCCGGTGTGGCTGGCGATCGGCATGCTTGTCCTGGCCCTGCTGTCGCTTGGGCTCACGGTGTACAAGGGGCGCGGCGGCGAGCTGATGCCGGTCACACTCGGGGCGCTGGTGACGATCAGCCTCTTTGGCGTGGGGGCGGTCATCCTCCTCCTCAAAGAACGCGGCGGCATCGTGGTGTGGGATCCCTCGGTTTACTACTTCACCGAGATTCCGAACACCATGGACACCTTCAGCGCGGTCACCACGATGGCGGGCGCTGTGGTCTTCTCGCTGATCGGAGCGTTCCTGCCGGCAGCCAAGGCCGCGGACACCGATCCGGTGCGGGCGTTGCGCTATGAGTGATGTGGCGGTACGGGAGCACGACCCGAAGGTGAGCGCGGCCTCGACCCATGGCGATACGGGCGGCGAGGTGTTGCTCGCCGCCGCGGGCCTGAGCAAGACCTACCGGTTGGGTCGCATCGACGTGCCCGTGCTCAAGGACGCGTCCCTGGATGTCCACCGGGGCGAATGGATCGCGGTGGTCGGCGTCTCCGGATCGGGAAAGAGCACGCTGTTGCACCTGCTCGGCGATCTCGATGAGCCCGATGCGGCCAGCGGAGCGGTGCTCTATGAGGGCGTGGGGGTGGCCGAGATGTCCCGCTCTCAGAGAAATCGATACCGCAACCAGACGATCGGCTTCGTCTTCCAGTTCTACCACCTGCTGCCTGAGCTGAACATCATCGACAACGCGTTGCTGCCGGCCTTCGTGGCCGCCTCGGGAAGGCCCCGGTGGTTTCGCATCGTCTCGTGGGCGGTGGCGGCCCTCGGCGCCGCGGTCGCGTGCGGAGGCGGAATCGCGTACTCACTGCTGCCTTTGAACGCCGACCAGGTCGCGCTCTCGTGGTGGCGGTGGGCGCTCGCGGCGTCGTTGATTCTCGTGTTGGGGCTCGCGGGCGGCGCGGTCGCGGTCGGGCTGTGGATGTTCGTGTATGCGGAGATTCACTCGCTGTTCTTCCGGCTCGGCCGGCGTTATCAGCACATGCATACGCGCGCGGTCGAGATCCTGACATCGTTCGGGCTGGGTCATCGTCTCCGGCACCGGCCCCGCGAGCTTTCCGGCGGCGAGCGTCAGCGGGTGGCCATTGCCCGCGCCCTGATGAACGAACCCGTCATCCTGCTTGCCGACGAGCCGACCGGCAACCTCGATGAGTCGACGGGCGAGGAAATCCTCGACATCATCGCGGCCGAGCACCGCAAGGGCCTGACGGTGGTGATGGTCACGCACGATCCGGCGATCGCAAAACGGGCCGATCGGATCGTCCGTCTGCACGACGGAAGAATCGAGTAGCGCCGGTTGTGCGCCGGCCGCGCAAGAAGGCTATCAGCTGTCCGCCGGGGAAGAGTCGGTCACGCTTTTTCTTGCCGAAAGCCGGCAGCCGATCGCCCGGAATGGGAGGACCGTCGACCTGGTCCTCCCCTTAGAAACTATCTCAAAACACTCAAACGCCTGTACCAGAGTAAGGCGCAGGCCAACTGGATGAGCCCACGGTAATTCGATGGATTCTTGTCGTACCGAATCAGAATCGCACGGCACTTGCTCAGCCAGGCCAGCGTCCGTTCGACAACCCAGCGGCGGGCGGGATGGCGCGTGTGGCCGCGGCCGTCCAGTTTCTCTTGGCCGATCCGGCGAATATGCGGCGTGTGGCCCCGGCACCTCGCCGCCGCATGGCCGGTGGGGTTGTCATACCCCTTGTCCAGACACAGGTATTGCTTCTTGCGCGACGTCGGTCTGGGTTTCGGGACGACGATGGCCTGCAGTGTGCGCTTCAACAGTTTGGCGTCATGGACATTGGCGCCCGCGATCACGAGGCCCAGCGGACCGCCCTGGGCTTCCACCACCAGACTTCGCTTCACCCCGTTTTTGCCTCGATCCGTCGGGTTCGGGCCCACGTGATCCCCCCAAAACGCGCCTTGCCCATGGCCGCGTCGGCCGACTGCCACCGCCAGTCCACGCCCCCCAGTTCGTCGCAAGCCCGGGTCAGCTTCTTCCAGATCTTCAGCAGCACCCCGTCGCGGACCCATCGTTGGAAATACCGATGGGCGGTGCGATCGGAGCCGAGTTCCTTGGGCAGTTTGTTCCATTGACAGCCGCTGCGCATGCGGTGGATGATGCAGTTGAGCACCTGGCGTCGATCCGCCGGCGGTCGGCCGAGTCGCTGACGCGGCATCTCGGCCTCGATGATCGGTTCGATGAGTTTCCACAGTTCGTCATCGACTTCCCAGATTGTCGGCATCCTGCCTTTGCGTTTGGCCATCCTGGCTCTCCTTGTGTATGTCCGCAACAAGGAGTATCGGCCTCAGAAGGCATTCTGAGATAGTTTCTTAGTCGTTGACCTTGTAATACCGCACGAACGTGTCGAGGAGCCTTGCCCGCGGAACACCGAACTCCTCCGCCAGCGCAACCTCCCATTCCTTGCCCGCCTTGACCGCCTGAACCCAGCCAACGAAACGCTGCGGTTGCTGGCCGATCATCAGCTCGATGAGCAACGGGCTCACCGCCTCGCCGATGCCGCCCGGTCCGGGCCAGGTCCCGGCAGGGTCGCCGTTGTAGGCCAGGTCGAGGACGGCCTCGACCGGTGCGCCGGAGCGTATAAATGACAGCCCCTGCCGACGACGGGCCTCGTGGATCGTCGATTCAAACGATCCCCCGCCCACCACCGCGGCGGCCACGTATTCGGCCAGGCCCTCGTTGGCCCAGGCGGGCAACCGCCGCGGCGTGTGGTAGCGGTGCATGAACCCGTGGACCAGCTCATGGACCAGGTTGGTAAAGAAGAGCTCCTGATCCTCAGCACGAAAGAAGTTCATAAAAACCTTCGGTCCCTCCAGATGGCATATCCCGACCCGTTGTCGCGAGACCAGCTGACCGAAGGACTCCACCTCCAAAAGCCTGAAGCGGTCCTGGTCGCCGAAGATGAAGACGACCGCCTTGCCCCAGAAGATTGGCCGATCTTCGGCGAGCCTCATGAGGCGGCGGAGCCGCGCGGCGACGGCGTCAAGCCGAATGGCCCACCGCGCAGCCTCGAGACGCTCAATGTCTCCATAGACGAGAAAGTCCGGCGTCTCGATCGGCTCGATCAGCAGACCCGCCCGACCGAGCATTTCTCCGGCGTCGGTCTTGAGCACCTCTGTGGCCGCGTCCTGCTCGTCGGCAGTCAGCGTCGGCCACGGGTCGGCCGGCCAGGCGTCCGCTTCCGGCGTGCCGGTCTTGAGCCGCTCGGCGGCGATCGCCTCCGCTCGCTCCCGGGCGACACGTGCCACCTCCGCCGCCTCCCGGCGAGCCGCGTCAATGCCGGGAGCGACCGACGAGTCCAGATCGACGGCGCGTCGAAACGCTCGCTCCGCCCACGAGACGCCGTCAGCGGTTTGAAGCAGCACCCTTCCAAGATTGACCCACTGACCTGCCTCCGCGGGATCGATGACAAGCCGGTAGAGCTTCCAAACATCATCGGCGACCAGTTCCACCCACAAACGCCGACCAAACGTTCCGTCGAACCCGTCGGCGTCCCAGGCTGACATCGTGCCGGTCACTCGCACTCCGTCGGCGAGCTGAAAACGCACCGGCAGGGGCTTGGGAAGCTCTCCTGCCGCAGCCGGTAACGACATCACCGCCAGAATGGCACCCCATTTCAGCACGTCGGTATAAACGGCATGTTCCCTCGTATTCAAAGTCGTCGAGACGGGGAAATTATCATCCTTGGCTATTGCTTCGCCGAATAGAATGGTATCGAGTTTGCTTTCTTTTTGAGTGGGACAGGCTGGAGTCTCGCAATGTTCGAACGGCTCACCGACCGCGCGCGAAAGGTAATGGCCCTGGCCAACCAGGAGGCCCAGCGCTTCAACCACGAGTACATCGGTACCGAGCACATCCTGCTGGGACTGGTGAAGGAGGGATCCGGGGTCGGCGCGAACGTGCTGAAGAACCTCGACATCGATCTGCGCAAAGTTCGCCTGGAGGTCGAGAAGCTCGTCAAGTCCGGCCCCGACATGGTGACGATGGGAAAGCTCCCCCAGACGCCGAGGGCCAAGAAGGTCATCGAGTACGCCATCGAGGAAGCACGCAATCTCAACCACAACTATGTTGGTACCGAGCACCTGCTGCTGGGGCTGCTGCGAGAGCACGACGGCGTCGCCGCACAGGTGTTGATGAACCTGGGGCTGAAGCTGGAAGAGGTCCGCGAGGAGGTGCTCAACCTGCTCGGCGCGGGTGTGGAGCAGGAAGAAGCGGGCGACACGCTGGAGCCCAGCAGTGAGCCGGGTACCAGCGCACGGCGCGGAAAGAGCAAGACACCGGCACTGGACAGCTTCGGCCGCGACCTGACCGAGCTGGCCCGCAACAACGAGCTGGACCCGGTGATCGGACGGCACGACGAAATCGAGCGTCTCATCCAGGTCTTGTGCCGGCGGACCAAGAACAACCCCGTCCTGCTCGGCGAGGCCGGTGTGGGCAAAACGGCGATCGTGGAGGGGCTGGCCCAGATGATCGTCGGCAAGGACGTGCCGGATCTTCTGCATGATCGGCGGCTGGTGGTACTGGACCTGGCGATGATGGTGGCCGGCACCAAGTATCGGGGCCAGTTCGAGGAGCGGATCAAGGCCGTGATGAACGAGGTCCGCCGGGCCAAGAACGTCATCCTCTTCATCGACGAGCTGCACACACTGGTCGGCGCCGGCGGTGCCGAGGGCGCGATCGACGCCTCCAACGTGCTCAAGCCCGCCCTCTCCCGCGGGGAGATCCAGTGCATCGGGGCCACGACCTTCGATGAGTATCGCAAGTACATCGAGAAGGACGCCGCCCTGGAGCGGCGATTTCAGCCGATTCCCGTGGAGCCCCCCAACGCCGAACATACGCTGGAGATTCTCAAGGGCCTGCGGGAGCGCTACGCCGATCACCACCGCGTCAAGATCACCGACGAAGCGCTGGTCCTCGCAGTGGAGCTTTCCGGCCGATACATCACCGGCCGGGTGCAGCCTGACAAATCGATCGACGTGATGGACGAGGCGGGTGCCAGGGTGCGGCTCAAGTCCATGACCAAGCCGCCGGACCTCGCCCAGCTCGAAGAGAAGATTGAGCTGCTCGCTATCGAAAAGGAAGAGGCGGTCAAGAGCGCCGACTACGAGAAGGCCGCCGAGCTCCGCGACAAGGCCGAGAAGCTACGGAGTGAGAAGGACCGTATCCAGCAGGAATGGCGGCAGCGGACCAAGGAGATCGACGGCGTTGTCGACGAGGACGTCATTGCCGAGGTGGTCTCCAAGATGACGGGCGTGCCGCTGACGCGTCTGGAGAAGGAGGAGTCCGAGCGCCTGCTGCAACTGGAGGAGGAGCTGCACAAGACCGTCGTGAGCCAGGAGGAAGCGGTCAGGTCGGTCGCAAAAGCGATCCGCAAGGCCCGCAGCGGCCTGAAAGACCCACGGCGACCGATGGGCTCGTTCATCTTCGTGGGGCCGTCCGGCGTGGGGAAGACGCTTCTGGCGAAGGCCCTCGCGGAGTTCATGTTCAGCAATCCCGATGCGCTGATCTACCTGGACATGTCCGAGTACATGGAGAAGCACAACGTCTCCAGACTCATCGGGGCACCACCCGGCTACGTCGGCTATGAAGAAGGCGGTCAGCTGACGGAGCGGATCCGGCGCCGGCCCTATGCCGTCGTGCTGCTCGACGAGGTCGAGAAGGCCCACCCCGACGTCTTTAACATGCTCTTGCAAATCATGGAGGAGGGCCGGCTCACCGACTCCTTCGGCCGGAACATTGATTTCAAGAACGTCATCCTCATCATGACTTCCAATATCGGGGCGGAGCTCATCAAGGGCGGCCAGTCCTTTGGCTTCGGCAAACGCGACGACGTCCAGGATTACGAGAAGATGCGCACGACCTTGATGAGCGAGACAGAGAAGTACTTCCGGCCGGAGTTCATGAATCGTGTCGACGAGGTCATCGTCTTCCGCCCGCTCGTCAAGGACGACCTCTACAAGATCATCGAGATCGAGCTGTCCAAGGTCCGTGTCCGCCTCGACGCCAAGGGCTTGCAGCTCGAGCTCGATCAGAAGGCCAAGGACTTTCTGATCGAGAAGGGCTTCAACCCCGACTACGGGGCCAGACCACTACGACGTGCCATCAGCACCTATGTCGAAGACCACCTGGCGGAGTCTCTGCTCTCCGGAGAGTTCAAGTCGGGCCACAAGATCCTGGTCAGCTGCAAGGAGGACGCGGAGCACCTCTTCTTTCAGACCGAGCTGATTCCCCAGGACAAGCGCGATGATGGCGGCGGCGAAGGTCCCGACGACGAAGGCGGCTCCGAGAGCCCCGGCAGCCCCTCCAAACAGCCGGCGAAAACGGTGTAGGACCGGCTTTCGGCTTTCGGCTTTCGGCTTTCGGCAAGAACACCCGTGCGACGCA
>JADFKZ010000045.1 GCA_022564665.1 Planctomycetota bacterium | reverse complement strand
AATGCCCGCGGTCCGCCCACAGACGAACGGTCCATCAGAGGGAGCGGCGGCTCCATGCGTTGCACGCCTCGCTCGGGTACCGTGCTGCAATTGGCGTCGCTCGCGACCCCGATTATGAGAAAAAGCGGGGGGGGTGGGGGGGTGCAACGCGCCCTGGCGACGGGAGACAAGGCGGTGAAGCTTGCGGGCCGACTTCAACTGTTCGCGATCATCGGGCCCGGGCTACTCGTCGCCGCCACCGGCATCGGAGCCGGGGATCTGGCGACCGCGGCGTTCACAGGCAGTCGGGTCGGAACCGCGGTTCTCTGGGCGGTCGTCCTCGGCGCGTTCCTGAAGTTCGTGCTGAACGAGGGGCTGGCCCGCTGGCAGCTGGCCACCGGCCAGACGCTTCTTGAAGGTGCGGTGGGGAAGTTCGGCTTCGTGGTGGCCGCGGTGTTCGGTCCGTATTTCCTGGTCTGGAGCTTCCTGGTCGCGCTGGCGCTCATGAGTGCGTGCGGCGTGACGATGCACGCCCTGGTGCCCGTCTTCAGCGATGCTGCGGACGCGAAGATAGCCTTCGGAGTTCTCCATGGGGCTGCAGGCGTCGTCCTCGTGCTGCTCGGTGGCTTCCGGCTCTTCGAGAGGGTGATGAGCTTCTTGATCGTGGTGATGTTTCTCACGGTCGTCGTCACCGCCGGGATGCTTTGGCCCGGCACGACGGAGGTGCTGCAAGGTCTGATTTTCCCGGCACCGGCCACGCTGTGCGGCGAGAGCCTCGCATGGACGATTGCTCTCATGGGCGGCGTCGGAGGAACCGTCACGGTTCTCTGCTATGGCTACTGGATCAGAGAAAAGGGGCGTGAGGGAGGGGGCGATCTGAGGATCTGCCGCATCGACCTCGGAGTTGCCTATGCGATGACCGCCGTCTTCGGCATCTGCATGGTCATCATCGGTAGCACGCTGACCCTTCCGGACAAGCGCGGAGCGGGCCTGATCGTGGAGCTCGCCGCACAGCTGGAGGGTCCGCTGGGACCCGTGGGCAAATGGGCCTTCCTGATCGGAGCGTGGGGCGCGGTGTTCAGCAGCCTGCTTGGTGTCTGGCAGGCGATCCCGTATCTGTTCACCGATCTGTGGGTTCTCCTGCACAGGCGGTTCCGGGAAGGCTCGGGCGAGGCAACGAATCGTCGTGATTACACGAGGTCCCGGCCCTATCGCGCGTATCTGCTCGCCCTCGCCATCGTGCCTGTCTACTGGCTCACCATGTCTTTCAGCACCGTCCAGAAGGCCTACGCCATAACGGGCGCGGTGTTCATTCCTCTTCTGGCGGTCACCCTGCTGGTGCTCAATGGCCGCAGGGGCTGGGTGGATGATCGTTTCCGAAACCGCCGGCTGACCACCATCATCCTCCTGCTGGCGACAGCGTTCTCAGCCTGGCTGCTGTTCAAGGCGATCTTCACCTGATGGACTGCGAGAGCGTGCATCCACGGCGCTTGCGCGCGAAGCTGAGGGAGGTTGCGACGGACGTGACCCGCCCATGAGTGTTCTCCACAGACTTCGCAACTTAGGTCCCGGGTTGCTTGTGGCGGCGGCTTTCATTGGACCGGGCACGGTCACGACCGCCACCGTGGCCGGGGCGCAGTTCGGCTACGCGCTGCTCTGGGCGGTGGTCTTCTCCGTCATCGCAACGATCGTCCTCCAGGAGATGTCCGCCCGGCTGGGGCTCGTCAGCCGAGAGGGGCTGGGCGAGGCATTGCGGACAACGTTCTCAAACCGGTTCGTTCGCGTTCTCTGCGTTGGCCTGGTTATTGGGGCCATCGCATTTGGCAACGCAGCCTTCCAGGCGGGCAACATCACGGGGGCCGCGATCGGCCTGGAGGCGATGACAAACGTGTCCGCGAAGCTGTGGGCGGTCGTCGTCTCTCTGGCGGCGTTCATTCTGCTCGCCTACGGCGCTTACAAGTGGATTGAGCGGGTGCTGATGGTGCTGGTGGGGCTGATGAGCATCGTGTTTGTCACGACGATGATCATCGCCCGCCCCAGCCTCAGCGATGTGGTGGCGGGGGTGTTCCCGCCAAGGATCCCCGACGGGTCCCTCCTGACAATCCTGGCCCTGATCGGTACCACCGTCGTTCCCTACAACCTCTTTCTGCATGCAAGCGCGGTTCAGGAAAAGTGGTCACAGCAGGTTCCGATCGATGAAGCGCTGAAGGCATCCCGTCTGGACACGGTCCTGGCGATCAGCCTTGGAGGTCTGGTCACTTTGGCGATCGTGGTGACGGCCGCAACGTTCTTTGCGCGAGGAACCATCATCCAAAGCGCCGCGATGATGGCGGAGCAGCTGGAGCCGGTGTTGGGGCCGGCCGCGAAGTATTTCTTTGCAGGCGGGCTCCTTGCCGCCGGTTTGACAAGCGCGATCACGGCGCCGCTGGCGGCGGCCTATGCGACGGCAGGGGCGTTGGGGTGGCGCCGCGACTTGAAGGATCCGCGATTCCGGGCGGTATGGGCGGCGATTCTTGTCGTCGGTGTCGTCGTCGCGGTCGTGGGTCGAAAGCCGGTGGCGGCGATTCTCTTTGCGCAGGCGGCCAACGGACTCCTCCTGCCGCTGATTGCGGTCTTTCTGTTGATCGTGCTGAACCGGACGGACCTGTTGGGGAAGTACAGCAATGGAGTCGCGGCCAATCTTGCTGGCGGTGCGGTCGTGCTCGTCGCCGCCGGCCTGGGGGCGTACAAGCTTCTGGACGTAGTCGGCGTACTCCCCTAGGGCTGTTTCCACTTCGCCAGGGGTCCGCGGCCTTCCGTCTTTCACTCTTCTTTGCGTTCTGTGCGTCCGGGCGGTGAGTCTTCGCTGCCAATTCCTTCGCCCTGGGTGGCTGTGACGGAGTCCCGATCGCATCGGGACGACGCCACGGTTGGTTCGACGTCGAGAAGACCGGGGCTTCGCTTCGCTCAGCCCCAGCCACCCAGAGTTTGCCGAAAGCCGAAAGCCGACAGCCTATTACTCCGCGGCCCTCGGCGGTGAATCCTTTTGCGATCTCATCGGCGCGTGGCAAACGCCTTCTCGACCGCCGCTGGATCGCAAATGTTCTGCAGGTACGCTCGCAAGCCATCTTCTTTGACTGGCCGCTGAATAAGCCCAACATGATCATCGGGCCGGACCAGACAAAGAGAATCAGATGTCACGCCGTAGATCCTGCAGAAGTCTCCGTGAATATCGACCAGACACCGCTTGTGCGAATGCCGGGCGGCCTCGCCGGGCGATGAGACGACATACGCATCGATCTGAAGTTGGTCCAAGGCATCCAGCAGGCGGGATATCCGGCCGGCATCCTTTGAATCGCGACCGGCGCCGATGAAGACGACCGGGCGTAATGGCTGGAGGCACTCGAACAAGCTCGCGGTGTCTCCTGACGCCGCTTTGTGAAAGACGACGTCTGGCGCGCGATCGCCGGCTCTCAAACGAATCCCCGAGAGCCACCCGCCTGCCGTCTCCTGACGCGACAATCTGCTGTCGCGGTAGTGGACGTGCAGTTGCGACAGCTTTGCAAACATCTTCTTCTGCACCCAGGCGATTCGAAGGACCGGCAGAATGAGAAGGTCGCGCAGCAGACGCGTAAGCAACGTTGGTGCAAAGAACACCGTCGTGGTTCGGTTGGTCTGCCTTAACACTTCTCGTGCCTTGGGAAGCCGCTCCTCTTCGTAGGTATCGAGCAACGCATCGGGCGCTCCGGCCATGACCCGGCCCAGCTTCCAGGCCAGGTTGGTTGCGTCCTGAATCCCCGTGGCAATGCCCTGGCCGCCCGTCGGACTATGTATGTGGGCTGCGTCGCCTGCAAGAAACACTCGGCCCTTGCGGTAGTGGTCCACCATGCGGCAACTGATCTTGAATTCCGAGATCCAGGTTGGATTGCTGATCGTCGTCTCGCGGTCACCGATTCGCTCAGCCATCAATTGGCGCATGATGTCCAGCGTGACGCCATCGGGATACTTGTCCGCCTGGGGGTTGACCTCGACGAACAATCGCCACGTGTTCGGTCCCGGAAGCGGCAGCGCGGCAAAGCTGCCGTCGCTGTGGACCCAGACGTGATTCTCGTCATGGTTCACCGACCAATCGAGCTGCACATCGGCCATGAAGAACGCCAGCGGGTAGTTCTTGCCTACAAACGACAACCCCGCCTGTTTCCGAATCAGGCTGTGCGCCCCTTCGCAACCAATCAGCCACTCACAGCTCACTTCCTCCAGACGGCCGTCGGCATGCTGAATCTTTGAAAGCACTCTGTTCTTGTCCTGGGTAAACTCCACGAACGCGGCGCCCCATTCGATCCGGCAACCGCGTTCCAGAAGCACTTCGCCGAGAATCGCCTCCGTCTCGCTCTGCGGAATCATGATTGGCCGCGGCTCGAACGCGTCGCGGCCGCACGCGGCTCCGAATCCGCGAAATCTCAATTGCAGGATGAGGCGGTCTTTGACATACATGTTGACGTTTGTCGGGCTTCCACCGACCTCCAGGAATCGATCGACGATTCCCATGCAGGCCAGGATCTCGGAGACCCGGTATTGCAGACCGATCGCCTTGGACGTGGTCGACGGCCCTGGTTTCTTGTCGATGATTCGCACATCGATGCCAAGCCGCCGCATGTGACAGGCCACGGCGAGTCCCGTGGGCCCAGCTCCGACGATCAGAATCGGTGTGGTGGAGTCGGGCTCCATGACGACCTCTTGAAAATGCGATTGTCAGATCTTCTCCAGCTCCGCGGCCTCGATCGTGTACGCGTGATCGACGGTGCCCGTGTTGCGCGTCGTGACGGGCTCGAAGAGGACCACCTCGGCCGGCTCGTCCGCGACAGGCTTGTGCTCGACGCCACGCGGAACGATGAAGAACTCGCCGGCCTCGAGCGCTACCTCGCGGTCGCGCAGAAGGATTCGCAAACGCCCTTTGAGCACGTAGAAGAGCTCGTCCTCCTGCTCGTGGTGGTGCCACACGTACTCGCCTTCGCACTTGACAACCTTGACGTACTGTCCGTTCAACTCGCCGACGACCTTGGGCACCCAGGTCTCGTCGAACGTCGCCAGCTTGGCGGCCAGGCTCACCTTGTCGGCCATGACAATCCCTTCGTTCGAAGCGCTCGGATCTGCTACCGCTCGCCTAAGCGTTGCGCGAGGCGCGCGATCTGGAGCTCGACTCGCTTGATGTCGCGCGCCAGCGAGTTGCGGTTCAGCTCGAGCCAGTATAGGCCGAACATGCTGTTCATCCCGATCAAGCCCACGATGAAGCACGTTGCCGAGGCGATCAGCTCGCGGGTGGTGTCGAGCCGGAAGAACATGATCAGCGCTCCGACGGTCAGCAGGAAGAAGAAGATCATCTTCATCCATGTCAAGATCGAGAGCCAGCGCGACCGGCCGCGGAAGCTCTCCGTGACCATTTCGAAGATCCACTGGCCGCGTTCCTCGCCATCAGTGGCGCCTGCGAACTCGCTTTCCATTGCTTCGCGGATCTTGTCATCCATCTCGTTCATGTCAATCCCTTTCCAAGACGGTGCGCAGTTGGTCTCTTGCATGGTGAAGTCTCGACTTCACAGTTCCCTCGGGGATGGCCAGGATTGCAGCGATCCCGGCGGTGTCGATGCCCTGGAGGTATCGCAGCCACAGGACAACGCGGTGCGCGCCCGAGAGCTCTTGGAGCGCCCGTCGCACGCGACCCACCTGGTCGTCGCCGCCGGGCTCCCGGCAGCTCCGGTGGCCGCGCTCAGCGGAGGCCGTCTTCTCGAGCGGTCGCTCGCGCTTCCGGCGACGGACCGAGTCGGCACACTTTCGCGTCACGATCCGGTACGCCCAGGGTCGGAAGCGAGCCGGGTCATCGAGCTTGCGGATTCCGCGCACGATTGCCATCCACGCTTCCTGGAGTGCGTCCAAGCCCGCCTCCCGGTCGCCCGTGAGACGAAGCGCGTGACCCCAAAACCGCTTCTGCCATCGGCCGACGAGTTCCTCGAAGGCCGCGACGTCGCCGTTCTGACACGCCAGGACGAGAAGCTCGTCGTAGATGTCCTGGGGCGACCTGGTCATTCGCTCGCAAGATAGGTCGCTGGTGCCGTGATGGAGGTTCAACGCTTTTTGCGGAATCTCCGGGCTTGGCTCCTGAGGCATGCCGTCTTATTTATAAGGAAGCGACCGGGACCATGCCCACCCCGGGGTGGTCAGGGATTCAGGGCCGGATCGATGACCGCCTTCGTGACGCGGAGCGACGCCACGTCGTGAAGCGCCGCCTCGGCCTGCGCCAGCCCGTACCGCCCACCGATCACCCGGTCGAACCCCAGCCGCTCGCGGTACTTTGCCAGAAGACGCAAGGCCCGGACCGTGTGGCGGAAATCGGTGCCCCACTGACCGCGGATGTCTGCATGTTTGCGGTTGATGTGGAGATGAGGGTTGATCATGACCGAGCCGGTATCGGTGTAGTGGCCACCGACGACGTAGGTGCCGCCGTCCCGAAGCAGGTCGAGTCCCTCGCTGACCGCGGCGGGGTTGCCGCTGGCCTCGATCACAACGTCGGCGCCGCGGCCGCTGGTGATATCGCGGATCGTCTCGGCCCGCACCCCGGCGGAGTCGTCCTCGATCGAGAGCACGATGTCGGCGCCGAGCTGGCGGGCCAGGTCGAGCCGTGACCGCGGTGCACCGATGACCACGACCGTTCCGGCTCCGCGGAGGACCGCGAACGCCGCCGCCGCCAGCCCGACCGGCCCGGATCCCTGCACCACGACCGTGTCCCCCATAGCCAGTTCGCTCCGCTCGACGGCGGCGAACCCCGTGAAGAGGCCACAGCCCCCGCCGATCACGTCGTCTGCGGTCACGCCCTCCGGCAGCTTCATGACCCGGACGCCGGGCTTGAGGTAGATCCGCTCCGCCCAGCCTCCCAGCGGGCCGTCAAGGGCGGAGTAGGTGATGCCGTAGACGCGACGGTGCGGGCAGCGGTTGTGTTGCTGGGCCACCGTGCAGTAGTAGCAGTTGTTGCACACTTCGTGAACGTCGTAGAACGTGACCTCGTCGCCCTGATTCAGGTCCGCGCCCAGGGCATCGGTCTTGACCTCCCGCGTCTCGAGCACCCTTCCCACGCTCACGTGACCCGGCACGATCGGGTAGGGAACTCCTTCCAGGCGGCCGTGATACAGGTGCACGTCCGTTCCGCAGACTTCGCTGGCGACGGTCTGAAGGAGAACGCTCCCGAGCTCCAGCTCGGGGTCGTCCAGGTCCCAGAGCTCGATGGGCGCCTCAGGCGCGGTCATGATGGCGGCGCGGATGGTCATGCTAGCTTTGCTCCAGCCCGATTCTACGGAGGATCTCCTGGAATGCCGGTTCCGAGCGCAGGGAGTCAAAAAGAGGATCGATGCCGATGAAGACCAGGTGCAGCGCGCGCTCGGCGCACGCTTTGTCCAGCCACTTCAGCGCCTCGGAGGTCTGGCCAAGACCGATGTGGACGACCGCGAAGTAGTCGGCCGGCACGTAGGCGCCGGTGGCCTGCTCCTGGAGCGCGTCCAGGAGCCGTTGCGCCTCCTCCCGCCGGCCCGTCACCGCGCAGGCGTGCGCCAGGTAGGCCGCCATGCCCGGGTGCTTCCGGGAGCCGGTCAACCCATTGCGGAGCGCGTCGACGGCCTCCTCGGGCATCCCGTTCTTGAGGTAGGCCTGCGCCAGGAACCAGTTGAGGTAGACGTAGTCGGGGTCCAGCTCGAGCGTCTTCTCAAACTGCCGTATCGCGTCGTCATAGCGGTGGCTGAAGTAATGTATCCAACCCACCCCGGCGTTGATGGTCGGCGAGAGCGGCTCGAGGCGGCGGGCGGCATCGATGATCGTCTGGGCCTCATCGAGGCGGTTCCTCGCCGCGAGGTACTCCGCTTGGCCGTGCATGGCGACTGCGTCGCGGGGGTTGAGCTCCAGGGCCCGAGAGAAGGAGCGTCCGGCGGCCTCCCACTCCCAATCGTAGTAGAAGCTCACGACGCCCTGAGATGTGTGCGCCTCCGGCAGCGTCTCGTCGATCGAGAGGGCCTTTGCCGCCGCCGCGCCCGCCTTGGGAAACGCCTCCCGGGGAGAAAGAAACCTGTACCACGCCTGCAAGCTGTAGGAGTCGGCCAGCCCGGCGTAGGCCAGGGCGTAGCGGCTGTCCTTGGCGATCGCCTGCTTGAAGTACTCGATTCCCCGGGCGATCCCATCGGCGCTTCGCGTGTTCTGAACGTACCGGCCCTTGAGATAAAGCTCGTAGGCATCGACGTTCTGGGTGTAGCGCCGGACGATCTGCGCGTGGTGCTCGGTCGCGAGCCGGCACTGGAGGGTCTTGACGATCGCCTGGGCGATCTCGTCCTGGATGCCGAAGACGTCCGCCATCGTGCGGTCGTATCGATCGGACCAGAGGTGGTAGCCGTCGGACACGTTGATCAGCTGGGCGGTGACACGGAGCCGGTTACCGGCCTTGCGGACACTGCCTTCGAGCACGGCGTTGACGTTGAGCCGCTCGCCGATCTTTCGGATGTCGGCCGCGGTGTCCTTGAACTGGAACGCCGAGGTCCGCGATGCGACCTGGACGCCCTCGATCCTGCTGAGGCCGTTGAGGATCTCCTCGGCCATGCCGTCGCAGAAGTACCCCTGGTCCTTTTCGGGGCTCATGTCGGCGAAGGGCAGGACAGCGATCGAGCGAGACGCCGGCACGGTGCGGTGCGGATCCGCGCCCTTGCCGGCGCGCGCTGTCGTGCCGCCACTCGACTCCGGGAGCGCGTCGAGCACAGCGCGGGCGGAGGGCGGCCGTCTCCGCGGCTCCGACTCAAGGCAATGGCTGATCACCGTCACAACGGCCGGATCGACGTCCTGGAGCAGGGTCGAGTCGATCACAGGGCCACCGCCGCCGTGCGTCCGCTCGACCTTCTCACGACATGCTGGGTCGATCGCCGGCGTGCCGGTGAACATCTCGTAGAACACGAGGCCCAGCGCGTACAGGTCGGTTCGCTGTGACAGCTCCCCGCCAGCGAGCTGCTCCGGCGCCATGTAGGCGGGTGAGCCGATCGTCGTGTCCTCATCCTCGAGCCGGTTCAGCAAAGCGGCGATTCCGAAGTCGGTGATCCGGATGTTGCCGCTCTCATCGAGCATGATGTTGGCAGGCTTGAGATCGCGGTGCAGCACACCCTGGTCGTGGGCGGCGGCCAGACCGAGGCACAGCTGGCGGGCGATCTGGATCGCCTTTGGTCCCGGGAGCTGCCCGATACGCCTCAGCAGCACGGCAAGATCCTCCCCGTCGATGTATTCCATCGAGATGAAGTGCTCGCCGTCGACCTCGGCGATGTCGTACACGCGGCAGACATGCGGATGCGCCACCTGCCGGGCCATCCGAACCTCATCGTGCAGGTGTCGCAGCCAGGCCGGATCGCGGGACCGGCCCGGCGGCAGAAACTTCAGCGCGACGACCATATCCAGCTTGAGGTCCTCGGCCCGATAGACCTCCCCCATGCCGCCCCGGCCCAGACGCTCGACGATGCGGTATCGATCCGCCAGGACGGTGCCCGGGACGAATCGGGTCTTGCTGATAGAAGGTGTGGAGGCCCACACCACGACGTCCGGATCGCGGATGGTCGATACCTCCCGCTCCGCACGCCCCTCGGACTTATCGCGGGCGGACACGCCCGATTCGTCGGTCACACCACCTATTTATACTTCCGACGCATGCTGATTGTTTCAATTGAATTGCAAAGAGTTCGCGACAGCGACCGGGTGGACCTCGTCAGGCGCCACGGCGGCCCCGGATGCGCCGGATGGCGGCGTCGATCGAGATCAGGTCATGCTCCATGGGCGCGACCCACACGAAGACAAGCAAAACCAGTCTCGGGAAGATATGGCTCGTCGTGTCATAGAGGGGGTCGAGCAGGAGGTGCCCGTAGGTGACGGTGACCAGGATCGCGGCGATGGCCAGGTAGGCGAGGTGGCGAAAAAGACCCAGGCACACGAGCGCCCCGGCCACGAGCTCGACGTAGGGGATGGTCAGACCAAGCGACTGGAGCACCGCCTGGGGTATCCAGCGACCCTCAAACCCAATCACGAAATACTGGCGGGCGTGCTCGGCGGGTGTCAGCTCGAAGCACTTCCACCAGCCCGCCATGAAAAAAATCAGGCCGAGCACCCAGCGGACGGTGAGAATCGACCACATCCAGCCGCTTCGTGAGCTGCCGTCGCCGATCAGGGTTCTTGGGAGTCCTGCCCGAGCGCCCCGCAGGAGGTCTTTGAAAGATAGAATGAGACGGCTCCCGGTGACGTGCGAAAAACTGGTGCCGGGGTCAGGATAAAGTGAGCCGCTGCCCGTGTCTATCGCTTTACCAGTCGTCGGCTCCCAACGCCCCGCCGCGGTCAACGCGCCGCCTCCGGCGCCCGCGGAGGCACGGCCGAATGGTGCGCTCTACGACTCCCATGGCCGGCGGATCCGCGACCTGCGTCTGAGCGTGACCGACCGCTGCAACTACCGGTGCGTGTACTGCATGGATCCGGACTTCCGGTACATGCCCAAGCAGGAGCTTCTGTCGCTCGGAGAATACCTCACCGTGGCCCGGGTGGCGGCGGGGCTTGGGATCAGGAAGCTCAGGATCACCGGTGGCGAGCCGACGTTGTACCCCCAGCTCGGTGAGCTGATCGAGGGGCTGGGCCGGCTTGCTTTCGCCGACCTGGCCATGACCACCAACGGCTCGCGGCTGGACCGGATGCCGCTTGACCGGTGGCGCGAGGACGGCCTCGGGAGAATCACGCTGAGCCTCGACAGCCTCAGGCCTGACCGCGTCGCCAGGATGACTCGCACCCGCGCCACACCTGCGACGGTGGTCCACGCGATTTATCTGGCGCGCGAGGCCGGTTTCGACCCGATCAAGGTCAACGCGGTCCTGATGCGCGGCTTCAATGAGGACGAGATCGCCGACTTCGCCGACTTCGCCCGCGAGCACGCAGTCAACGTGCGTCTGATCGAGTTCATGCCGCTGGACTCCAGCCGATCGTGGAACCGATCGATCGTCGTCACCGCCGACGAGATGCTCAGGGAGATCGGCCGGCGGCATGAGCTTGTTCCGCTTGACGGAGCCGATTCATCCAGCACATCGCTCAACTTCGCTTTTGCCGACGGGGCGGCGGGCTCCATCGGGATCATCGCGTCGGTGACGCGTCCGTTTTGCGGTGCCTGCAGCCGGCTGCGGGTCACCGCCGACGGGAAGGTGCGGGCGTGCCTTTTCAGCCGCACCGAGTGGGACCTGCGCCCGCTTCTCCGCGCGGGCGCGAGCGACGAGGAGATCGCCCAGTTCCTTGGTGACGCGACGTGGACCAAGCAGGCCGGCCACGGGATCAGCTCGGCGGATTTCGTGCAGCCCGAGCGTACGATGTCGGCGATCGGGGGATAAGAAGCTCTCAGCTGACAGCCGGTTTCCGGGTGGCGGTGACGGAGTCCCGATGCGATCGGGACGACGCCACGGTTGGTCCGTCCACACCAAGACCGGGCCTTCGTCCCGATTCCATCGGGACTCAGCCCCAGCCACCCAGCCAACTCCTCTGGAGCTGACAGCTGACAGCCTCTTCCTCCTACCTCTTGTGCCAGGCAGCGAGCACTTCCGCCTCCCGCTCGGGGGTGATTACACCGCCCCAGGGGAAGCGCTTCCCTTCGGGCCAGGCGTGGAACCAATCCAGCGTGTCGCGCGCGATCTCGGCCAGGGGCCGTGACCGAAGCCCCGCCGCGATCGCCTTGTCGATGTTGATGCGGTGGTACCCCTCATACTCACCCTTTGGCGGGATCCAGACTGGCAGGTGGGTCCAGCCCTGCACGTTCTGTTGGTCGAGGAAGTCGGCGTTGACCCAGGTGAAGCGGGCGTCTGGGCCCGTCACCGCCTTGCAGCCGTAGAGCAGCTCGGCGATGTTCGTGGGCCAGTTTGGCCCTGTGGCATTGAAGACGCCGGTGGTGCCATTCTCGATACAGGCGACGATGAACTCGGCAAGGTCGCGGCCGTCGATGTACTGGACGGGGTCGTCCGGGTCCCCGGGTGAGAGCACCTCACCGCCGCGCTCGATCCGCACCGGCCAATAGGTGAAGCGGGGGACGTTGTCGCGGGGGCCCACGATCAGCCCGGGCCGGATGTTGGTCGTCCGATTGGGCAACGCCTTTTCCGCCGCCTGCTCGCAAAGGGCCTTGAGCGGGCCGTAATACTGAAACTGCTTGCCGACGGTCTCAAGCGTCGGGTCGGGCATCGTCGCGATGGGGCCCGACTCGTCCATGTTCACGATGCTGTTGTCGGAGTAGACCGAGATCGAGGAGATGAAGACATACTGCCGGATGTTGTCAGCCAGAAGCTCCGCCGAGGCCTTGACCATCCGTGGGTAGTAGCCGGAGGTGTCCAGGACGGCGTCGAAGGAGCGGCCTGCAAGCGCCTTGAGCCCTGCGCCCTTTTTCGGGTCCCGGTTGCCCTTGAGCTTTTCCAGGTCGGGGAAGAGACCGGGGTTCGTCCGCCCGCGGTTGAAGAGGGTCACGGTATGGCCCCTGCTCCGGGCCGCCTCGACGACGTGGGGGCCGAGAAACCCGGTGCCACCGAGGATCAGGAGCCTCAACTTCCTGCTCGCGGGTCGAATCGCCTGCGGGCGGGGAGAGGCCTGAGCCGGCGCTGCGGTCATTCCGACCGCCATCCCCGCGGCCATTGAAGCCTTGAGAAAAGAGCGGCGGGTCTGTCTCATCTGATCACTCCTTGGCGGCCGATTGGCGACCCTGCGGCTCCCGGCGGCTTGAGAGCACTCTACATCGTTCGCAGGGCGGAATGAACCCGGCCATAATCCTGTCTTGACAACAGGCCGGCAACCGGGCCGTCCCGGCTGGCAACGAGGAGCTTGATGCAGCAGGGGCACCCTACAAAGGACACGGACCGGACCGGTGATCGTCCCTCAGATCTCCTGCGGCGGCTGCTGAAGGTCGAGCCCGGCGAGGGGGGGCCCCTGGTCTGGTCGTGCGGATTCTTCTTCTGCCTGCTGGCGGGGTGGTACATCCTGCGGCCGCTACGCGATTCCATGGGCATCGCCGGAGGCGTCAAAGACATCATTAAGTGGCTCTATCTCGGCACCGTCATCGCGACCCTCGTGGCCAGTATTGCCTTCAGCGCGATCACCACGCGCTTCTCGCGGCGGCGTTTCATCCCCTTCGTCTACCGGTTCTTCATCGTCAACCTGGTGATCTTCTTCCTCCTGCTGAGAGTGCTGCCCGAATCGGCCCACGTCAGCCTGGGGCGCGTGTTCTTCGTGTGGGCCAGCGTCTATGCCTTGTTCGTGGTCTCGGTCTTCTGGAGTTTCATGGCGGATCTCTTCACGAATGCCCAGGGCAAACGGCTCTTCGCGTTCATCGCCGTTGGTGGGACGTTGGGCCAAATCTACGGCTCGTTCATCGCGGAGCATCTCGCCAAGCCATGGGGCGGTGAAAACCTGTTGCTGGTCACGGTTGCGCTGCTGGAGATGGCCTGCTGGTGCGTCATCCAGCTGAACGCTCGGACGACGCAGGGCGTGCCCGCGGCAACCCCGCTGGCGAGCGCGGAGTCAGCCCCGACAGCCGCCCTCGGCGGAGGAGCGCTGGCGGGGGCCCGCCAGGTCATGCGGTCCCGTTATCTCGCCGGCATCTGCCTGTTCCTGTTCTGCTACACACTGACGTCTACGTTTCTGGAGATAACCAAGCTCGATATCGGCTTCGAGCAGTTTTCCGATTCGGACGCGCGGGTCGCGTTCTTTGCCAACGTGAATTTCTGGGCGGGCGTCACAACGATTGTCCTCCAGATTCTCTTGACCAGCCGGCTGATCGCGGCCTTCGGTGTGGGTCCGACTCTCGGTGTCCTGCCGGTGGTTACCGCGGTGGGTTTTGTTGTGCTCGGTGTGAGCATAGTGCGACTGGACCCCCAGGCCGTTGTCCCAGTGCTCATCGGTTTCATGGCCGTGCGCCGCGCGGCCAACTATGCGGTGTCCCGACCGGCTCGGGAGATCCTGTACACGGTGGTGAGTCGCGAGGAAAAGTTCAAGTCCAAGAACTTCATAGACACTTTCGTCTACCGATTCGGCGACCTGATCGGCGCGTGGCTCTATCCGGTCCTCAAGGCACTCGGCGCCACCGCCGTGTCGCTCTTGGCAGTGCCGATTGCGACTGGCTGGTTCGTCGTGGCCATCCGGCTCGGCCGCCGGCAGAGATCCCTCGCCGCCGGGAACCGATAGCGTTGCGCGGTTGCATTTTTGTTCAAAAGAAAAAATGCTTTCAAAAACTTTCGAGCCGCCGAAAGACCGGCGCCGCTTCTGCATCTAGATGACAAGCTGGTGGGTCGTGGGCGCGGTGGAGCTCGTTCGACGTAGACGCCCGGCGTTGAGGGGTTCCGCCGGTATCGGTCCGCGCCCCGCAGCGGCTCGTTTCAGCAGCCGCGTGAAAGCAACGCCGCCGGAATCCCAAAGCAAACTAAGAACACTCCTTTTCCCCCCTCCATCTGGCTCTTGCCCCGCTGCCTCGGGAGCGCCAGATGGGGTTTTTTTTGGCCCGGCTTTGTTCGCATCCGACGCGGTGCTGCGTGGCTGCGGTGGAGTCGTTCGACTGGGTGGCTGTGATGGAGTCCCGATGGAATCGGGACTCAGCCCCAGCCACCCCAGCTCAGCGCCGGCGCGCATCTACTGGAAATCGAGTGTCGACGCGACGAGACCGTCGCCTTCCATGGTGGCCGTGACGACCGCCTCTCTGGCGACTGAGCACAGTTTGCGCGCGTGGAGATCCACGTCGACGCCGGTCACGAGCATCGGCTGGCCGTCGATGCTCGCCGCGAGCTTGCAGCCTTGGACACCGGGCATGTCGTAGATACATTTCGCGCAGCCGACTTCGACTGTCCTGTCCGAAAACGAAGCCGCCATCACCGGCGCAGCGACTGGACCTTGTGCAACGCGAGTTCCTTCACTGCATGCGGAAAGCGCCCACACGGCGCACATTGCGGGAAGTACGAAGAACCTCATATTGACCCCTTTCTCAAAGAAGGGCGCTGATGCCGCCGCCACAACATGGTCGCTCGTGTGCCTGCGTCAACAGCGAATGTCCACCTCTGCTGAACCCAGCCCGGCGTGGCCTGCCCGGTCGTCGGCTCGTCCTTCAGAGGCCGACCTGGCCGATATTTGAGGCGTGGTCGAGATGGTTGGGCCGTGAGCCGAGGGCGCGCGGCACCCAGAACACACATCCCGCAAAGTTTTACTGCTCACGGTGGATTCCCCTGTTTGCCGGGGTCCCGCTCGTTGCCCAGATCGTACGCTCGTTTTCGAGGAGTTTGGGTGGGGGCGAAGGAGTCCACTCATGACAATCTACCGGACGGCCGCGCCCAGGAGCGTGGTGTGGGCGTTGTTCTGCGCGGGCCTTTGTGCGTTCATCTCGGGGTCGGTGGCGGGAGACCCTTCTGGCGGAGATGATGCGGAAGGCGAAGGTGGTCCGGATGAAGCTGACACCCTCAGCTTGCTCGGAATCGTCCGCGACTTTCGACCTTCGCCTGAACACCCGGACTTCGACGTGGTTCCGAGTAACGGCTATGGCCACTACTGCGGCAACATCGCCCTGCAACTGGACGCCGACGGGAAGCCCATCTTTGTCGGCGGGGGGTTCCGCGTGGCGCGGGAGTGGCGCGATGCGTCGAACCGCAAGATCTCCTGGAATCTCTACGACCCGGCTCTTGGAGACATCAAGGGCAGTAGGAGCAGCAACGACGAGAACGGCGCGATCACGTCCGCGGAAACGTTTTCCCAGTGGTATCGCGACATCCCGGGTGTGAACCTGTCCTGGCTGCACACGATAACGCTCACGTGGGATGACGACGACGACATGTACTCCTTCCAGACCAACAACTTCACCCCCATTGACGACCTGTTGTTCGGCAACGGGGGCTACTCACACAATTACCACTTCACCTACGAGATCGTCGCGAGGTTCACCTACGACGCATCGGCGGGGCAGATGCTGTGGTTCAAGGGTGATGACGATGCCTGGGTGTTCATCGACGGCAGGCTCGTCCTGGATCACGGCGGCATCGCGGGATCGCGGGAGATGTATGTGGACTTCGACCGGCTCGGCCTCGAAGACGGCGAGGAGTATCGTCTGCACCTCTTCCATGCCGAGCGGCATCAGCCCCAGTCACACTTTCGCCTCAAGACCAACGTGGAACTGCGGTCGACGTTGCCCGGGAACATCCTGGCGATGTTTGACTGAGCCGCATCAGTTGACGGATGCACCCGATGCCGGCTGGCAGACCTGACTCGGTGAAGGAGAAAACGGATGGCCCCAGCCACCCGAGTCCAGCCGTAGTCAGTCCTTTGCCACAGCCTCCTGTTGAGTGGGCAGCTTTGCCCGCCACTCGCCGGTCTTCTGGGGGTTGCCCCAGGCGTCGTAGAGATCCACGATGCGCTGGATCGATTCGCGCTTGCGAAGTGTTGGCGCCTCCGGGTTGTCCTTCAATCCCGCGTAGCCTTCCACCAGCAACAGCTCTGCTTCCTCGAACCGGTCCTGGCTGGCCAGGACACCGCCGAGGATGCTGGTCGTGTTGGCAATGAGCCAGTCGCCATCGGGCAGCACGGCCTGGCGGATCTCCAGGCCCTCGCGAATAAGCGGCTCCGCTTCGGTGTACCGCTCCTGCCCGTGGAGCGCTAAACCCAGCTCGACGAGCAGGCCGGCGACGTCGGCTTGACGGGCGTACGGGAGCGTGCCGATCGCGGGCAGTGTCTCGCGGAGAAGCGGCTCCGCTTCTGCATACTTCTGCAGCTCGATGAGCGTAGCACCCAGCCCGACGAGCGCCGAGACGAGTTCTGGATGGCCATCAGGTCGGTCTTGGCGAAAGCCGGCAAGCACCTCGCGCAGAAGGGGCTCTGCCTCGTCGTACCGGCCCTGGCCAAAGAGCAGCTGGCCCAGGTTGTCAATTGACGTCAGCGTCGCCACGTGGTCATCACCCAGGATATGGCGGCGGCGTGCCAGTGCCTCGCGCAGAAGGGGCTCTGTCTCGTCGTACCGGGCCAGGTCAAAGAGCAGGCGGGCCAGGGTGTCTATTGACGCCAGCGTGTCCGTGTGGTCATCACCCAATACACGGCGACGGCCTTCCAGCGCCTCGCGCACGAACGGCTCGGCCTGGACCAGGTTGCCCTGGAGCAGGAGCAGGAAGCCCAGGTTGCTGAGCGAGGAGTGCGTGTCTGTATGGTCATCACCCAGGGCGCGGCGGCGACTCTCCAGCGCCTCGCGCAGTAGGGGTTCGACCTCGTCGTACCGGCCCTGTTGTTGGTACAGCCCGGCGAGGTTATCCACAGAGCGCAGCGTGTTGGGGTGCTCTTCGCCAAACACACGGCGGTGGATCTTCATTGACTCAACGAGCAGCGGCTCCGCCTCGTCGTAGCGGCCCTGGCTAAAGAGCAGGCGGGCCAGGGTTTCGATTGACTTCAGCGTGTCTGCGTGTTCATCACCCAGAACACGGCGACGGCCCTCCAGGGCCTCGCGCAAAAGGGGCTCCGCGTCGCCGGCTCTGTCCTGGCTTTGGAGCACATAGGCCAGGTTGTTGATCGACACCAGCGTCTGGGGATCCTCATTGCCAAGGGCACGCCTGCGTCCTGCCAGCGCCTCCCGCAGCAGGGGCTCGGCCTCGTCGTACCGGCCCTGGGCAAAGAGCAGACGGCTCAGGTTGTCGAATGACGTCAGCGTGTCCGTGTGTTCATCACCCAGGACACGGCGACGGCCCTCCAACGTCTCGCGCAGCAGGGGCTCGGCGTCGCCGGCCCTGCCCTGGATTTGGAGCACGTAGGCCAGGTTGTTGACCGACACGAGCGTCTGGGGATTCTCATTGCCAAGGACGCGTCTGCGTCCTGCCAGCGCCTCCCGCAGCAGGGGCTCGGCCTCCTCCATGCTGTCCTGGGTCAGCAGCAGGAAGCCCAGGTAGCTGAGCGCCGAAAGCGTGTCCGTATGGTCATCACCCAGGACACGGCGACGGATTCGCAGCTGCACTCGCGCAAGCGACAGCGCGGCGCCATAGCGACCCAAAGCGTAATGGTGTTCCATAGTCGCTTTGGCCCGGTCGACCTTCGTCAGCTCGGCCCGCTGCGCAGGCGAAAGTGACTCCAGGAGACGAAGCTCTTCGATCGCCCGCCGAGCATCACCGATCTCGTACCACTCCGCCGGCTCGCCGTCGGCATCGCTCCAGCCGGTCTGATTCTCCTTTCGAATATCCAGAATCTCTTGCGCCAGCGGAATTGCTTCGGCGAACTTCGCTTGCCGCCGAAGCTCTTCGATGTTCGCTTCAAGAGCCGCCACCCGTTGGGCTTGGGCTTGTGGCAGCACCGGGATCCCACGGCCCTCGACAGTCGGCTGGAGCGTGCTTCGATCCGTCTGTCCCGTCGCATCAGCGGCAACGACGAGCAAGAGCACAAGAGCGGCGCAGGCCGGCGAAAAAACTGCCCACGGCCACGAGAACCGTTTCATGATGCGCCTCCGCGGCGTTCCGACCCCGGCGTGACCCGCCCGGTCGTCCGCTCGTCCTGGTCCATCGAAGTGCCCCCTTGTCCCTCTGCGACACCAGGATAGCGACAGCTGCGGCCATGCAGCTGTGCGAATGAGCCATTTCAAAGATGAAAGATATGGGACGACCCGGGCCCAGCCTTCGTAGTCACCCCAGCTCAGCGCAGCGTTGTCAGGCCGCTTGGCGCCGCTGGTCGGGGAAGAGCAGCAGCAGATCCAGCGAGGTCACGATCCCCAGGAGGTGCTGGCCTTCGTCGGTCACGATCACACGGTGGATCCGGTCTTCCACCATCCGCCGGGCGACCTCGTTGACGGAATCGGACGGCAGGACGGTGACGGGGTCGGCGGACATGAAGTCCTCGACGGTGCCCAGCTCCTGAAGCTCAAAGCTCGACCAGTTGTCGGCTCCCTCGGCCAGCGCCACGAAGAAGGACTCATCGGGGTCATCAACCGGTCCGTCGAGGCACCGCTGGAGCAGGTCGGTCTTGGAAACCACGCCCACCACGCGGTCCTGGGGATCCACGACCGGCACGCCGGAGATCTGGTTCTCGATGAGGATTTGGGCCAGCTCCCGGACCGTGGTTCCCATCGAGACGGAGATCGGCTCGGGTGTCATGATGTCCTTTGCAAGCGGATTCAGTGGTGTGGCCGGCGTGTTCATGGTGGTATCCGATCGTGGGAGCGCCTCGCTTTGTCCAGTTGTCCAGATTGCTTGGATCGGCAAACGGGAGCCGGAAGTTTGGCCCCGTCGCCTTCCGGGCGGATTTGCGGGTAGGCATACATCCGATAAGCACCCCCCATACCGCAGGCTCCAAACAACGGCCGGACCCACTACAATTGCCCCACCGGCAAAGGCCGCCGGCCGACTCTGACCGGATACCGCCCGCGAGCAAGGACGACCGCAGCGGTTCCCCCTGATCGAAAGAGGAACCCCATGAGATCGTCCCACCGCCCGTCCTTTGTTGTCTGGATCGTTGCCGTCGGACTGTCGAGCCTGCTGTGGTCGGTGCCCGCGGTGGCCGAGGAGCCCACGCGGTTCGCCGCCGATCGCCCGATTGACTGCCTGCACATCAAGCTCACGCTCAACGTCGAGGTCGAGCAGAAGCACGTCGACGCCACGGCGCAGCTTGAGCTGGTCGCACTCCGCCAGGTCAGCACGATCACCCTCGACGCCCAGGAGCTGGACATACGCGCAGTCGGCCTTTCCAGAAACGGCGGGCCCGCCTCATCGG
>JADFKZ010000044.1 GCA_022564665.1 Planctomycetota bacterium | reverse complement strand
GCTCGGGCTACCAATCCTGTCCCGAATGCGGCTGGCGGCCAACAGCGCCGGACGTCGATAGAGAGGCCACCTAACCAATCGCTCCAGCTGCCGGGCTCGTCGGGTGAGTCATCGAAACGCCCGTGACGGGTAGAATGCCGGGTGTGTCAGCGGGCCGCCCGTGTCAGGCCCGCAGCTGAGCTCAACCGTTAGGCGGCTGACCAACGGTCGTCCACCGCACGTCGTCACAGGGAGCCAAGAGTGTCCTTCGATTGTCAACCGCTCTTGAAGGGCGACCTCGTTGAACTCAAGCCGCTTTGCTCCGAACATTACGATGACCTCTATGCTGTCGCCGCCGATCCGCTCATTTGGGAACAGCATTCCGACAAGAATCGCCATGAAGAAGAGAACTTCCAATTGTTCTTTCGCGAGGCCTTGGCGTCCGGTGGTGCTTTGACCGCAATTGATGCCAGAACTCAACTCGTGATTGGATCTTCGCGCTTCCACGGCTACGACAAGAAAAGAAGCGAGGTCGAGATCGGCTGGACATTCTTGGCCAGATCCCACTGGGGCGGCATCTACAACGCGGAGATGAAGCATCTGATGTTGCAGCACGCCTTCCGATTTGTGAATTGCGTCGTCTTTCTTGTTGGTCCACGGAACCTGCGCTCGCAAAGGGCAGTGGAAAAGGTCGGCGGCGTTCGTGTGGGATCGAGGCTCGACGCGGGTGGAATAGACAGTTACGTCTACCGAATCACTGCCGAACAATTCACACAACTGTGACGACCATGATTGCAAACAGCAGCGCAGTCCCGAATGCGGCAGTCGTACGCCGCCTAACCAATCGCTGCAGCTGACGGGCCGCCCGCTGCGCGGCTGACACCGTCAGCCCGGTACAATGTCTGTTGTTCGTGCGGACCGGCGTCGCCGGCCCGCAGCTGAGCTCAACCGTTAGGCGGCGTCTACTCATTGGTCGCGACGCTGCCCACTGCAGGAAGTTGGCATACTGCAGCTCGGTTACGCCTGGATGCAAGCATCACCCTATCTTGAGGAACCAGAATGAACGATTATGTATTGGGTTGGGGGTCTCTAGCTATTGTGAACGGGGCGCTTGCGAATGCTTCGGGTAGAGGCTCGCTCAAGTACTTCCTCGGTTCGCTTTTCTTGGGTCCGATCGTCACGATCATCTTGGCAGCAACCTATGAAGACAGTCAGGGCCGCCTTCGCTTCTCCGAGTTGTGGAAGGGCGACAAAGCCACCTCTCACGCCGCCTAACCACTCACTGCAGCAGACGGGCCGCCCGTCGCGCGACCGACGTCTTCCCTAAACGTACAATGCCGATGTCGTCGGGTCGGCGTCGCCGGCCCGCAGCTGAGCTCAACCGTTAGGCGGGATCATCGCTCCGTATGTCAGCGTCGCAGTTGACGGTCGGCGTCCTCTCAGATACGCATGGGCTTCTTCGCGCCGAGGTGACCGCCGTTCTCCGCGGCAGTGATCTTCTGATTCATGCGGGCGACATCGGAACCCCTGAAGTTCTCGACCAGCTCCGCGAGCTAGCACCCACCTTTGCTGTGCGCGGAAACGTCGACACGGGGAAGTGGGCCGAAGCATTGCCTCGCACTGAAGTCGTGAAAGCTGGCCCGCTCTGCCTGTATGTACTTCACGAGCTTGGCCAGCTCGACCTCGACCCAGCTGCAGCAGAGTTTGCCGCGGTCATATCGGGCCATACTCATCGTCCATCCGCCGAATCCCGAGAGGGGGTTCTTTACCTTAATCCGGGGAGCGCCGGTCCATGTCGCTTCGGCCTACCCGTGGCAGTCGCGAGGCTCATCGTCCTTGGGACAACTATCCAACACGAAAACGTCGTGCTGCAGATGTGATGCCGCCTAACCATTCGCTGCAGCTGCCGGGCCGCAGGGTGCGCACATCACGCCCAACCTCTCGGAGGTCAGGGCTTCGCCCGCCCACTCCTCGCTACAATGGCAGTGACGTCTTCAGAGTCAGCGGACCACCCGTCGGGCGGCCCGCAGCTGTGCTCAACCGTCAGGCCGCTGTTTCTTGCGATGGCCGGTGATCAAGACACGTGGACGTGTGGCCAGTGTGGCTGTCCAGTTGACCATGAGTTCCAACTCTGTTGGAGCTGCGGCAGTTCCCGTAGCGGTGTGGCAGACCCTGGCTTCGAGCCGGATAACGCGCTGAGCCCCACTGGTTTCTACTGTCATCAGTGTGGGTACGACTTGAGCAATCTGCAGCAGCGCCGATGCCCCGAATGTGCACATCCATTCGATCCTGCAGATATTGGCACGTTCTCAGAACAAAGCCCGGAGTTTATGCGCGCCCAAGTTCACTTCCTCGTCGTGTCCGGAGTGCTGTTCGTCTTGACCATCACGCTCATTGTGCTACGCCAATTGTTTCCAAGGCCGCTCGCGGACGTCTTCGATGCTACCACCGTAGTCTTCGTTGTGTTTGTGTTGCCGATCCTCATTATGATCGCCACGCAATCGTTCCGGAAGAATCGCCGGCCCAACGATTCGCAGGAGCCGCCAAGCCGCTCCGCGCCCGTCCGGGAGCGCTCGGCTCCCAGGACAGTCGCCAAAACCATTTCACCGCAGTTCGAAAGACTGACCATTCTTCAATCCGTGCCCTTTGAGTTGCAGGCGACCATCCTCGTGTTTCAACTCAACGACGCCGGAATCGATGCTTGGTCAGAGGGCGGCATTTCTTCTGGTTTCCGCGCGAAAGCACCTGGTAACGCCAATATCATCGTGCGTGCTTGCGATTTGAGCCGTGCGCACAGTGTTCTCCGAGAGTCCCTTCATTCCGTCCGATCAACATCGGCTTGGCGACGCACCATCGCGTGGCTTTTGCTCATCCTGTTCCTCCTCGGGGTAATGTAGCTCTAAGCACTTTCCCGATGCGCCGATCAGTTCACAACCGTTGGGCAGTCAAAGTCAGTGAGCGAAGGAGTTTCCGCGAGCCAGATGCTTCGTATCGTGGGATTGACCGTCGCTGCTGTGGTGCTGGTTGGATGCGCCGGGCCGGAGCATGTTTCGTTTCCGACCCAGGACGGTGGAGTCGTCCATGCGGACATGTACGGAAACGGCGATCACGGCGTCGTGCTGGCTCACGGCGGCCGGTTCAACAAGGAGAGTTGGGCGAAACAGGCACAACGACTGGCGAAGGCCGGATTCCGCGCTCTTGCCATCGATTTTCGTGGGCGCGGCCAGTCGCAGGGCGGACCCCAGATCACCTCTCCGGACGACGTTCACTTCGACGTTCTGGCGGCGGTTCGCTACCTGCATGAGATCGGCGCGAAGACCGTCTCGGTCGTTGGCGGCAGCTTCGGAGGCTGGGCGGCCGCCCAGGCCGCGGTCGAGGCGAAAGAGGGCGAGATCGATCGCATCGTGCTACTGGCCGCTTCGGCAATCGATGAGCCCGAGCGCCTGAAGGGCCGGAAGCTGTTCATCACGACCCGCGACGACTTCAGCGGTCGTGGCGTCCTTCGACTCCCCGAGATTCGTGACCAGTTTGAGCGAGCCCCAGATCCGAAACAACTGGTGATCCTCGAGGGTTCCGCGCACGCTCAGCACATTTTGGAAACCGACCAGGGGGAGCGGCTGATGCGTGAGATCCTGCGATTCCTTTCCGAACCCTAGCGGCCGATTGAATCGACCGCGTAGGCGTTAGAGCGAGGCCACGTCCGGTCAGCCGCCGCGAATGAATTCGCGGCGGCGTACGAAAGCGAGTGTCGGCCCGCAGGGCCGTACGGAGCACTCATTGGGCGCCCGCTCAGACCCGGCGGATGAATTCGCCGGGTCGTACTGGAGCGAGTGTCGGCCAGAGGACGAACGGAGCGCTCAAGATAGTCACCGCGAGGCCGCTACGGAGCGCTCGAAACAGTTCTAAAGTCGCCCTTTCGCCGTGACGAAGGGGTATGTCGCCCGTCCTGCCGGTCCCGGAGACCGCCCAGGCCGGTCTTGCAGCGATATCCCGGGGAGCACAGTGGGAGGCACTGCCCGATGCCGTACCAAGCTGAAATCAGCAGAGACAACCCCTCTTGCTTTCTATTCCTGATCGATCAGTCATCCTCGATGTCAGAGGAGGTCTCGGCGGGTGATGGGAACCAGCAAAAAGCGTCAGGTGTCGCGGACAGCATCAACCGGTGGCTCCAGGAGTTGTCGATCAAGTGCGCCAAGTCCGACGGGGTCCGGGACTATTACCACGTCGGGGTTATCGGATACGGCAGGTCAGTCGGACCCGCTTTCGTCGGCTCGATCGCCGGCCGTGACATGGTCCCGATCAGCGAGATTGCCGACTGCCCCGCCCGGATCGAGGAAAAGACCTCCAAGATCCCCGACGGCGCCGGCGGGCTTGTCGAGCAGACCGCCAAGGTTCCAGTGTGGTTCGAGCCTGTCGCCGACGGCGGCACCCCCATGTGCCGGGCAGCCATGGAAGGGCAGCGGATCATCCAGGACTGGGTAGGCCAGAACCCGGCAGGCTTTCCTCCGATCGTCATCCACATCACCGATGGTGAGGCGACGGATGGCGACCCCATGTCGCGAATGCGAAGCTTGTCCCAGCTGGCCAGCTCCGACGGCAACGTGATGCTCTTTAACATCCACATGTCGGCCAACCCCGACGCCACCCCCGTGTCCTTCCCCGATTCCGCCGACGGGCTGCCCGACGAGTACTCCAAGATGCTCTTCGAGACGGCCAGCCCGTTGACACCGACGATGCGGGCGCTGGCCAAGGAGCATCGGATCAAGACAACCGACAAATCGAGGGGCTTCGTGTTGAACGCCGACATGGTGCTCCTCGCCCAGGCCATCGACATCGGAACCCGTCCGAGCAATCTCACATAACGCACCTGTGGAGCGTCCGGCTGACGGGTGAAACACGATCACAACGAGCTTGACGCGGAGGCACTGGACCATGGCATACTCAGCTGAAATCAGCAGAGACAACCCCTCTTGCTTTCTGTTCCTCGTCGACCAGTCAACCTCGATGTCAGAGCAGGTGGCGGCCGGGGATGCAACCCAGCAGAAGGCGGCGGGCGTCGCGGACAGCATCAACCGGTGGCTTCAGGAGCTGTCCATCAAATGCGCCAAGGTGGAGGGGGTCCGAGACTACTACCACGTCGGCGTCATCGGATACGGCAGCACGGTCGGTCCCCGCTTCGTCGGCCCCATTGCCGGCCGGGACATGGTTCCGATCAGCGAGATTGCCGAGAACCCGGCGCGGCTCGAGGAGCGAACCAAGAAGATCCCCGATGGCACCGGCGGGCTCGTCGAGCAGACCGTGCGAATCCCGGTGTGGTTCGATCCGGTCGCGAACGGCGGCACGCCCATGTGCCGTGCGGTCGGGGAGGCGGAGCGGATCCTCCAGGATTGGATTACCGAGCGACCGAACTGCTTTCCTCCGATCGTCATCCACGTCACGGACGGCGAGGCGACAGACGGCGATCCGTACGAGCGGATTCAAAGCCTCACCCAGCTGGCCACCTCGGACGGCAACGTGATGCTCTTCAACATTCACATGTCGGCGAACCCCGACGCCGTTCCGATGTCGTTCCCCGATTCGGCGGACGAGCTTCCGGACGAGTACTCCAAGATGCTCTTCGAGACCTCCAGCCCGTTGACCCCCAGCATGCGGGCCTTGGCCAAGGAGCACGGCTTCAACACCTCCCAGGACGCGCGGAGCTTCGTCCTGAATGCCGACATGGTGCTGCTCGTCCAGGCGATCGATATCGGGACCCGACCCAGCAACCTGAGATAACGCACCTACCGAGCTCCCGGATGTGGATCTGTACCCAGGCATTCCATGTCCCCAAGCACGGGAACGCAGCTGAAGAATATGAGGACGCGTTCTTTCCGGACCGTGTCTCTCAGCGCGGTCTGACGGCATTTCGTTGCGCGGTCGCTGACGGAGCCAGCGAGTCCGCATACGCCGGTGAATGGGCGCAAATCCTCGTCCGCAGCTTCGGTCGGCGTCGGCTGCGTCTGGCGCAAAATCAGCGAACGTGGCAGCGGCTGGTCCAGGGTCGACCGGTCCCGTGGTACCTCGAGAGAAAGCTCGCCAATGGGGCGCACGCGGCTCTCGCCGGCCTGTTGCTTCGCGATCGTCGCCAGCGGAATCCTCGCCGCGGCTCTTGGCGGGCGGTTGCCATCGGTGACAGCTGCATTTTCCATGTTCGTGGTGACGAGCTTCTGGCGGTAGGGCCCGTCTGCCGGTCCGACGATTTCGACAACAACCCGTACCTCGTCTCATCGAAGAACAGCGGTCCGCTTCGCCGCGATGACCCGCACGTGAGCATCGTCTCCGGCTCGTGGCGGTTGAAAGACATCTTCTACCTGACAACCGACGCACTGGCCCAGTGGATTCTTGCCGAGTATGAGGCCGGCCGTCCACCGTGGAAGTTCCTGCGCGCCCTCGGAGGCAAGCAGAAATCCTTCGAAGCCGTCATCGAAGATCTCCGCAAATCCAAGGCACTCCGCAACGACGACACGACCCTGATCCGTGTGGAGGTGAAGTAGCCGTGGCGCACTCGGGTGGGACATACTGGCCGAGCATGTCCGACTACCAGGAGGCGGTCCAGACACCCTCCTACTGCTTCATGGGCAAGGAGCTGCAGCAGGGCACCACGGTGACGAACAAGCTGGGTCTTCCGCGGCCGATCTGCGGTACGTTCGCCAGCGTCTATGAGCTGGAGACCGCGGGTGGGGCCCGGTGGGCCGTGAAGTGCTTCCTCCGCAATATTCCCGATCTCCACAACCGCTACGCGAAGATCTCGGATCACCTGAAAAAGTGCGACCTGCCCTATTTTGTGACATTCGAATACCAGGAGAAGGGGATTCGGGTCCAGGGCAAGTACTTTCCCCTCGTCAAGATGCAGTGGATCGAGGGAATGGGCCTGAACCAGTTCGTCGAGAAGATCGTGTCCGATTCCGGTCAGCTCGGTGAGCTCGAGAAACAATGGCAGAAACTCCTTGAGGACCTGCGATCTGCCGACATCGGACACGGTGATCTGCAGCACGGCAACGTTCTCGTGCAATCCGACAGCAGCCTGCGGCTGATCGATTACGACGGCATGTGGGTTCCCAAGCTCAGGGGGCAAAAGAGCCACGAGACCGGGCATCCTGATTTTCAGAGCCCGCTCCGGTCCGAACGGGACTTCGATGCCGACATCGACCAGTTTGCCGGGGACGTCATCCACATCGTCTTCCGCGCCTTGGCACGGAAACCGAGCCTGTGGCAGCAATACAACAACGGCGACAATATGCTCTTCAGGCGACAGGATTTTCGCGATCCAAAGGCGTCGTCGCTGTTCGCCGACCTGAAGGCCCTTGGGGATGACGTGATCGGGCCGAAGCTGGACGGCCTGATCAAGGCCTGCGGCGGCAAGCCAAAGGGGGGCGGCCTGTTCAAGCGGGCGCCGACGGCCAAGCCTCCCAAGGAGAAGGCCACGGTCGCGCCGCCGCCGGTTCCTGCGGCTCCACGACCGGCGGGCACCGCGATGCCCCCGCCGAGGACGGGATCAACGCCGAGCCATATCCCGCCCACGCCGCTGAAGGCCAAACGGAAGATTCCTGCGGGCCTCTCGCCGCAGGCCGCACCTGCCACGCCGCCCCGACCTGCGCCTGTGGCCAAGCCGCCTGCTTCTGTGCCCGCCGCAGGCCCGTCCTGGCTCGGCGCTCATTTCTCCGGCCAGAGCACCTCGCCGGTGGCTGCCGCACCAGCCGCTCCCGCACTACGTCCGCCCGTGGCAACACCGCGTGCGCCCGCTGCGGTGCCGCCTTCACCCGTCACGCCCCCACGACCTTCTCCCGCCCCTCGCACCGCCGCACACCACGCGGCGGCGGGCCGCTCCCACGGCGGCGCGCTCAACGTCGTGCGTCTCATGATCCATGTACTGCTCGTGGTGCCGGTTACCATCGTGGCAATCATGCAGATCGTCACGGTCATTGCCGGGGAGGGCGATGAAACCACGAACGTCCTGATGCCCGCCTTCGCGATCGCGGCGGTTATGGGGCTCGCCTCGGTGGGGACGCTCTTCCGCATCCGTGGGGCTCACGCGACCTTGAGCATGATGTTCTTGGTGTTCGTATCGGTCATCATGCTCGTCAACATGGTGGCGGAACTCTTCAACATTGGCTCCTACGGATGGTCAGGTGACGATCTGGCCCAGTGCATTCTGATGCTGTTGCTCTTGCTGCTGAGCGGGGCGGGCCTCTTGACGGAGCGCGCCTCCCAGCGCGGGTGAAAAAAGACAGGCTCTCGGCAAGAAAACGCCTCCGCTTCCGCTCTGGCCGACAGCTGACAGCTCGCTTCCGGGTGGCTGTGACGGAGTCCCGATCGCATCGGGACCACGCCACGGTTGGTCCGACGTCCAAGAAGACCGGGCCTTCGCCCCGATGGAATCGGGGCTCAGCCCCAGCCACCCAGAGATTGCCGACAGCCCTACTGAAACGACTCATCCACCATCGAGGCCAGCTCCTTGACCCGCTCGGCCTCCGAGGCGGGACAGACCAGCGTGGCGTGGGCGGTGTGGACGACGATCAGGCCCCTGCAGCCGATCGTGGCGATCAGATGGTTGGGGTCGTCGGAAACGGCGACGACATCGTGGGAATCGAGATGTGTCGTCTTGGTGTTCGTCCGGTTGCCGCGGTCGTCCTCGCTGAGCGTCTCGCCGTAGCTTGGCCAGTTGCCGACGTCCATCCACCACACGCCCATCGCCACCGTGCAGACGCTGATCTTTTCATCTCGGGACGCCGGCTCCATGACGGCGTAGTCGACGCTGATCTTGGGGAGGCTGGGGTAGACCTCCTCGAGGACGGCTTGGGCGGAGGGTGTGTCCCACGCCTCGGCGATTCGTGTGATGCCCTCGTGCGACTTGGGCTTGAACCGGCAAAGCGCTTCGAGGAACTCCCGCGCGCCGAAGATGAACATGCCGCTGTTCCATCCAAAGGTGCCGGCGTCGACGTACGCCCGCGCCGTCGCGGCATCGGGTTTTTCGACGAAGCGCTTGGCCACATAGGCGCCGGGGAATCCCGCCACCGCCGCGCCCCGCTCCACGTATCCATAGGCGGTCGCCGGGTAGGTGGCCATGATCGAAAACGTCGCGAACCGACTGCGGTCGTCCTCCACCACCTCGAACCCAAGGGTAACCTTTCGGCGGAACTCATCCTGCGGCTCGATGATGTGGTCGGCGGTGAGGACTGCGAAGATGGCGTCGGGATCACGCTTGGCCAGTATTGCCGCGGTGAAGCCCACGGCGTTGACCGTGTCGCGGCTGACCGGCTCTCCGAGAATTCGGTCGTCGGTAAACTCCGGCATCTGCTCGCGGATGGCGCGCCGATGCCTTTCGTTTGTGCAGATGAACTGCCGTTCGACTTCGACGACACCCTCGAGGCGGCGACCCGCCAGCTCCAGAAGCGACCGGCCGTCGATGAGCGGCAGCAGCTGCTTGGGCCAGTTCTTGCGACTCATGGGCCAGAGCCTACTTCCGGTGCCGCCGGCCATGATTACTGCGTACCGCATGTCGCAGTCCTCCGTTCAACCGAGTTCCTTGAGCCGGCAGGCCGCGCTGACGAGTTCGTCGGCGGACTCGAGGGCCGGGTCGGAGGCGAGTGCCCGATCGATGAGCCGTTGAGCCTGCCCGCCGGGCTCCCCGAGCCGTCTCATGACGGCGATGGCGTCGCGGACGAAGGGCGGACGATCCGCCCCCAACGCGCCCTCGGCCTGCGGCTTGAGCTCGGTGAACCGGTCTACCTTCCCCTGCAGCTGCACCACCATCGTCTCGGCCGTGCGGCGTCCGATCTCCGGAAGAGAGGTGAGCAGCGCGATATCCTTGTTCACAATCGCCTCTGCGATTCTGGAGTGAGGCAGCCCCAGAGCCCGCAGCGCCTTGCGCGTCCCCAACCCCTTGACTGTCGTCAGAATCTCGAAGAAGGCGCGCTCCTCGGCGCAGCCGAAGCCGATGAGTCGCGGGACGTACGCCGCCCCCTGCCCCTGGCTCTCCAGATAATGAAGCGCGTGGAACTCCACTGGCTCGCCGAGCAGACCCGCGAGTCGCTCTTCATCAGCGGCGGGCACCCGCAGCTCGTAGGTAAACGAACCGCATCGCAACTCCACCCGCCCGCGGTCAACGCTCACCAGCTCACCCTCGATCCTGCTGATCATGCGGGCCATCCTACCGCATGCGGGCGGGGTCACGAGAGGGCAAAGGGGTCGGACTTCGGACGGGGCGGGGTGAGCGGTTCCTGGCACTGCGGCCAGCCGCTTGCCTCCGACAGACGCGACCGAAGCCGGCTGGTGATCCCCCTCGGGTCCCGCTGGCCCGTGAACTCCAGAAGATCGATGAAGTCCACGAGGGGGCGGCTGCGGCTCTTCAGTGCCGCCATCATCCCGGTCGCCTCCGGCGTGCCCCGGACCCACGCCAGCAGTACCGGCGCCTCCGTCTTGACGATGACCAGACCAACGCCTTGGTGGAAGGGCCGGATCTGCCCGCTTGGACGCACGATTCCCCCTTCGGGAAAGATGCCGATGACGCCGCCGGAGCGGACGTGGCGGATCGCCTCCCGGGCCGCGGCCATGTCGCTGCCGGCGCGGGCCACGGGAATCATCCGTTGCCGGCGCCACAACCAGTCGAGCTGGTCGATCATCATCTCCTCGGCCATCATCCAGCGGATCTCGAAGCGGCAGGCCGCCTGGATGACCAGCGGGTCGATCGGGCCGGTGTGGTTGGCCACCACGATCAGCCCGCCCGTGCGGTTGGTGTCGGGCACGTGCTGGAGCCCCCGGTAGGTGGGCTTGTGCCGAAGGTGACAGAACACCCGGACGCTCAGCCACAAGAGACCGGTGATCGGGTTTGCACCAGGCCCCCGGGACGACCAGCGAGCACCGAAGAACCAGCACATCCAGACGACCACCGCCCAAGAGGCGGCGGCGATAAGCAGCCAAACGGCCATCGGCATCATTGGTGTGTACCGTCGGCCCGAAGAAGTCGGTTGTCAAACCGCCTCCGTGGCCCACCACGAGGGGTCGGGACATCGTCGGGCCGGCCGGCGGTTATTGAGCGGCCGTTCGGTGGCGGCTATTGTTGGTCCGGACTGAGCAGACGAGGACCATGCCCCGCCGTGACGACATCCACACCATACTGATCCTCGGCTCCGGTCCCATCGTCATCGGGCAGGGCTGCGAGTTCGACTACTCAGGCACCCAGGCATGCAAGGCCCTTCGCGAGGAGGGCTTTCGCGTGGTGCTGGTCAACTCCAACCCCGCCACGATCATGACCGATCCGGCGTTCTCCGACCGGACCTATATCGAGCCGATCACCCCCGAGGCCGTCGAGAAGATACTGGCCAAGGAGGCCCGGCTGGGGATGCCGATCGACGCCGTCCTCCCGACGATGGGCGGCCAGACCGCGTTGAACTGCGCGTGCCGGCTGCACGACGACGGCACGTTGAAGCGGTTCGGCGTCAAGATGATCGGCGCTGACCGCGAGGTTATCAACCGTGCCGAGAATCGCGAAGTGTTTCGCGAGATCGTTGCGTCCATCGGCCTCAAGCAGCCCCGGGGCTGCCAGGTCGGCAACGTCCCCGATGCCCTGGAGTTTCTGGATGTGATCGGCCTGCCGGCGGTGATTCGACCCGCGTTCACCCTGGGCGGCATCGGCGGCGGCGTGGCGTACAACCGCCAGGAGTTCAAGGAGTTCGTCCGGGCCGGCATCGACGCGTCGATGATCGGTCAGGTTCTCGTCGACGAATCGGTGCTCGGCTGGAAGGAGTTCGAGCTGGAGGTCGTCCGCGACTGCAACGACAATTGCGTCATCGTCTGCGGCATCGAGAACATCGATCCCATGGGGGTCCACACGGGCGATTCCATCACGGTCGCGCCCATCATGACGCTGCCGGACAAGGAATACCAGCGGATGCGCGATGCGTCGATCGCGATCATGCGTGCCGTCGGGGTGGAGACCGGCGGATCGAACGTGCAGTTCGCGATGAATCCCAAAAACGGCGACATGGTGGTCATCGAGATGAACCCGAGAGTGTCGCGCTCCTCGGCGCTGGCGTCCAAGGCGACCGGGTTCCCCATCGCCAGGATCGCGGCGAAGCTCGCGGTTGGCTACACGCTCGACGAGCTGCGCAACGACGTGACGGGCACGACCTCGGCGTGCTTCGAGCCTTCGATCGACTATGTCGTCACCAAGATGCCGCGGTGGACGTTCGAGAAGTTTCCCGAAGCCGACGAGACGCTCACCACCCAGATGAAATCCGTGGGGGAGGCGATGGCGATCGGCCGCACGTTCAAGGAGAGCCTTCAGAAGGCGATCCGGTCGATGGAGGTCAAGCGGTTCGGCCTTGGATTGGACACCAACGACTGGTGGCTGGCGGCACGGCGGGCGCGGGAGGCGGGAGCCCAGAACCCGATCGCCGCCGACGGCTCGACCGTCGTGTGGCCGATTCCCGATGAAACCCTCGTCCGCAAGCTCAGCGTTCCCAGCCAGGGCCGGCTGTACTACATTCGCTACGCATTCAAGCAGGGATGGTCTATTCAGCGCATCGGTGCGCTGACACACGTGGACCCCTGGTTCCTCGATCAGATCAGTCAGCTTGTCGACTTTGAGGACGTGCTGTTGACCTACGAGCGGCTCGAGGATCTCCCGCTCGAAGTACTGAGGGAGGCCAAGCAGCTGGGGTATTCCGATCCCCAGCTGGCGAACCTCTATTACGGCGACATATCCACACGGACGATCCTTGCCGTCCGCAAACACCGCAAGCGACTGGGCGTGGAACCGGTCTTCAAGCTGGTGGACACGTGTGCCGCGGAGTTTGAGGCGATTACGCCCTACTTCTACTCGACGTACGAGGCACCGTTTACGAGCCTGGAAAGCGACGAAGCGACGCAGCGACGAGGGAGCGAAGCAAAGGACACGCCGCGTCGCTCCGTCGCAACGAGCGATGATGAGATCCGGATTACAGACCGCCCCAAGATCGTCATCCTCGGCGGGGGGCCCAACCGGATCGGCCAGGGGATCGAGTTTGACTACTGTTGCTGCCAGGCCACCTTCGCCTGCCGGGACATGGGCTACGAGTCAGTGATGATCAACTCCAACCCGGAGACGGTCAGCACCGACTACGACACGTCCGACCTGCTGTTTTTCGAGCCCCTGACCCTTGAAGACACGCTCAACGTGATCGAGCGTCTCAACGGGGGCGGTCCGGACGTGCCCCGACGGGAGGGTAACGTCGTGGGGTGCGTCGTGCAGTTCGGAGGCCAGACCCCGCTGAATCTCGTCCATGGGTTGGTCGAGGCGGGCGTGCCGCTGATCGGTACCAGCCCCGACTCGATTGACCTTGCCGAGGACCGCGACCGATTCAAGGCGGTGCTGGACGAGCTGGGTATGGCCCAGCCTCCCAACGGCATCGCCTACTCGCTCGATGACGCCGTCCGCATCGCCCAGGAGATCGGCTACCCCGTCCTGGTGAGGCCGAGCTATGTGCTGGGGGGTCGTGGGATGGAGTCCTGCTTCGACGAGCAGTCACTCCGCCGCTACATGCGGGCGGCGGTCGATGTGTCGGAGCTTGCCGGCGCCCCGGTGCTGATCGACAAGTTCCTCTCGGAGGCGGTGGAGATCGACGTCGACGTGGTCGCCGACAATCTGCCTGCAGGGACCTCGGTCGGCCCGCTGATCTGCGGCGTCATGGAGCATATCGAGGAGGCCGGGGTCCATTCGGGTGACTCGACGTGCACGATTCCGCCGTACACGCTGCCGGCGTCGATTCTCAGGAGCATCAAGGACCATGCCCGCCGCCTGGCCGAGCGCCTCGGTGTCTGCGGTCTCATGAACGTGCAGATGGCTGTCAAGGACGAGACGGTCTACATACTGGAGGTCAACCCACGTGCCTCCCGGACGGTGCCCTTCGTTTCCAAGGCCAAGGGCCAGTCGTGGGCCAGGATCGCGGCCAGGGTGATGATGGGCGCCTCGCTGGAGGAGTTGGGGGTGCGCGAGGTTCCGGACGCGGGATTCTTTTCGGTGAAGGTGCCGGTCTTTCCCTTTGCCAGATTCCCCGGTGTCGACGTGATACTCGGCCCCGAGATGCGCTCCACCGGCGAGGTGATGGGCATGGATCTGTCGCTGCCGGTCGCTCTGGCCAAAGCGCATATGTCGGCCGGGATTACGTTGCCGACCAAGGGCAACGTCTTTCTCTCCGTACGCGATTCGGACAAGCCGGCGAGCGTGGAGATCGCCCGGACGCTTGTCTCCATGGGGTTCAGAGTCTTCACCACCCAGGGGACCCACGAGCTGCTGCGGTCCTACTCCGTTGACACCGAGCTCTTGCGGAAGATCTCCGAGGGCGCCAGGCCCAACATCCTGGACAAGATCGCAAACGGAGAGATCCAGCTGATCATCAACACGCCGACCCGCAAGGGCGCTCACACCGACGAGGGCAAGATCCGGGCCATGGCGGTGCGCGGTGAGGTGCCCATGATCACCACGGTCGCAGGGGCCAGGGCGGCGGTACAGGCGATTGCCGCCCTGCGCGCCGGCTCCTGGTCCGTCGCTGCCGTGCAGGATTATGAGCGGGAGGCGTCGGAAGCAAGCAGCTCTCAGCCGGTAGCCCACAGCTGTTAGCCGACAGCCCTTTGACCCGATACACTCTCGCCCCATGCCCGGCTGGATGCCTGCATTCGTCACCCCGCAGCTCGTGACCTCTCTGGTGGTGATCCTGATCGTGCTCCACGTGATCGCAGTGGGGGCGATGTATCTGGTCCTGCTGGAGCGGAGGATCGCCGCCTGGATACAGGATCGCTGCGGCCCGAACCGGGTGGGCCCCAAAGGGCTCTTCCAGCCGATCGCCGACTCGATCAAGCTCCTGGTAAAGGAGGACTACACGCCCAAGCACGCGGACCGCTTTCTCTTCGTGCTCGCGCCGGCCCTGACGGTGATCCCCGCCCTCATCGGGTTTGTGATCATCCCCTGGGCAGGGGTGCTGACAATCGGCGGCGAGGAGGTCATCATCGCCGGAGCCGATATCAACATCGGCGTCATCTACCTGGTGGCGGTCACCTCGCTGGGTGTCTACGGCGTGGCTCTGGGCGGGTGGGCGTCGAACAACAAGTACTCGTTCTTCGGGAGCCTGCGGGCGACGGCCCAGATGGTCAGCTATGAGATTCCGCTGGGGCTGGCACTGCTGGCGGTGATCCTCACCGCCGGGACGTTGCGGCCCAGCGAGCTTATCCAGCAACAGCTCGACGGCCAGTGGTTCCTCGTGCACCAGCCCGTGGCGGCGGTGCTGTTCTTTACGTGCCTGCTGGCCGAAGCCAACCGTCTGCCCTTCGATCTCGCCGAGGCGGAGTCGGAGCTGGTGGGGGGCTGGCACACCGAGTATTCATCGATGAAGTGGGTGCTGTTTTTCCTGGGCGAGTACGGCCACCTCGTCGTGGGGAGCGGGTTCTTTACGGTGCTCTTTCTCGGTGGCTGGTCGATCAATCCCTTTGCAGGGGGCGGCAGCGCTGACCTGCCCATGGCCGGCGGGCTGGGCATGATCCTTCTCCAGTGCGTGATCGTCTTCGGCAAGGTCTTTTGCCTGATCTGCCTGACCATGGCCCTCCGCTGGACGCTGCCGCGGTTTCGTTACGACCAACTCATGCGTCTGGCGTGGGAAGGCCTCATCCCCACCGCCCTGCTGGTCCTGCTGGTGACGTCGATGTTCGTCTTCCTGGGTTGGGCCCAAGACTGGATGTGGGCCGGGTCGCTGGGGATCGTGCTCGTGATCTGGCTGCTCCAGCCGCTGTTGGCAAGGCGCGTCAGCTCAAACCATCGGGTCCCGCTGGCGGGCAGCCGCTTCAGCCCGCTTTCCGAAGAGGAATAGGGTTCATGGTTCGGGGTTCGGGCTGCCGGCATTCTTCGGGTGGCTGGGGCTGAGCGAAGCGAAGCCCCGGTCTTTGGGGGGTCGGACCAACCGTGGCGTCGTCCCGATGCGATCGGGACTCCGCCACAGCCACCCGGAAAGAAGAAGGCGAAGATTCACCGCGGAGTACGGCGGTGCGCAACAGACGCCGATCGTGTCGGAGCGTCGATCGGCGTCTGCTAAAGAATCGTCTTGCGATCGCGGTTGTGGCCGTTCGCTCACAACTGTAGGAAGCCACCCCGCGTCCGCACAAGTCATATTCGATTTTGGCTGGTGAAGGTTGCAGGCGTCCCGGTTCAGACCAGCGCCCCGCTACAGCTGCTTCCGCAGCCGGCGGTGCACCCGTAGCAGTGATCGTCGGTGGCAATCGCGCGGTGGGCGAGGTCCGAAGCGGACACCTCCCAGATGTACGCGGACGCCCGACCGGACACGTGCAGGCCCAGCGCCTGGTTGAAATCACAGTCGTACAGTCGGCCGAGCGGGTCGATGTTGATCTGGTGGCGGCACATGAGGCCCTCGATGGTGGCGGGGTTGTAGGCATCGATGAGCGTGTTCATGTATCCCTCGAGCCGGCCCTCGCGCTGAAGCTGACGCCGCCACCTCTTGATGGGCATGTTGGTGATCGTCCACAGCTCGTTGAACACGATCCCGAAGCGGGCCTGAAGCTCGCGTCGGTACTCGCCGGCGAGCGTCTCCTGCGGCGGCGGAAGCTGCGGGCCGACGGGGTTATAGACGAGGTTCAGCACAAGCTGCGGGTCCCGGCCATATCCGACGGCGTTGAGCCGGCGGAGGCCCTCGACCGAGGCGTCGTAGGAGCCCCGGCCCCGCTGCTTCTCGACGTTGTCCTTCAGGTAGCAGGGCAGGGAGGCGACCACCTCCACCCCCTGCGCGGCCAGGAACTCGGGGACCCATCCGTAGCCGGCACCGCTGCGGCGGTCGGTGTACCCGATGATCGTGGGGTTGAAGCGGTCTATGACGTGCAGCCCGTGGCCGCTAAAAGCCTCGACCATCCACCGGAAGTTGGGGTTCATCTCGGGGCTGCCGCCTGTGAAGTCCGCGGTCTGAATCTCGTCCTGGCCCAGCGCCCAGTCGACGACCCTCCTGGCCGTGGCCTGGTCCATGTTGTCAGCGGGCGCCGTCCGCGCCGGGGAGGATTCGACGTGGCAGTGGTTGCAGGCGAGGTTGCAGACGTAGCCGATGTTGATCTGCAATGTGGTGATTCGCGCCGCCGCCCGAAGGGGTGTCTCGAACCGCGCTTTGAAGGGCGCGCCGTCGAGGATGGGCAGGCTGGCGGTCGTCACCTAGCAACACCCGCCGCCGGAGTAGTGCCAGGTGGGCCCCGTCACCGTCAGGTCAGGCCGGCCCAGGTCCGCCAGCGCCGCGGCGGTCTTGTCGCAGACACTAGCCGGCAAATCGCGGACCAGGATGTGGCCGCGGCCGTCGTCGAAGGTCTCGTCGGGCCCGCTGTAGATGGCGGTTCGTCCCGTGAAGATGCAGGGCCCGTCGTCGGGGACTGGGACCTTGACGGCGCAGACCTCAATCGACTCCAGCAGAAGGTCCTCGTCCAGTCCATACCGCGTCCTCTGGAGCATCCGGTAGGGTTTGCGCGTGCGGACCTCGACGGTTCCGAAACCCGCCGAGACAATCGTCTGGAGATAGTGATCCAGGGTGACGCAGCCCGAGATGCATTTGGCCCGGAGGATCTCGTCATCCTTGAGGTGCCCGGGCATGGGTCTGGGCGTGATGGGGTCGGACATCGAGAGCCGTCCACCGTCCGCCAGAACCCGGTGCATCTCCTGGAGTGCCCGATCCAGGTCGCTGGCTTGTATGGCGCCGTCGCCTGACTTCCCGGGTGCGGTTGCCATGAAGATATTGAACAGGCAGTTCTGGGCGGCGAGATCCACGGACTCGTCGTCCAGGGGCAACTTCAGCGCATCCCCCGCGCGGATGTCGACAAACGATGGGTCGAACCAGTCGTTGAGACGGGCCGCCTCCTGGAGGTTTTTCCGGGCGGCTGTCCGCATCTCCGGCACTGGGTCGACCGCGATCACCCCACCGGGTCGCTGGGCGAAGTAGGCGAGCTTCAAGGCTTCCAGACCGCCGCCGACCCCGACGTAGAGGATTCGCTGTCCGGCCCGCATGTCCGCCAGGTGGACGGTGCTGCCGCAGCCGTAGTTCATCTCGGCCATCGCCGGGGGGATCACCAGCCCCGGCAGGTATACCGGGGCTTGAGGCACGCAGCACAGCGTCTTGTCCGGCTCGGTGGCCGCCTTCCGGTACACTTGCTTGACCGTGGTGAGGTAGCTCAACGATCAGCCTCTCGACGGCAAATCGACATGGTAGCCCAAGAACACGCCCAAAGACCAGGACTATTCCAGCTGCGGCCGCCGGCGGGTGGAAAGTGGCTCCTGGAGACGCTCGGTGGTCTGGCCGCATTGTGTCGGCTCGCCGCCGCATGCGGGTTTCGCTTTCGCGGCCGGTACTGGAGGTGGCGGATGGAGACGGCGTTCGGGTCCGATCCCGCCGACTGGCCCCCGCGCCGCGAGCGTCTGGGGGCCATTCTGGACTACGGCCGCTGGGTGTACCGGATGAGACGCCGGCGGCGGTAGCGGGGCGTGGCGCTCTTGGCGGATTCGAATGAGCGAGGAACCCCAAAGCTACGTCAGCCACCTGGAATCAGCCTTGGACGGGACGGTCCTACCGGCTGACAAGCCCCAGACAACGCACCGGGGTCGCCCGCTGTGGGTCCGGTACCACCTCGACGCGATCCGCGCCGCCGTGGGGCCCAAGACGATCTCCGCCCGGCCGCCGACGATGTGGAGGTACCGCGAGCTCCTGCTGCCGGGCGGCTGCGAGCCGGTCTCCCTGGGAGAGACGATGACGCCGCTTCTGGACTGTCCGCGGCTTGGCCGGGCCATGGGTCTTAAGAAGCTGTGGATCAAGGACGAGTCGCGTCTTCCCACCGGCTCGTTCAAGGCTCGGGGCATGGCGATGGCGATGACGATGGCCCGTCACTTCGGTCTCAACCGCGTCGTCGCCCCCACCGCGGGCAACGCCGGGGGGGCACTGGCGGCGTACGCAGCGCGGGCGGGGATCGAGTGCCACCTTTTCATGCCCGCCGACACGCCGGAGGTCAATCGCTACGAGGCATCACGCTACGGGGCTCGGGTATACCTGGTCGATGGCCTGATCACCGACTGCGCAAAAATCGCGCGGGAGAGCGTCGAGAAGCTGGGTCTCTTCGACATGTCCACGCTCCGCGAGCCCTACCGACTGGAGGGCAAGAAGACCATGGGCCTGGAGCTCGCCGAGCAGCTGGGTTGGCGTCTGCCGGATGTCATCCTCTACCCCACCGGGGGCGGCACCGGTCTGATCGGGATGTTCAAGGCGTTTGCGGAGCTTCACCAGCTCGGCTGGCTGGCTGACGGGGCCGGCGAGGGCCGCGCCCGGCTCTTTTGCTGCCAGTCCAGCGGCTGTGATCCTCTGGTGAGGGCCTTTGAAAGCGGGCAGCGGTTCGCCGAGCCCGCCAAGGGGGTCAACACCATCGCCGCGGGTCTGCGAGTCCCCGCCGCGGTGGGTGACTTCATGGTCCTGGACGCGGTGCGGGGGTCCGGGGGGCGGGCGATGGCGGCTGACGAGGAACGCCTGGTTGAGTGGATGACGATGGTCTGGGAGACCGAGGGAATCGCGTTGTGCCCCGAGGCGGCGGTCTGTGTGGGGGTGCTCAAGGAGGCGTTGCGGCTGGGGCACATCGGCCCGGAAGAGGAGGTGGTCCTTTTTAATACCGCAGCGGGCCAGAAGTACGTCGAGGTGATCCGAACCGAGTTGCCCCTGCTTGAGGGGGCCAAGGCGGCACCTTGGCAGAAGGCGTGAAGG
>JADFKZ010000170.1 GCA_022564665.1 Planctomycetota bacterium | reverse complement strand
GCTTCGCTCAGACCCAGCCACCCGAGCCAAGAGTTCTTGAGGTGGTTGCCGCGACGTCCCCTGAGGCCTTGGCTGCTCCGCGGCCCCGGCCTATTTCCGGGTGTCATCGGCCTCGCGGAGCGTGCGCGGCAACACGGCAAACGCGGAGTAACAGGAACGAGCGCATCACGGGGTACTCCTCTCCCTCGCCGTGACGCGACGTTAGACTTTGCCCCATGAACACCTGGCGACCTGATCGGCTGCTACGTGTGCTGCTGGCGTGGACATCGCTTACCTTCCTGCTTGCGTGGCTTCCGTTGGTGCGCGCCGCCATGGACGGCGAGTCCTACACGTGGAGTGTCGGGTGGTGGGGCCTCACCACTGGTGGCATGGGGCTCAGCGCTCAGTACTGGCTGCTGGTGGTCGAGGTCGCGCTGGGTGTGACCCTACTGTGGCTGGGATGCCGTGGCGCACGAGTGCCCTTTCACTGGCTACTGCTCGCGTGGCACACGGCGCTCTTCTCGAGCTTCACCTACAGCTCGGTGACGAGCCCGGAGGATGTTCGCTTCCAGGGTGACACCGCAGGCATCGATTTCTCGCTCGCCTGGGTGGGCCCCGCGCTCGCCGGCGGATTCCTGGCCGCCTCGATCTTCTGGGTTGTGCGCGACCTGCGCAATCCGAGTCCGCGCCACGTCGCACCATGGAGCCGCGCGAACTCGATCTGGCTCGCCAGCCTGATTGCCCTGCTGCCACTGCAGTTCGTGCTACTTCGGTTCGGAGTCCCGAACGGGAAGACCGACCTCATCGGCGTCGTGATTACGATCTTTCAGTGGATGCTGCTTACCGATGCCCTCAAGCCGCGCGGGCAGCGGAACTAAATGGACCTTACCCGGCCACGAGACATCCGGATCACCTGCGCACCGGCGCTCGCGTCGTGGCTGTCCGAGGAGCTCTCGCCGCTGGAGCTGCCCGTCATCAGTCGGACGAAGACGAGCGTAACCACCAACGGCACGTGGACAGACACCTGGCGGCTGTGCCTCGAGCTGCGCACGGCCTTGCAGGTGCTCTACCCGTTGAAATCGTTCCGGTGCCATTCGCCCGAGGATCTGTACCGCGAAGCGCGTTCGATGGCCTGGGAGACGATCATTGCGCCCGACGGATATCTCACCGTCGAATCGCGTGTGGACCACCCGTCGATCAACAACTCGATGTTCCCCAACCTCCGGCTGAAGGACGCGATCGTTGATCGCATCGCGGCCGAGACCGGCCGCCGGCCCGATTCGGGGCCCGAGCGACGCGGCGTCGTGGTGCACCTGTTCTGGAAGGGCGAGCACGCGACGATTTCCCTCAACGCATCGGGCCGCAAGCTCGCCGATCGTGGCTACCGCCGCAATCCGCACAAGGCACCGCTGCAGGAGACGCTCGCGGCGGCGATCGTGCTCGCAACGGGCTGGAAAGGGGAGAGCCCGCTGGCGCTGCCCATGTGCGGCAGCGGGACGCTGGCGATCGAGGCCGCCCTGATCGCGCTGGGGCGCGCGCCGGGCCTGCTGCGGTCGAAGTTCGGCTTCGAGCACGTTCTCGGCTTCGACGAGAACCGGTGGTCGGCGCTGCGGACCGCTGCCCGGCGGCGGGCGGGCAAGACACCCGGCGTGCCGATCGTTGCCTCCGACTTGGACGAACAGGCCATCGACGCCGCGCGTCGCAACGCCGAGACCGCGGGCGTCGCGCAGCTGATCGAGTTCCACGTTGCCGACTTCGCGAGGGCGCCACTACCGTCGACACCGGGGGTTCTCATCGTGAACCCCGAGTACGGCGCCCGGCTCGGGCAGGAAGAGCTTCTGCAACCGACCTACAAACGGCTGGGCAGCTACTTCAAGGACCACTGCGATGGCTGGACCTGCTTCGTCTTTTCCGGCAACCGCTACCTCACCGTACACATCGGGCTCAAGGCAAGCCGGCGAATCCCGTTCTTCAATGCGGAATTCGAATGCCGCCTGCTCCGCTACGAGATGTGGAAGGGCAGCAAGGGGTGAGCTTGACGCTTCCCGACTCTTGCGGCCCATAACGAGCACCGGCCCGATTCAATCGAGCTCAAATACGAAACCGGCCTGAAGTTTCCTATCATTCACCAATCCTTTCTCGACCGGAGTCGGAAATAGTGGGCGCCCTGTCACCACGCGCGGTAGAATGGAGTACTCCGGCCGCCGGACGCTCCGGCCTCGCCGCGCACGGCGCGGATGCGTCGAGCCCGAGGCCCGGCGCAGGTCCCTGAGTACGAGGTCGAGAAGCCGGCCGGAGGCAGACCGCCAAGAGAGGAGGCGGGCATGGCGCGGGATCCAGGTGGTCACCTTCCAATCGGTGTTCAGACGTTCGCAGTGCTCCTGACCGGGGTGGTGCTGAGCTGGATGGTGTGGGAGACGGTCACCGGCTACCGGGCCGCGCGCCAGGACGTCGAGCGGAACGCCCAGATCGAGGCACTGCGCAGCAAGATCGTCCATCTGGACGAAGTGCTGACGATGTCGGCGCGCATGGCTGCGATGACCGGCGATCGCAAGTGGATCAAACGCTACGAGCGCCATGAGCCGGAGCTCGACGCGGCGATCAAGAGGGCGATAGAGATCGCCCCCGAGCCCTACAGCGACGAGCAGGCGGCCCTGACGGATCAAGCCAACGTCCAGTTGGTTCGGATGGAGCGGGAGGCGCTGGCATTGGTTCGTGAGCAGGGCCTCGAGGAAGCGCAAGACATCCTGTTCAGCCCTGAATACGAGAAGCAAAAGCGAATCTATGCCCAGGGCATCACGCGGTTCGCGGTGACTCCCCACCTCGATCTGCGGCTCGAGCGACTGCGCGGCACCATCGTCAACCTCGACGAGGTGTTGACGATGTCGGCGCGGATGGCGGTCGAGACCGGCGAGAAAGAATGGATTGACCGCTACGAGGAGTACGAGCCGAAGTTGGACGCCGCGATCGAGGAGGCCAAGGCTCTAGCGCCGGAGGCCTTCGCCAAGGAAGCCGCCGACAAGACCGACGCCGCCAACGTCGCGCTGGTCAAGATGGAGCGGCGCGCGTTCGAGCTGATCGGCCAGAACAAGGGCGACGAGGCGAAGGCGCTTCTCTACAGCACGGCATACGAGGACGAGAAGCTGACCTACGCCGATGGCATGAGGCAGTTCGCCGCCCGGCTCGAGGGCATTGCAGATGAACGGGCGCGGGCCGAGCGGGCCAAGGCGTCCGTGAAGGCAGCCGTGAACATCGCGGTGCTCGCGTTGCTGATGGTGGGTTGGCTGTTCGTCCTGCGGGCCACGCGCCTCAGGCAGCAAGCGCAGGTCCAGAGCAACCGGGAGTTGACGCAACAGGCAGGGCAGCTGGCGGATTTGAACAGGACTCTCGAGCAGGAGGTCGGCGAGCGACGACGAGCGGCGGAGCGACTCCGTCTCCTGCTGGAGTCCACCCACGTGGTGCCCTGGCAGGCGAACGCCGAAACATGCCAGTTCACCTACGTCGGCCCCCAGGCCGTCAACCTGCTGGGATACCCCATTGATGAATGGTTAAAGGAAGAGTTCTGGCCCCAGCACATTCACCCGGAAGACCGGGAGCACGCGGTCGGCACCTTGCGCGAGGCAACGCACCGCGGCCAGCACCACGAGTTCGAATACCGCATGATCGCGGCTGACGGCCGGATCGTGTGGGTGCACGACCTTGTCAGCGTTGTGTCCCGGAACGGTGAGCCCACGACGCTCAGGGGCTTCATGATCGATATCACGGAGCGCAAGCTCGCCGAGCAGATCATGCGCGGCCACAACCGCATCCTGGAGCGGCTCGCGGCCGGGGCGCCGCTCGACCAGGTGCTGTCCATCCTGGCGGAGACTGCAGAGGAAGCCCGGCCGGAGATGCTGTGCTCGGTGCTCCTGCTGGACGACGACAAGAAGCATCTGCGGCACGGCGCGGCCCCAAGCCTGCCGGCCTTCTATAACGAAGCGATCGACGGGATGGAGATCGGCCCGTCGGCGGGCTCTTGCGGAACCGCCGCCTACACGGGCAAACGTGTCATCATCGAGGACGTGATGACCCATCCGTTCTGGAAGGACTTCCGCGAACTCGCCCAGCGGGCCGGCCTGGGGGCCTGCTGGTCGGAGCCGATCATCTCATCGACCGGCGAGACCCTCGGGACGTTTGCGATGTACTACCGCGAACCACGCGGGCCCGACGACTCGGACCTCGAGTTCATCCAGTCCGCGGCCTACCTGGCGGGGATCGCGATCGAGCGAAAGCAGCTTGACTTGCGCCTGCGGCTCACCGACCGGCTCGCCTCGATCGGCACGCTGACGGCCGGCATGGTCCATGACGTCACCAACGTGATCATGCCGATCCGGTGCAGGCTCGACGCGCTGAACTGGAATTCGGTCCCGGCGGAGCTGAGGGAGTTCATCGAGTCCATCCACCAGGCAGTCGAGTACCTGCAGCAGCTCGTCAAGGGGCTCGGCTCGCTGGCGCAGGACTCGGAGGGCACCGACGCCGACACCGTCACGACGATGTGCGACTGGTGGGCGGAGGTCAAACCGCTCATGAACACGGCCGTGCCGGAGCGGGTCGTGCTCGACAGCGATTTCCCGGCCGACCTCCCTCTTGTCAGAATCGCACCGCACCACCTGACCCAGGCGGTGCTCAATCTGATCGTCAACAGCGTGGAAGCCACGCGCGACCGCGGGCGGCTGCGCGTCTGGGCCGAGACCAGCCGGGACCGCGAAACGGTGCGTCTCTGCGTCAGCGACGACGGTGTCGGGATGTCGGAGGAGGCCAAGGTCCGCGCCTTCGATCCCTTTTTCACGACCAAGACCAGGAGCATTTCGACCGGCCTGGGACTGTGGCTCGTCCATAACGTCATCACCTCCGCCGGTGGAACGGTGGATATCGACTCCGCCCCGGGGCGCGGCACCATCGTCGCCCTCACCCTGCCGATCTGCACGGTACCGGCGGTCAAGCTCGAGGCGGATGTGCGCGGTCGGGCGGCCGTCTCAGTCCGCGATTCCCAGACGGTGGCGTGGATCACCATGCTGCTCAGATCGGCCGGCTATGAGGTGCAGAAAGCCGAGAACGGCGACCCCGCGGACAGCGACGTCTGGGTCACGGAGCCGACGGAGGAGAACCTGGCGGCGGCGCGGCGCTTCTCGGCCGGGACGGGCCAGCACCGCATCATTACGCTGGGGCCCGCGCAGGCGGACTGGATCGATCTGGGAGCGGCCGTGGTCGAGGATCCGCGGAACCTCGCGGAATTGAGGGCGGTCCTGCATACCGTGACGGCGGAGGCAAAGAGAAATGGACCTTGAAGGAGCCCATCGGCGTCCTTTGGGTCGATGACCACGACTGAGCGCCAGCCACCCGAGCCCAGAGGGGTGGCCCAGCAACCCGGGCCCGGAGTTCTTGAGGTGGTCGCCCCGTGACAGTTCCCGCCATCATCGTGATCGCAGGCGTGACGGTCCTGGTGGCATCCGTTTTTCTTTTTCGGGTGGTCTCCCGGTATCACCCGATGGCATGCCCTGCCTGGGCAACCGTTGTTCTTGAGAATCCCTACATGAAGGCTGTCGCCGGGAGTGCCGTCCTTCTCGATCGAGCGCGGGTAGAGCCCGGTATGGAGGTCCTTGACGTGGGCTGCGGCCCGGGCCGCCTGACTTTGCCGGCCGCTGCGCGAGTCGGCCGGATGGGTCGAGTGGTCGCGATCG
>JADFKZ010000169.1 GCA_022564665.1 Planctomycetota bacterium | reverse complement strand
CCCGCAGGCAAGTCAACGCGAAGGGCTACTCCGGGAAGTTCATGCGGCGGAGGAGGGATTGGAAGCCGGGGTCCGAGTACTGGCGGTCTGTTTCCACCAATTTTGTCACTACTTGCTTGACACCCTGTGTTGATCCAGAACCTACTTACGTCAATGCTTGGCGGTAGTAGCGGAGCCGCCGCCCCACGATCTCTGGCCAGGAAAAATGGCGCGCTTTCTCGCAGGCCGCCTGTCGTAGCTCACGGGCAGCTCGCGGCCCCATAGCGAGCAACTCCACCAGGGCTGCCGCTAGGTCTTCCGCGTTTTCCACCTGCACGGTTTTTCCCACCACGAACATCTCAGGACCTCCACAGCGCGTTGCCACCACCGGGGTTCCGCAGCCCATCGCCTCTAGTGCGGCCAATCCAAAGCCTTCCGAGCGCGAAGGAATCACACTCACAGTGGCCAGGTTGTGGAGCTGTGCCACCACCGACTGAGGTTGGTGGCCCACGAACGTCACATTTTCCAGGTGGAAGTCGGCCTGCTCCTCAGCGCTAAACTCATCTTGCAGGCGCCCAGTGCCGGCAATTAGCAGCAGTGCCTTCTGCTCCCGCTGCACCAACCGGTTCGCGCGCAACAGGATGTCCACGCCTTTGGTGCGCGAGATTTTCCCGGAAAAAGTGATGATCGGCAGGTCGGCAATGTCGTTGACCCGGAGAGCCCGCAACGCATCCTTCCTGCTGACCTGCTGCGGGTAGAAAATCCGCTGGTTGTAACCGTTTTCAAGGAGTACGACCTTCTTGGCCTGAATACCGGGATAGAGGCTCAGCACCTCGCGCTGGGAAAACTCTGACACGGCAAAAATCCACCGTGCCCTTGCAGCCGCCTGGTTGGCGTAGGGCTGAATGCGCCGGTCGTAGCGGTAGCCCATCTGGTCGCTGTGGTGCGCGGTCACCACGTAGGGCAGCCCGAGTTCGCTGACTACATAGGGAATTGTCCAAATGTGCTGGCACTCGACCACCTCGGGGCGAAAATCATCAATGACCTCCTGGAGCTTCTGCCGCGCTTGCTGGACGATGTTCGGGCCGCGTTGCGAGCCCGTCTGGAACTGATCGAGAAGCTCGGCCGAGCATAATGCGACCGTGACCGTCAGCTCCTCGTAGACTGGCTGCAACGCCTCATCGAACACAGGAGCGCCCTCGTCGTCGCGCCGAATGCGTCTGACGGTCATCACCACCTCGTCACCCGGACGCTTGCTCTGGACCTGCCGGAGGAGGTCCGTATTGCTCAGCAGCGGGCTCCCGTCGATCCGGCCGATGCGGTCGCCGCGTTTGAGCACCCGCTCGGCGGGCAGCCCCGGAAGCAGGCTGTTGACGACGACCTCGCCCGGTTGCCCGGCCGCGGCAGGTCGGGCGAAGGTCATCGTGATCCCGAGGGCGCCCCGCGGGATATTGAGCACACGCTCGCTGTAGACGGCCAACAGGCGATGCCGCTGCTCCGGCGACAGGTCCCGGCGGGAGAGCCGCTGCTTGATCTGCTCGATGGAAAACGCCCGCTCCAGCAGACGGGCCGATGCCTCCTGCCGCGCCGCGTAGGACGGATCGTCCAGTTGCTCAACAAGAAGCTCCAACGTCTCAACGGCTCGATCGGCCGACACCGCCGGGGTGCCTCCGCCGGCGGCCTCCGCGCCATCACCCGCAGCCGGCGCGGCGCCAGGATGACCGAGTGAGACCTGTCCCGATGCGGCGGCCGCCAGGGAGGCCGCCATGACCAGCCACGCCGTCACCATCATCGTCACCTGACACGCCGTCCACGCAATGCGCATCGCTCACCCCTTCAAGGAACCTGCGAGCTCCTTGGCCCGCCGTGCGATGAAGTCTGCCTTGGCCTGGGCCATCTCCAGGAACCTCAACCCACACATTCCACCAAAGCTCCCGGTTGCCGCGATGGGGACGATGCTCTCGACAACGAGTGCCTCGATCATCAGCCACGGTATTGCCAGGAGCTCATCCGGCTCAATGATACGCGCCGTCGTCCGGTCAACGCCGCAAAGAAGACTACGGAATCGCTGGAAGTCAAGATCCGGCGGCCAGGTCCGCGGGTCGGCGCTGGAACCGTACCGCATGGAGAACTGCAGCGCGGCGTTGGCCACGTCCGCCACCCTCGGCTCCAGCCGCGCTGAGTCGAAATCCAGCACAGCCACCACCCGGCCGTCGGCGTAGAGCAGGTTGCCGGGATGCCAGTCGCCATGGATGATTCCTTTGGGCCATCCGGCAAACCCCGCTTCCCCAGCCCTTTGTGCGGCCTGGCGGTACGCCCGCAGGAGGGAGGCCGAGACCCGTTGAAGGCCGCCGCGATCCGTGCCCGGGTCGAAGGCCGCGACCGCCGCGGGCACCAATTGGAGCTTTTCCCCGACGGCGGCCGCCGCGTGGTAGGAGCCCACCAGCGGTCCTGCCTTGAGACCTGCGGACAGCCGATGATCAAACAGGAGCCGGTTCAGCGAGCCCAACGCCTCCCCGGCGGCGGCTGCCGAGGCCGGCGAGCCATCGTCGCGATCGCCGCGGACGTATGCAAAGAGCTCGTAGATGCGCCCATTGATCGCCAGCAGTGAGTCACCGCCCGCCCGGCAACGAATCGGCGGGCTCACCGGGTAGCCGCGGTCGGCCAGATACAGCAGCAGACCGTGGGCAAACGCGACCCGCCGCGGGTCATCCCGCCCCGGCGCCCGGCGCTTGAGCAGGAACCGACCGGTGGAGGTCGTGATACGGACCTTGGGGGCCTGGCGGGAGCCGTAAGGGTAGACCCGGATCTGCTCGATTCGACCCAGGTCATACCGGCTCAGGACATCGGCCAGCTCATCGGGGTCAAAAGCCTGGCGTTCCTGCTGCTGGCGGCCAACGGGGTCGAGGCTGTGCGGTGGCTCGGGGAGGAGGTCGGGCATGCCCATAGCACACAATGTGGCCTGCCTTGGCCCGCGGAGCAAGGGTGGTGTTGGATATTCGCCGTTGGCTTTCGGCGGTTGGCACCGCAACGCGAACCAAATGGCCAATAACCAACAGCGCTGCTTATTCCACGTTCTGGACCTGCTCCTTGATCCTGTCGATCGCGCCTTTGATCTCGACGATCTGCCGGCTGATCTCGACGTCGAGGCATTTGCTGGCGATCGTGTTGGCCTCGCGAAGCATCTCCTGGCCGATGAACTCCAGCGTGCGGCCGGCGGGGTCCTCCGCCTCAGCATCGATAATCTCAGCGAACTGGCAGAGGTGCCCCTGGAGCCGCGTGACCTCCTCGGCGATGTCGGATCGTTCGGCGTACACCGCCACCTCCCGTATCAGATCCTCGTCACGGAGGGCCGCGCCCGACTCCGCCAGCAGGCCGTTGATCCGCTCGCGGAGCCGCCGCTGGTACTGCTCGACCACCTGCGGCGCCCGCTGGCTGACGGCGGCCAGGCGGTTTGTGATCTGCCCGCAGTGCCGGCGCAGATCCTCATGGAGCATGGCGCCTTCACGGACACGCATCGCCATAACCCGGTCACATGCTTGCTCCACCAGGCGGTCAAGCACCGGGCGAACCCGTTGAAGCAGTTCCTCCGCAGTGCCAGGCACCAGCACCCCTGGCAGAGTGAGCAGTGACCCCAGATCGCCTGGGTTCGCGTCCTTGGTGATTCCGATCACAGAACGGAGCTGGTCTAGGTAGCTCCGCAGCGCGTCGGCGTTGATCCTGACCGCGGCGTCGGCGGACGCGTCGGAGTAGCGGACCGTCAGGACGACGCTGCCGCGGGTCAGCCGCCGGGTGAGGGTCGACTCCAGCTCTGCCTCGAGCCCCTGCAGCTCCTCGGGCAACCGGATCAAGGCCTTGAAGTATCGGCTGTTGAGCGACCGCACCTCGACCGAGTAGCTGGCACCATCGGCTTCCGCCGTGGCCACCCCGAATCCAGTCATCGATCGAATCATCGCGCTACCGTTGACCCGGATGAATCACAAAACGTTGTCGCGAGGGCCCAGTGGACGGCCATGACGTATACGGGTTATGGCTCTTCGCCGGCAGGGTCCTCGTCGCTCACGTCGCCGGGTCTTCCGGGGATCGGGCCGCCCAGGAAGATCGTTTTCGATTCCTCGGTCTGAGGAGTTCCATCGGTGCCGGGGACGGTCTCGCGGGTATCGGGCTGGGTGGCCACGACCCGGCCCGTCGATGGGCTGACATCATCAAGTAGGTTCAGCGCGATGGCCAGGCCGAGGTAGACCACAAACGCGATGACGGTGGCCCAGGTCAGTGCATCGCCGACGCGGCCGCCGAAGACCGTCTCGGTACTGGCGCCGCCCGCACCGCCGAACGCCCCCGCCAACCCTCCGCCCTGGGGGCGCTGGACAAGGATGATCAGCACCATCACCCCCGCGACGATGATGAACACCACTGTCGTGACCCAGAACCACGCGCTCATTGGAACTTGTGCCTCGCGCTGTGCATTGTCAACTCTCGACGGCAGCCCGGACGATGCCCATGAACTGGTCGGCCTCAAGCGACGCCCCTCCGACCAGCGCACCGTCGATCTCGGGCTCCGCAAACAGATCCGCGGCGTTGGAGGCCGTGACCGAGCCGCCATACTGTATGCGAACCGATCCGGCGGTGTCTTCATCATATAGATCAGCGATGGTCCGGCGCACCACACGGTGGACGGCGACGGCGTCCCGAGGCGTTGCCGTCTGACCTGTACCGATCGCCCAGACCGGCTCGTATGCGACGGTCACCTGCCGCATCTGTTCGGTCCCGACCCCCTGCAACCCCGCCACGAGCTGCGCCACGTTGACTTGGTTGGTCCGGCCGGCCTGGCGCTGCTCGAGCGTCTCTCCGATGCACAGGATCACATGGAGCCCCGATTCCAGCGATGCCCGGACCTTGGTATTGACCAGCTCATTGTCCTCCCCGATGACGTGCCGCCGCTCGGAGTGGCCGACCAGCACGATCTGCACGTTCAGATCCAGGAGCATTGCGCTGCTGACCTCCCCGGTGTAGGCGCCGTTGGGTTGGTGGTAGACATCCTGCGCCCCGAGCAGAAGACCGTGGTTCCCCAGCGCCCGGCCCACCGCCTGCAGGTAGGGAAAGGGCGGAAAGACCGCGACGTCGCACTCGCTGAGCAACGCCTGACACCCGGCGACCACGTTGTCGGCAAGCTCCACCGCTGCGGCGAGGTCGGTGTTCATCTTCCAGTTGCCACCCACGATTGATCTGCGTTCGCCCACGACAACGGCTCCCACGCCCTGCGCGTCCCAGGCGCCAAGCGTCACCCAGAATACCCTTACTCCTCCGGGCCCGCCGGGCGAACCGGCTACACTTTCACCGTTGCACGACGATATGACGACCAAGAGGGCCTCAACACCAACCGCGGCGCGTGTCCGCCGCCAGTTCATCGACCATTTTGTCAATCGGCACGGACACACCTTCGCCCCCTCCAGCCCGGTCGTGCCCCATGATGACCCGACGCTCCTTTTCACCAACGCGGGAATGAACCAATTCAAGCCGATCTTTCTCGGCCAGGTCGAGGCCGGAAGCGCATTGGCGGGTCTTCGCCGCGCCGTCAACAGCCAGAAGTGCATCCGGGCCGGCGGCAAGCACAACGACCTCGAGGACGTGGGCCGTGACCACTACCACCACACCTTCTTTGAGATGCTCGGGAACTGGTCGTTCGGCGACTACTTCAAGGCCGAGGCGATCGAATGGGCCTGGGAGCTGCTCACAGCCGGGGAGT
>JADFKZ010000168.1 GCA_022564665.1 Planctomycetota bacterium | reverse complement strand
GAGACCGTGGACCTCCGTCCCACGACGATTGCCGGCTACCGTGGAGCGTTGAACCTTATACTTGAGCCGGCAAATGAGTTGACCACCGTTGATGCGTTACCTGGTCTCGTTGTTGGTTACAAGGAGCGCGCGAACGGAGCGCGAATCTTCAACCTGGCCCGCGCTGCAGCCCTTTCATTCGCACGGCACACGATAGGCAAGCGGGATGAGGTCTACAAGGCCGTCCGCGATGACGTACAGCCGCGACGGTATCGGCCGAAACAGACAACGGGGGTGTCGGTAGAGCGCGCCCGCGAAATCGCCGAGGCTGCGGGCCCGATCATCGGGCGGATGTGGTGGTCAATGTGCGTCACCGGGATGCGACCAAGCGAGTACCTGAGCGGAGATTGGGAGGTTGAGGGGATACGGGTCTTGATTCACGGGACCAAGACAGGAGGGGCCGAGCGAGTCGTGCCGCTCGTCCAACCAATAGTCACGCCCGTATTCCTTTATAAGAAGTTCCGGGCGGACCTTAGGACTGTTGCGCCTGACGTGACGCCCCGCACAGCCCGAAAGAGCTACGCAGCGTGGATGGAGCAGGCCCAGATTCCCCGCACTCGGCGACGTCGGTATCTCGGGCACAAACGGCGAGACGTGACTGACATCTACGAGGATTTTCCGGTCGAGACATTCCTCGAGACGGATCGAATAGCTTTGCGCAAGTACCTCGGGAAAGTGCCAGGGGCGTTACGGAAGGTTGGTTAGGGCCACCCAGCGTAACCGGAGTGTAGGGATTTCTGTAGGGACCTGTTGGCAAAAACCTGTCGTCCGCAGAACACTCCCTGGCGGTTAGACGCCGTGATTGTGGCAGTTGCTGTGTTTCTCCCACAGTGCGCACCACCAAGCCTTCGACTCTTAATCAGTAGGTTCGGGGTTCGACTCCCCGGCGGGGTACTACAAGCGAGACAACAAGTTAGGTCGATTCCGCCTGGTCTCTTCTTGGGGCCATTCCCCGGATTCGTCCCCGGATTCTTGACCAATCTCATTGGGTTGAAATCTCGGCTCCATTCAGCACTGCGCGCCTTGTTCGAGACGCTGGCTACCTGAGCCCGCAGGCTGCATCTTACTCAAGCCCCCAACGGTAGTCGCAGCACCATGACCGACACCTTCGACCGTCTCAAGACCGCCCTAGCCGACCGCTACACCATTCTAGAAGAAGTGGGTGCCGGCGGCATGGCGACGGTATACCTCGCCGAGGATCTGAAACACCATCGCAAGGTCGCGGTGAAGGTACTGCGGCCCGAGCTGGCCGCCGCCCTCGGCCCGGAGCGGTTCCTCCGCGAGATCGAGATCGCCGCCCAACTCCAGCACCCGCACATCCTCCCGCTGCACGACTCCGGCGAAGCCGACGGTTTCCTCTATTACGTGATGCCGTACGTGAGAGGCGAGTCGCTGCGCGAGCGCCTTGTACAACACGGGGAGCTTCCGATCGCCGACGCAGTGAAGATACTGCGCGAGATCGTCGATGCCCTGGCTCACGCGCACGAGCAGGGCGTGGTGCACCGCGACATCAAGCCGGACAACGTGATGCTCAGCGGACGTCACGCACTGGTGACCGATTTTGGCGTGGCCAAGGCGGTGAGCGAAGCGACGGGCCGCGCCAAGCTCACGACCGCCGGCGTGGCGCTCGGCACGCCGGCGTACATGGCGCCGGAGCAGGCTACGGCGGACCCCACGATGGATCACCGGGCGGACATCTACGCCGTGGGTGTGGTTGGGTACGAAATGCTCACGGGACGTCCCCCGTTCACGGGAACGACACCGCAGATGATTCTGGCCGCGCACGTGACAGAAGCACCTGCCCCAGTAACGAAGTACCGAGAGACTGTACCGCCCGCTTTGGCCCAGTTGGTGATGAAGTGCTTGGAGAAGAAGCCCGCCGACAGATGGCAGAGTGCGGAGCAGTTGCTGCAGCAGTTGGAGGTGTTGGCGACGCCGAGTGGGGGGATGACGCCGACGGGGACGCAGCCGGTGATCTCGTCGGGGACCGAAGCCGCGATCCGACAGGCACATCCGGTTCGGGTGGCTGGGTTGTTCGGCGCCGCGTCCGCGGTGGTGCTCGGCCTCGTTTACCTGATCATGATCCAGCTCGGGCTGCCCGACTGGATGTTCCTCGGGGCGATCGCACTCCTGGCCATCGGGCTACCCATCATGCTGGTGACCGGGCACCACGAGCGGCAACGGGCGCTGGCGCGCACGACCGGCGCCGTGGTCACGACACCGGCCAACGGCGCGCAGCGGTGGTTCACCTGGCGTAAATCACTCATGGGCGGCGGGCTGGCGTTTGCCGGTCTGGCCGTCGCGGTGTCGGGCTATACAACGATGCGGGCCATGGGCATCGGCCCGGCCGGAACCCTGATCACCACCGGTGTGCTCGGAGAGCGCGGCCTCCTGATCGTGGCGGAGTTCGACGACCGAACACCCGAAGCCAACGTGGCCGAGTCGGTCACCGAGGCGTTTCGCATCGATCTGTCCCAGTCTCCCATCGTGCGGCTCGTGGACGCCTCGGCGATCCAGCAGTCGCTGGCGCGCATGAATCGAGAGGCAGGGACGACGGTGGATGTCTCCCTCGCCCGTGAGATCGCACAGCGTGAAGGGGCCGAAGCGCTGGTGGTGGGGGACGTGGGTATGCTCGGGACCAGCTTCGTAATCTCGGTGAGGTTGCTCGCCGCGGGGGACGGCGCCGAGTTGTTGGCGTTGCGCGAGCGGGCCGACGATGCAGCAGCGCTCGTCGACGCGGTCGACCGCCTGTCCGCCAAGCTGCGGGAGCGGATCGGCGAGTCGCTCAAGACCATACGCGCCGGCGACCCGCTTGCCCGGGTGACGACCTCGTCAATCGAGGCGCTCAGGCTCTACACGCGGTCGGGTCGAACCCAACAGACCGGAGATTGGGAGCGCGCCGTCGGGCTCCTCGAGGAAGCGCTGACACACGATTCGACGTTCGCGATGGCGTATCGTCGGCTGGGGGTGATCCTCTCGAATCGCGGCCGTGAGCGATCGCGCATCAATGCGGCCACAACGCGCGCCTTTGAGCTGCGGGACCGGCTGCCTCCTGTCGAACGCTATCTCGCCACGGCGCGCTTCTACAGTCAGGTCGTGCCCGATCCGGACAAGAGCATCGAGGCCTATCAGTCCGTGCTGGAGATCGATCAGGAGAACAAAACCGCCCTCAACAATCTGGGCGTTAGGTTATGGGACCGGCGGAGGTGGACTGAGGCGGAGGCGCTGTTCCGGCAGGCGATTGCTCAGGGCGCAATATGGCAGAACTACAATGGGCTGGTTGCGGCGCTGGTTGCCCAGGGACGCTGGGAGGACGCGGAGTCGACCCAGGTCGAATTCGACCGGTGGGGCCCGGGCAATCCGCGCGCGATCGAGAGTCGGGTGTGGTTGGCCGCCGCTCTGCATGATTACGCCACTGCCGACTCGGCGGTCCTGGCCCTTCAGGAGGCCGGAGAGCGGGCCACGCGTTTTCGCGCCGTGCTGTATGAGGTGCGTGGCCAGCTTGCGGACGCCGAGCGGGTTGCAGCCCGGCGAGTCGCCGATGCCTTGCGTGAAGGAAACGGGCTCGACGTGCTACGTTGGGCCGTCTGGCCCATCAGGCACGAGGTGCGGTACCGGGACGCGCCCGAGGTGGCCGTGCGCAGGCTCGAGACGGTCCTCGAGCGCTACCCGCTGGACATGGCCGCCGCCGCCGACCGCCCCTACGCTGCGATGGCCGACATCTACGCGGCAGCGGGGCGAACAGAGGTTGTCCGGCGGCTCAGGGGTGAGTGGGAGGCTGCTGCCACGCGAAGGGTTGCTGACCTTTACGAGTGGGACGGCACAGTGGCAATCGCCGAGCGACGGTATGCTGATGCGATCGCGGCGTATCGAGCGGCTTTCGAGGAAGTATGGTTTGGCAGCACACGCCGGCTCTACTGGCTCGCGAGCGCATACGATCTCAGTGGGGAGCCGGACTCTGCGCTGGTCGTCTACGAGCGGGTGATCACCCGTCCAGACCGTGAACGTCTGGCGGGCGAGTTCGACCGACTGGGACCGGCGTACAAACGGCTTGGCGAGCTGTATGAAGCGCGAGGGGATCGCGAGAAGGCGGTGGAGTACTACAGCGGGTTCGTAGACCTGTGGCAGGGTGCCGATGAAGAGCTGCAGCCGGTGGTGCGCGATGTGCGGGGGCGGATTGCGCGACTTATCGGGGAGCAGGGCCGATGAGACGCGGCCAAGATCGCCGCCAGTGCCTCCACCGTAACGCCGCTCTCTCCGCGTTCTAACCTCCCCACATAGGTACGGTGCACACCGCCGACGTTGTACACCGCGGTGTGTCAGTTACTGTGTCAGTTAGACCTTGCAAAGTCTGGCATTCTGACGCCTCAAGTCCGGCAACGGACGACACGAACTCGCGGTTTGACAGCAAGTTGCCAGAGTTTCATGCCAGACTTGACCTGTCTCTTAATCAGTAGGTTCGGGGTTCGACTCCCCGGCGGGGTATAGCGGCCGCGAATTACCGCAGACAAAGTGCGGATTTTTGCGGCCCGGACCTCGCGCGATCGTAACCGAGTGCGCATCTTACCCGTCGATGACCGACACCTTCGAAAGCCTGAAAGCCGCCCTCGCCGACCGCTACGCCATCGAGCAGGAAGTGGGCAGCGGTGGCATGGCTACCGTCTACCTCGCCCGGGACCTCAAGCACGACCGTCACGTTGCAATCAAAGTCCTCCGCCCGGAACTCGCCGCGGCTATCGGCCCCGAGCGGTTCATTCGTGAAATCAAGATCACCGCCCAGCTCAATCACCCACACATCCTGCCGCTCCTCGATTCAGGGGACGCCGAAGGTTTCCTCTTCTACGTCATGCCCTACGTGGAGGGGGAGTCGTTACGGGATCGGCTGAACCGCGACAAGCAACTGTCGATTGAGGACTCGATAAAGATTGCGAGTGAAGTGGCCGACGCCCTCAACTCCGCACACAAACACGATGTCATTCACCGCGACATCAAGCCGGAGAACATCCTGCTCGAAGAGGGCCATGCGGTCGTTGCGGACTTTGGCATTGCCCGAGTGATCACGGCAGCAGGAGCGGAGCGACTAACCGAAACGGGCCTCGCCATCGGGACTCCGGCGTACATGAGTCCCGAGCAGGCCAGCGGGGAGGACCAGCTCGACGGGCGGAGCGACATCTACTCCCTCGGCTGCGTGCTGTATGAGATGCTAGCGGGCGAGCCGCCCCACACTGGCCCCAGCGTACAAGCAATCATCGCGCGGAAGCTGTCAGAGCCCGTGCGCCGCCTGAGAGCCGTGCGAGAGAGCATCCCAGTTGCCGTCGAAGAGCTGACGATGAAGGCCCTCAGCCGTGTGCCGGCTGACCGATTTGCCACGGCGGCCGCGATGGCTGGCGCGTTGGCAAATCCGACAACCCTGTCGACCGCAGCCATGCAGTCGATCGTCGTCTTGCCGTTCGACAGTCTCAGCCCCGATAAGGAGAACGAGTATTTCGCCGACGGCCTGACCGAAGAGCTCATCGCGGATCTGTCCAAGATCCAGACCCTCCGGGTCATCTCCCGCACGTCCGCCATGACGCTGAAAGGCAGGGAACGCGACGTCCGGTCGATCGGCAGGGAGTTGGATGTGCGATATGTCTTGGAAGGGAGCGTGAGGAGAGCGGGCAACAACCTGCGGGTCACCGCCCAGTTGATCGACGCCATGAACGATGCGCACCTGTGGGCTGAGAA
>JADFKZ010000043.1 GCA_022564665.1 Planctomycetota bacterium | reverse complement strand
TCGAATCACTCGAATCCGAGGACTCACCGCCATTGAGGCAGAGATCATTCGCGCGTTCGATGCGGTTCGTTGCGGCTATTCTACCGACCGCGTCCTCGCCGACCCTGAATTGAACGTTGCCTTCATTTCGCATCTAAAATCACGCGGAATGGACGGTGAACCTGCAGATTGGAACCGGTCTCTCCTTCGTGTTCGCAAGGCGAATCGCCTCAAGGCACTGGGGCCAACGAAGCGGACAAGGCTCGATCCCAAGCAGATCGATCAGTGCGAGTTTGCTGCAGAAATCGCGTGGCGAAGAGTGCGCGATCGGCATCAGGTCACGCTGGACGCGTTGCTCTGTGATCCTGCCGTGGTTCAGGAGTTCGATCAATTGGCTGCGGGAATCTGTCCGGGCTTTGCGCCGCTACTCTACCGATGGGCAGCACTGCGAATTCGCAAGTACTCGAGGAATTGGCGCAGGGAAGGACAGCGAATCGCCGCAAAGTGGCCGAAGTTCAGGCTCTCGACTCCTTACAGCCTTAAGAACAGTGACTCGAGAACGGTTCCACCGAAGCCAGGGATCTACACGCTTCGAGTTGAATATGCCATCAAGTACGTCGGTGACACAAGCGACCTTTCTACTTGGCTTGAACGCGCGAGAGATAAATACAATTTCTCGGGTTTGAGCAACGGCTCAGAAGTGACGTTTGCAGTGCGTCCGACAGAGTCGAATGATCGCAAGGGCGCCAAATCTGCCTTGATAGCAAGACGACGACCCTCATGGAACCTGGTCGCCCCAGCGGCGTGAATCGGGATCTGCTCCGAAAGGCCTTTGAAAGCTCGCACCAAGGCTATTCGGCGGATCGAGTCATCACAGATCCAGAGCTCAACGCCGCCTTTCTGGCAGAGTGCCAAAGGTTCGGGCTGGACGCACCACCTCGAGAACTCAACCGTGCGCTGATGAACCTGCGCAAATCCAGCGGATTGGGCGTCAAGACGACAAGAAAGACGTTGCTCGACGTTGATGAGTATCGATTCGCGGCCGAGATCGCGATTCGGATGTTGGAGCGCCGAGATGGTGTGACTCTTGATGATGTTCTCTGTGATCCGATGCTTGCTGTCGGTTTTGATGAACTTGCGCAGAACATTGCTCCCGGTTTCACGCCACTCGAATACCGCTGGGCCGCCTTAGGCTTGCGCAAGCAGCGAAAGCTTGAACCTGAGATCGTGTCAAAGCTTTTACGCCCACAGAATGCAACGTTGGTCAGATTGACCGAGTTGAGTCTTCAAAATGTGCCTGCTGCACCAGGCGTCTACGTTTTCCTTGACGCCCATTCGAAGCAAGCCCTGTATGTCGGCGAAGCGTCGAATCTGCGACAGCGTCTGGGAAAGCACATCAACCACTCAGACAACAAAATGCTAGCACAACACCTCTGGCGACAAGGACCCAAAGACGTAGTAACGGAGTACTACGTTTTGCCTGGTGGAACGTCCAAGCGAGAGCTTCGCGCGATCGAACTGGAGCAGATCAGAAGTAGGAATCCGAGGTTCAATGTTGCCGGGTTGCAATAGGGCGCGGAGTGCCGACATCAGCTACCACAACCAGATCCCGGAGGTCTACCTGGAGCGCGTCGTGCAGGGCCTGCTCCAACGAAGGCGATCTCGTGCTCGACCCGTTTCTGGGTAGCGGCACGACCTTGACCGTGGCCCGGGCCCTCGGCCGCCGATCGATCGGCATCGAGTACTCGCCGGTTCACGCCGCCAGCAGCTGGGAGCGCATCATCGATGTCGGCATGGTGAGGGAAGCGCCCCTGCAAGGTCGGTCAAACGCGATCTTCCAGCCGCGGCGGAAGCGACCGGCCGGATACGGTGAGGCAGCGCTCTTCATCGAGTGAGTCGATCGGGTGCTACCATGGTGTGCCGGCCGACACGCCCCAGGCACGCGCATGGAGAGAGCCGATGGAGACCCCGGCGAGAGGATCCGGGCGCCCCGACCTGCGGCTTGCCCTGATCGGGGCGGCGGTCATGGCTGCGGGCGGCCCCGCCGCCGGTCAGCTCGCCGTGTTGTCGGCGGAACCGGCCCCGCATTCGGTCGCCGCAGCCCCCGGCACGTCCATTCGGATCCATTTCGATCAACCGGTCCTGGTGTCCTCGGTCAACGCGTCGAGCTTCTGGGCGTTCGGGCGCTGGAGCGGTACGGTCACCGGCACCTACGCGTTCTCCCATGGCAACCAGACGGTTGCGCTTGTCCCTTCGCAGCCCCTTGCCGCCGGCGAGCAGGTGATGGTCATTCTCTCCAACGACCTCAAGGCCGCTGACGGCACGCCGCTGCGGGCGGCCGGTTACTCCTATCAGTTCTGGGCTCGGGCCCTGGCCTCGCCCATGGATTTTGCGCTGCTGGACACGATGACCACGCGGACAACGCCGCTTCAGAGCAGCCGCGCCTATGGCGGGATCGCGACCGACCTCGACAACGACGGCTTCTGCGACATCACCATCGTTAACGAGGACACCGCCGACCTTCGGGTATTTCTCAATTCGGCCGACGGCACGGGCCTCTTTGATCCCTTTCTTGCGACTACCTTCCCCGTCAACGATCGGGCCAGCCCTTCGGCGCCCTCGGACTTCAACCGCGACGGCGATGCGGACATCTGCGTGGTCAACATCAATACTTCCAGTGTCTCGATCCTGCTGGGCAACGGTGACGGCACCTTCGCTCCGCAACAGGAAGTCATCGTCGGCGCCGCTCCGCGCGGGATCGCCGTCCTCGACGCCGACGGCGACGGCGACATCGACATCGTCAACACCAACTCCAGCGGCATCGGTAGCATGTCCATCCTCTTCAATGACGGCACCGGCGTCTTCGGCCCGCCCACCTTCTTCGAGGGCGGCGGCGACGGTGAGTGGGCGCTGGCCGCAGCGGACATGAATGACGACGGGATCCTCGATCTCGTGATCGGGGCGCGGGCCGGCCAGCGCATCATCGTCAATACCGCTGACGGTGACGGGACCTTCACGGTCGCGGGCTCCCAGAGTTCGGGGGGGAGCGTCTGGATGCTCGTCATTGGCGATGTGGACGGCAACGGGACCGAAGACGTGGCCAGTGTCAACTCGACGAGCAACACCGGCGCCATCCTGCTCGGAGACGGCGCGGGCGGCCTGGCCGCCCCCCAGCTGATGGTGACTGATCCCTTCCCCCTGGCCACCGACCTCGGGGATATCGACGGCGACGGCGATCTGGACTGGGTCACCTCGAGCTTCTCAGGCGACTGGCGGCTGTTTACCAACGACGGCAACGGTACCTACGCGTTCGACCGCGAGTTCTTGGCCCCCCAGGCGGCTTCCTGCGCGTTGATGGTGGATATCGATAATGACTGCGATCTCGACCTGGTCCTGATCGACGAGCTGGCCGATGTCGTTATCCTCCAGAAGAACAGCGGGACCTCGGCAGGCGTGCCCGGCGACCTCAACGGCGATTGCACGGTGAACGTGCCCGATCTGCTGGCGCTGCTGGCCGCATGGGGCCCGTGTTCGGTGCCCTGCCCGCCCACCTGTGTGGCGGACGTCAATGGCGACTGCCTGGTCGGCGTCCCCGATCTGCTGGCGCTGCTGGCCAACTGGGGGTAGCTGTCCGTCGCTTCGGGCGGGGACAAGCCAAATATGCCCTCGTTTAGCTATGGACGCGGGCGAGGGCGTCGCGCCTAATCAATGCTAGGAGAAAGGCCCCCCCACGAGCGCAAGAGAAGGGCCCTTGGTGACTTGAGTCCTTTCATGAGGGCTTCCGGCTCCCGCGGCGTTTGGGCCCGGAGACGCAGGCCCGGTTCCTGTTGTCTGGCGTGGCGGCCAGGCGATAACTCGGAGGGGGCGGAAGGTCCCGACATGCCCGGTCTTCAGGCCGGGCATGTCTTTTTTTCGAGGGCTCCGGAGAGGCCTCCGGACGCTACGCTTGGACGCAAACTGCGCTCGACCCTGAACCCTGCTCTTTTCTCCGAGGCGCGCACGCCGGCCAGAGGGAGCCAAAGGGCTATCGGCTGTCGGCAAGAGAAGACGGCCGGCACAGCCGGCCCTACGCCAAACTGCGCTAGACCTCACCAAACCCTTCCGCGATCGCGTAGCGAGCCAACTCCACACGATCGTGGATTCCAAGCTTTTTCATGATCGACTTCCGGTGGTTGTCGATGGTCATGGGGCTGCGGCACAGCACTTCGGCGATCGTGGTGCGGGACATTCCGCCCGCGATCATCCGCAGGATCTGCTCCTCCCGTGACGTCAAGAGCCTGCGTTTCGAGCCCGCCGCCGCCGTCCGCGACCCTCCGCTCACCGCAGGCTTGGCCGGCTGCGTCCGAGCCATGACCTCGGCACCGAAGGCGGGTTCCCCGCTGTGGACCTTGCGGATGCCGTCGATCACCGCATCGGGGGAGTCGCTCTTTGAAATGTACCCCCAGGCGCCGGCCTGGTAGGCGGCATCGATGTAGTGATCGCGCACGTGGGCGCTGAGTAGGATCGTTCGCACGTGAGGGGACAGGCGGTTCAGCTCCGCCATTTGCTCGAATGCGTCCTCGCCGGGCATCTCGATATCGAGCAGGACGACATCGGCGCGGGTTCGACGGGCGTGACCGGCGAGATTCCCCGCCGTGGAGAGGTACCCGACGAATTCCATATCCGGCTCCACATCGAGCCGGGCTTTCAATCCCTCGCCCAGAAACGCGTGGTCATCGACACACAGTACGCGGATAGGCGGTTGCGTCATGCCTTGGTTTCCGGGTCCCTCGAGCTTACAGCGTGGACGGCAGTGCGGATCGACTCGAGGCTCTCGATATCCTCGACTACGACAGCCCCCAGTCGGGTCCAATCGGCGTCGGCGTTTCCCAGAACAATAGCGCTGCGCCGGGGCTGACCGGCAAAGAACCGCCTGGCCCTCTTGAGGTTTTGGGCCGTGGGCTCCGTGACCCAGAGGCTGGTGTCTCCGGGCCCCCCGTTTTCACCGGCCTCGACGACGTACCCGGCGATGCTCAGCAGGTTTGAGACCCACGCCGCCCGCCGCCGGTCGGTCAGCGAGACCACCGCTCGGCCGCGTTGGGCGGCGGCCGGCACCTCCGGTGAGAGCGCGTCGGCCGCGGCGACGGGGAACTTCAACACGACCGTCGTCCCCTTGCCGGGCTCCGATTCGATGTTCACAGTTCCCGCAGAGATCGTCACCACGCCGTGGACCAGAGAGAGGCCGAGCCCGGTGGAGAGCCTTCGCTTCTTGGTCGTAAAGAATGGGTCGAACGCGCGCTGCTTGACCCGCCTGCTCATCCCCACACCGTCATCGGTGACGCCGATGGTCACCATGGTCTGGTTCTCGTCGAGCTTTCCCCAGATGCGGACTCGACCGCCGCCCCGCGTCGCCTCCGCCGCGTTGACGATGAGGTTCAGCACCGCCTGGGTGAGTCGGTGCGGCGCGACTTTGATCGGGGGCAGGTCGGGGGCCAGATCGGTTCTTAGCGAGACGTTGTCCGGCAGCATCTTGCTCAACAGGGGCTCCACCTGACGCCACCAGGCGGCAAGCGATGTTGTACCACCGGAGGCGCGGCTGTCCTGGGGGTCCACCGCCAGCAGCCGCAGGCCGTCGCACAGCCCCTGGAGGTGGCCGATGGTGTTGCGGGTCGCCTCCAGGAGGTCCCTGAGGTCCGCGGGCACCTTCTTCCAGTCCAGGGCGTCAAACCGGCACCGGATCGGAAACAGGATGTTGTTCATATCGTGCCCGAGCCCGGCGGTCAGCGTGCCGATCGAGGCGAGCCGATCGGCGACACGAAGACTCGCGTGAGACTTCTTGAGCTGGGCGGTCCGTTCCTCGACCAGCGCTTCGAGCTGCTCCCGGTGGCGGGCGAGCTCGGTGATGTCCTCGGCGAGTCCGGCAATGCGATTCACACGGCCCTGATCGTCGCGGATCGGGAACCCCCGGTTCCGAATCCGGCGGACCGACCCGTCCGGCCGCATGATCCGGTATTCCACGTCATACCCCTTCTCCGCCGCACCCCCGAAGAACGCCTTGGACACGCGTTCGCGGTCCTCGGAGTGGATCGCCTCCATCCAGTTCCTTGGATTTTCATAGAGGCTCTGGCAAGTCCGACCCCATACCTCCTCATACGCCGGGCTCACGTAGATCATCTCGTGGCCGTCGGCACTGGTCATCCAGAAGACCTCGCGGATGTTCTCTGTCAGCTGGCGGAGGCGCTGCTCGCTCTCACGCAGCGCCTCCTCGATCCGCTTGCGCCGGGTGATGTCGCGGACGATCCCGGTGAAGAACACTCCCTGGCTCGATCTCCAGCGGGTGAGCGACAGCTCCACGGGGAACTCGTTACCGTCCTTTCGGCGTCCCATCAACTCCACGGTCTGGCCCAGGACCTTTCCACGCCCGGTGGTCTTGGCCCTTTCGAGGCCGCGCAGGTGCGCCTCGTGGAATCGATCGGGGATGATGAGCGTCAGGGGCTCGCCCACCGCCTCGGCTGCCGAAAACCCGAAGATCTCCTGCGCGGCCTTGTTCCAAAGGGTGATGACGCCCTGGTGATCGGCGACGATGACCGCGTCCTTGGCCATTCCCATCACCGACCGGAACTGCTCTTTAGAGCCCTTGAGCGCCTCCTCGGTTTTCCTGTGACGGGCGGCGTCGCGGCGGGTGTTACGGAGCAGCATCACCAGGCCGCCGACCGCGACGAACGCGAGGACCGCCAGAATGAACAGCGCCTCGAACCAGACGGCGAGGGCGAGCGCCAAGGCCAGCGCCGCAAGCAGGAGCCAGCCGGAGATTCTAGCGGTATGTCTGAACATCCCAGCACATCCAGCGGAGCCGACGGTGCCGGCCGCTGGCTCTTGTATTTTGCCCTGGGGATCCGCGGAGGCAAGCAAGAGTTGACGCTGGGGATGTGATTAGTGCAGGTTGGGAGGGTCTCACCCCAACCGGGCCGCAGCCTATGCTTGGGAGATGACCCTGCCACCGGACCTGAAGCCCGGATTATTCATAAACGTCGTCGCGAGGGCGGCGGCCGCAGTAGAGGGTCATGAATAATCCGGGCAAGAGCGCCGCTGAGGTCATGGGGATCCTCCGAAAGGCGGCGGACGCGTTGCGTAGTTCGCCGCACCGGGCCGGATCCGTGTTCCGTCTGCCAAACTCCGGTCGTGTGCTGGTGACCGGGGACCTGCATGACAACCCCGATCACCTTTCCAGGATCGTCAAGCTGGCTTGTCTGGAGTCGGCCGGCAACCACCTCATCCTCCATGAGATCATCCACAGCGAGCATTTGGTCAACAGGGTGGACCTCAGCCACCGAATGCTGCTGCGTGTCGCCGCGCTGATCGTTTCTTATCCAAACCAGGTCTGCCTGTTGCTGGCCAACCATGAGCTCGCCCAGATGACCGGAAAAGGCGTCTCCAAGGGGGGCGGGGACAGCGTGGCGTTGTTCAACGACGGGCTGGCATTCGCCTATGGCGACGGTTGGACACAGGTGGCGGAGGCGATCAAGGCGCTCATTCGGGCATTGCCACTGGCGGCCAGGAGTGATGCGGGCCTCCTGTGTGCCCATTCGCTCCCGGGACCGCGGCCGGGGTTCGATCCCGCCGTGCTGGACCGCGATCTGACCGACGAGGACTACCGTTGGCGGACCGATGTGGGGGTGGCGGGCTCCGCCTACTTGATGGTCTGGGGACGGGGGTATTCCGCTGAGCAGGTCGAGACGCTTGCATCGCGGTGGGGAGTCAAGCTCTTTTGTCTGGGTCACGAACACGTGGCAAACGGTATCGAGGCCCGCGGATCCCGCGTCGTCGTGCTCAACAGCGATCATGAGTTCGCCACCGCACTGCCAATCGATCTGGCCGGCGTGCCCACCGCCGAGGAGGCGGTCATGTCGGCCATCCGCCTCCGCTCGGTACCGTCGGAGAGCATCGAACCTTGACTTCCAATAGTGTTCATACCGGTTGAGAGAAAATCCTCAGTGACTGGTTCGCCTTCGATTCTGCTGGCGATCGAGACTTCCCAGGGCAGGGGCGGGGTGGCCCTGAGGGACCGCGCGGGCCGCGCGCATGTGGAGCAGCTGACATCGGCCCTGCGGTACGACGACGATCTCGTCGGAGCGATCGAGCGGCTCTACGGTCGTCTTGACCTCGAGCCGAGGGCGACCGAGGCTGTGGGTGTCTCGATCGGGCCCGGCGGCTTCACCGGTCTACGGATCGCGGTGACCACTGCCAAGATGCTGGCGGAGACACTCGGGGCAAGGGTCATCGCCGTTGAGTCGGCTCTTGTTGCGGCTGAGTCCTGCCAGGGGCCGGGACCGATCCTTGTCGCTGGGGCAGCCAAACGCCAGACGGTCTGGGCAACTCGGCTCGAGAGGCGCCAGGGCGTATGGGTGATCGTCGGCGCCGGGGGCATCACCGACCGGCTCGACACGACCGGGATAACGATGGTTCTGGCCGATGAGTACCTGCCCAAGTCGATGCGGCAGGTGTGTCTGGCGGCGGGTGTCCGAATCAACGAGCCGGTGTTTGCGCCGCGGGCGTGCCTGGCGGTCGCCGCCCAGTTGCTCGGGGAGGGTCGGGTGGCGGACCCCCTTGAACTTCAGCCGTTGTACCCACGTCCCCCCGAGGCGGTGACGGCGTGGGAACGCCGCTTGACCGATATGGCTCCACAAGAGCCGCGCAGGTGCGATACATAGACCCCCTCGCCACCAATGGCGGCTCCTGTATCCGCCCCACCACTTCTTGGGGCCGATGATTTGGTAACGCCGGTAGGCTGGGTGGTTTTTTGGACGAACCCGCCTGCCTTCCTCCTCGAAAAGCACTATGGGGACGGCCATGGTTAGGGGCAATGGATCCGACAACTGGGCAAAGAAGCAGGTGTTCACCACCGGTGAAGCCGCCGAGATCTGCAAGGTTTCCCAGCAGACCATCATTCGGTGCTTCGATGCCGGGAGGCTTCATGGATTTCGAGTGCCGGGATCGCGATTCCGGCGTATTCCCCGGGTCGAGCTGCTGCGGTTTATGAGAGCCAACGACATCCCGACCGAATCGCTGGAGAGCGCCAAGAAGCGCGTGCTGGTGGTCGATGACGATGAGCAGATCGTCGCGCTGTTCCTCGACGTCCTGGGTCGTGATGATCGCTTCGAGGTCCAGACTGCCTCGACGGGGTATGACGCCGGGGTGCTCACCGAGCAGTTTCGACCGCACTTGGTCCTGCTCGATTACATGCTGCCGGACATCAACGGCAATCTCGTGTGCGACCGGATTCGCGCCAATCCGGACCTTGCCGGCACCAAGATCATTATCGTCTCGGGGGTGGTGAAGCCCGATGAGATCGACGCCCTCATGGAGAGCGGGGCCGACGACTTCGTAAAGAAGCCGTTTGACATTGGTGAGCTCATCAAGCGCATGAAAGACCTGCTGGAAGTGTGAGCTTTCCTCATCGGAACTGCCCGCAGGCGGCAGGAGCTGCGGGTCTCGTGACGAACCTTCAGGTCAAGCAGATACAGCGAGTCGAGCTGATACTTCAGCAGCTGGACGCCCTTCCTACGCTCAGCCCCATCGCAGTCCGATTGCTCGATCTGACGGCGGCCCAGGACACCGAGGCCAAGGACGTCATCCAGCTCATTGGATCGGATCCTGCGCTGGCAAGCAAGGTGCTTAAGCTGTGCCGGTGCCATCCTCGGGGCCGCGCGGTGTCGGTCACAAGCCTCGACCGTGCCGTGGTGCTGCTGGGCTTCGATGCGGTGCGGAACGCGGTCCTGTCGATTCAGATCATCGAGCTGTTTGACGGCGTGCCCAGCCCCGGGGACGAGATCCGCGGCGAACGCGCCCTCTTCGACCGCCTCGCGTTCTGGCAGCACAGCCTGGCTGTCGCCGTCGCCTGCGAGCTGATCGTTGCTTCCACCTCGCTGCGGAGCCGGTTGAAGCGGAGTGAGGCGTACCTCAGCGGATTGCTCCATGATCTCGGCCAGCTCGTGCTTCATGTGATCATGCCGGCGAGCTTTGATCGAGTCTGCGAGCTGGCGGAGGCGTATAACCTCTCGATCGATCAGGCGTGTCGACGCATCTTCGGCCTCGACAGTCACACCGCCGGCAAGCGGCTCGCGGAGCATTGGCATCTGCCCCACGCCCTGGCGGATGTGCTCTGGCTCCACGGCCAGCCCTTCAACTTGCTGCCGGAGCTCCCGCACAGGGAGATGATCGGGCTCGTCACGCTCGCCGATGCCCTCGTGCGTCGCCAGCATCTGTCCACCATCGGGCATGTCCCGCGCGGGGAGGATCTCGCCGGCATGTGCAGGGACCTCGGCCTGGAGGAGTCCGTGATCGACGCAATCATTCCCTGCCTGCACGAGGAAGTGCATGCCCGGGCGATCAGCCTGGGCCTGGACCTGGAGACCTCGACCGGCCTGTTGTTGCGGTCGGTAAGTCGGGCCAACGAGGTTCTGGGACGTCTCAATGCAACGATGCGCCGGCGAACGACTGACTTCGATTCCCAGACCAGGACGCTGAAGGCGATCACTGAGTTTCATGCCTCCGCCATCCCAAGCGGTTCGCTGGTGACCGTTTTGGGCAAGGTGGTGCAGTCGGCGGCGCCCGTCCTGGACGGCCGCTTCTTCGCCATGCTCTATCAGGCGCGGGAGGGCGAGTCCTGGCAACTGCTCCAGTTCGCGACCGATGGCCGCGTGCTTCGTTGTGACATGATCGAGCCCCCGTTGCCATCGACGGCCATCGAGGATCTGGGAGATGACATGCAGCTGTCGATGGAGGCGCTGACGCTGCTGCCCTGGCTCACCGAGTATCTCGGCGACGCCGATAACCTCGGCAAGGTTCGTCTTCTCCCGCTGAGATGCGGCTGGGGCGTCATCGCCGTCCTGCTCTACGAGTGCGAAACGCCGGCTGGAGGCACGATGGCGAGGATCCAGCTTGACGCGCTGAGCCGCACCTGGGCCGCCACCATCGCGGCCGCGGCCCAGCACCACGGTGCCCGGCGGCTGGGCGAGCAGCTGGCCGACGCCAACCGGAGTCTCGCGGATACACAGGATGAGCTGGCCCGAAGCCGGGCGTTGGCTGCCGTCGGCGAGGTCGCCGCCGGCGCCGCCCATGAAATGAACAATCCTCTTGCGGTGATCTCCGGACGTGCACAGATCCTGGCTCAGCAAGTCGATCGCAAGCTCAAGCCCATGGCGCAGCAGATCGTGAAGCAGGCGCATTACCTGAGCAACATGATCACCGTGCTGCAGACCGTTGCCCAGCCGGCGGTTCCGAAATGCCGCTCGACTGATCTGGCCGAGCTGCTTGCGCGCGTGGTGCGGGAAGTCAGTCCGAAAAACAGCAGCGATGGTCAGGTTAAGCTCATTGTCAAAGAAACGTTGCCGCTGGTGAACATCGATCCGGATCAAATTGCCCGAGCCGTGCACGAGGTATTACGTAATGCGCTGGAAGCGAAACCTTCGGCGCAGATCGAACTGAGTGTTCAAATCGGCGGTCCGGATGACCGATTGAAGATTCAGGTGGTGGACGACGGGCCGGGAATGAGCGACCACACGCTGGCTCACGCGTTCGACCCTTTCTTCAGCGACAAGCCCGCTGGGAGACAACCGGGCTTGGGGCTCGCTATGGCGCGGCGCTATGTCGAAGCGCACGGCGGCCGGCTGACGCTGGAGAACGGTCCTGCCGGCGGTGCCGTGGCCACGATTTGGCTGAGCACCCCGACGGGCCGCCAGATGCGTGACGTCGCGTGACGTCACGCCACGCGGAGAATGATCGATCGATGGAACCATTGGATCGCGAGATAGCCGAGGCCTTCACCGAACAGGCACCGAAGCAGGGGCCGGGGCGGCTGCTCATCGTCGGCGCAGCGGACGACAACCTCAAAGGATTGGTGACGGCGCTGAAGCGACGTCACCATGAATGCACCTGCGTGCCCCGTGTCGCCGACGCGCATGCCGTGCTGGCTGAGGGGTCCTTCGATCTGGTCGTGGTGGACATGACCATGCCCGATGGCGACGGGGTGGAGCTGGCGCGAGCACTCCACGAGACATCGCCTTCGACCAAGATTATCGTGCTCTTTGAGAGCAGGCGGTTCTCTCAGGTGGTCCAGGCATTGCGGTACGGCGTGTTGGATCTCGTCGACAGGCGGGTCGATCCGATCGTTCTTGCCGAGCGGATTGATTCGGCCCTGGCCGTCTCGCGGGCTCACAGGCAGCGCGAGGGCCGCGTTGCACAGCTTGAGGTCGTCTGCCGAAAGCTCATGGTGGCCCGTGAAGAGGTCTCCGAGCACCTGGACAAGCTCTGCAAGGATCTGGCGGCGGCTTACCAGGACATGTCCGGTCAGATGAGTGAGGTGGTCATGGCCAGTGAGCTCCGCACGCTCTTGAAGCAGGAGCTGGATCTCGAGGACCTCCTTCGCACGGCTCTTGAATACCTTCTGGCGAAGACCGGACCGACCAACGCGGCGGTATTCCTCCCCGATCAAGCGGAGAACTTCGACCTGGGAGCCTACGTGAACTACGACTGCCCCCGGGAAACGATCACGGTGCTGCTGAACCACCTTTGCCAGACAGTCTGCCCGCAAATGGCCCGTGAGACGGAGATCGTCTCCTTTAACGATGCCGATGCCTTCGCGGAGTTCATCGGCGCGGATGCGGGATTCCTTGCCGGATGCGAGGTCGTGGCGCTCTCCTGCGTCCACGACGGAAAATGCCTGGCCGTGCTCGTCCTGTTCCGAAGCAGGGAGGACCCCTTCGGGGAATCGGTGGCGGCGACGCTGGAAATACTACGGGGCATCTTTGCCGAGCAGATCGCCAACGTCATCAAGGTGCATCATCGGGCAACGCCCCAATGGCCGAAGGACCCCCTCGATGACGAGTACGACTGCAAGGACTACGATGACTTCGGCTTCGGCGGGCTCGTGGCGTAGGGGGTGTGCCGGAAGGCATCGCGGCCTTCAACCCTGGATCATTCATGACCATCTACTGCGCCCTTGCGAGGACGCTCATGAATAATCCGGGTTCAACCGGCTCGCGCCCCTCACCCCCCCACCCGCACATTGCCGGGTCCCAGGATCTCTCCAAGGGAGCGGACCACCTCGTCGCCCAGCGTGATCCGCAGACCGCGGGGCCTCAGGACGACGCGTTTGCCATGGGTGTCGACGTTCAGGAGGACGCGGACGGACCTCCCGCCGTTGGTGGTGTTCCCCGCCGCCCGCAGGACGGCCTCAAGCTGTCTCATCATCGTCTCTGCGGACCGCTCGTCGGGGCCCTCGATGAGGTCCAGCTCGATCTGACCGGCGAACCGCCGCGGCAGATCCTCGATCGGAACCACCTCGTCGACGATGATGCTCGCTTCGCCGCGGGAGCGGTCGAGCCGTCCGAAGAGGGCAACGATGGCATCATTGCGGATGAGCCGCGCATGGCGCGCATAGGCTTGGGAGAAGATCACCGCCTCGATCGAGCCCGTCTTGTCATGGAGTGTCGCTATTGCCATCTTCTTGCCGGCGCTGGGGCCGTTGCGGACGATCTTGGTGCGTACCTGGGCAAGCACCCCCCCGATCCTGATGGAAGACTTGTCCGAGCGGGCGGCGATGGCCCGGGTGTTGGCGGTGCAGTAGCGATTGAGCGTCCCCTCGTGTATGTCGAGTGGGTGGCCGGTGAGGTGGAACCCCAGCGATTCCTTCTCCGAGGCGAGCGTCATCGCCTGGTCCCAGGGTTCGGCGGCGGGAAGCGGGCGCGCGTTTGCGCCGACGGCCGGTGCGGTCGAGCTGAGGAAGTTCATCTGGCCCATGCGCCGGTCCGCAGCGGCACTCTGGCCAGCGGCGACGGCGTCGCGGACGGCGGTGAAGACAGCGGCGCGTTGCTCCTGGCCGTGCATTGAATCGAACGCACCGGCCTTGATGAGGGCCTCGATCGTTGCCTTGTTCACGCTGTGCAAATCGACGCGTTCGCAGAACTCAAAGATCGACGCAAACGGACCGCGGGAGTTGCGGTCAGCGATGATCGCGTCGATGGCGGCGCTCGACACCCCCCGGATCGCATTCAGACCGAAGCGAACGTGCCCGTGACAGCTGTCACGGGGCTCGCCCGGCATGAAGATGACGGAGAAGCTCGCCTCGGACAGATTCACATCCGGCGGTTTGACCTCGATGCCTTGATGGGGGTGATCCTCGGTGTGATCGGGCAGGAGCGTGACCTTGCAGTCATCCAGATACCCGACCCAGTCCTCGACCTTGCGGGCGGCGCTCTCGTAGGTCAGCAGGGCCGCCATGTACTGGCTGGGGAAGTACGTCTTGAGATAGGCGGTTTGGTAGGCGATGATGCTGTAGCCGGTCGAATGTGACTTGTTGAATCCGTAGCCGGCGAACTTCAGGATCAGATCAAACAGATCATCGGCGTGCCGGCCGGACAGCCCCTTTCGGCGCGCTCCGTCGATAAACTTCGGTCGCACGGCGTCGATGAACTTTCGATTCTTCTTGCTGATCGCCTTGATCAGGCTGTACGCCTGCCGCAGTGGGATGTCGCCCAGCGCGTGCACAATCTGCATCACCTGCTCCTGGTACACCATGATGCCGTAGGTCTCGGCGGTGAACCGGTCGACGACCTCGTGCACCTTGGGCACGCGCTGACGGCCGTGCTTGCGCATGGTGAATTCGGGAATCAGGTCCATTGGCCCCGGCCGGAAGAGGGCGTTGGCGGCGATCAGGTCCTCGATGCGGTCGGGCTTCAGGTCCGACACCAGCCTCCGCATACCCGGTGATTCAAACTGGAAGATTCCGGCCGTGTCCCCCCGGCCAAAAAGGTCCAAGACACGCTGGTCGTCAAAGTCCAGGCGGTCCAGGTCCAGCGGAGAGGCCTCCCGTTTGAGCCCAACCGCCTGAGGATCAGGAGGCTCCTTGCCGAGGGCTCGCCAGATCTCCTCCTCCGGCAGCGTCTTGCGAATGATCCGCTTGGCCAGCTCGATCGTCGAGAGTGTCCGCAGGCCGAGAAAGTCCATCTTCAGGAGACCCATCCGCTCACAGGTCGGGCCGTCCCACTGCGTGACCACATCATCGCTTCCGGTCGCCCGGCACAGAGGAACGATGTTGTCCAGGGGCACCGTGGCGATGACCACGCCCGCAGCGTGGATGCCGGCATGGCGGGCATGGCCCTCGATGGCCCGGGCGGTGTCGATCACCCGCCGCACGGTCTCATCCGAGTCGTACTCGGCACGAAAGTCCGGCTCCCTTTCCAAGGCGGCGTCGATGGTGATGTGCAGCTCGCTGGGAACCAGGTTGGCCAGACGCTGGCCTTCCGAGGGCGACAGCCCCTGCACCCGCGCGACGTCCTTGATCGCCGCCCGGGCCTTGAGGCGGCCGAAGGTGATGATCTGCGCGACGTAGCCATACTTCTTGCGGACATAGTCGATCACGGCCGCGCGGCCGTCCTGGCAGATGTCGATGTCGATATCGGGGTATTCGCTTCGATCCGGGTCGGTAAACCGCTCAAAGAGCAGGCCATATCGAATCGGGCAGGCATTGGAAAGGCCCAGCGCATACCCCACCATCGTTCCCACGCCCGAGCCCCGCGCCGCAGCGGGGATGTTCCGCTGGCGCGCCCAGTTGACGAAGTCCCAGACGATGAGGAAGTACGCACTGATGAGCTTGTTCGAAAGGATCATCAGCTCCGACTCGAGACGTTGCCGGATGGCGTCGGTGATCCCCTCGGGCCCGTAGCGCCATAGGAGACCCACCTCGCAAAGGTCCCGAAGCGCGTCATCGCATCCCTGGCGGACCTCGTCCGAAGACGGACCGCCGTCGCCCCCGGCGTCGTAGGGCTCAAGCTCGTAGATCGCGCAGCAGCGTTTGAGCCATTCGTCGGGATCGGCGGCGTCATAGGGAGGCCGCTGGCCGCGGCGGTGTACCCGCACCATCGGCTCGTGATTGTCCGAGCAGGCCAACTTGACGTCGCATCGTCGCGCGATCCGCACGGTGTTGGCAATCGCCTCCGGCACGTCGGCGAACAGCTCGGCCATCTGCTGCGGCGACTTGAGGTACAACTGCGGCGAGTAGCGGATCCGCGACGAGTCCTCCTTGAGCTTCCCCATCGAGATGCAGCAGAGGCTGTCGTGGATGTCGGAATCCTCGGCCCGAAGAAAGTGCGTGTCGTTGTCGGCGACGAGGGGGAGATCCAGCTCCTCGGCGAGCCGGCGAACGAGCGGGTCGAGGCGATCCTGCTGGGGCGTGCCGTGACGCTGGAGCTCCAGGAAGAACCGCGGCTCCCCCTTGGCGTTGGGAGCGAAGGTCGCGGCGTGCCACCGGGCCTCGGCGGCCGCGGACTCGTAGTGTGCCTCGTCTTTGGTCGTTGCGTAGTGGGTCAGGTGGTGCGCAATCGAGCTGCCGAGGTGTCCGTTGATGGCGATCAGTCCGTCGGACCACTTTTGGAGCGTGGTCTTGTCCATCCTGGGGCGGTAGTAAAACCCGTTGAGAAAGGCGTCGGAAGAGAGCTTGACGAGGTTCCGCCATCCGGTGTCGTTTTCGGCCAGCAGGACCAGATGGAATGCGCTCTCGGCGATCCCGGTGGTGGATCGCTCCCGGCGGTCGCCGCCGGCGACGTACGCCTCGATCCCCAGGATGGGCTTGATGCCGGCAGCGGTGGCCTGCGCAAAAAGCTCGAAGGCTCCGTAGAGGTTGCCGTGATCGGTGACCGCCACCGCCTCCATCCCCAAGGCCTTGACCCGCGCACAGAGGGCGTTGATACGGATCGCACCGTCGAGCAGGGAGTACTCGCTGTGAAGATGAAGGTGGACGAATCCCGTGTCGTTGTGATCCGGCATGTCTGTCCCGTCCTCGTGCCCACATTTTGGGGTCGGGCTGGACCCCGAGCACCGGGTCTTGTGGTCGGGTGAGTCGCCGGCAGGCAGGATACCTGACCTTCGGGCTGACCTTCAAGGAATAGACAGGTTCTCTTGATTGCTCTTTCGAGCGCTCCGTACGGCCTCCGGCCGCTACGCTCCTGGGATCGGCCATCGCCCACTGCCGGGCTGTAGGGAGGGAGGATCGAGCATGGACCCTGTTTTCCGACTACGGATCCTCGGCGGACGACACCGCGACCGGATGGCCGCCGGCTATCGCTGGGCCACAGGCCGCCGTGTCCTCGCCGCTCGGCTGGCCCTCTTGTCGCTGGTGGCACTTATGGTGATCGTGGCGATCCCCATCGCGCTGCTGATCGGGGCCGGCGCCCTGGCGGTGGTGGTGATCCTTGGCGTTATCGGGATCGTTGACCGTGCGATCGGGAGGGTGCGGAACCCACTGGGGCGATCCGGTGGCCGTTCGAACGTCAGGGTGATCCGCAGGGAGTAGGTCTTGTCCCGTACGTCGGCCGCGGGCCCAAGATCGAGCGAGGCGCTCGCTGGCAAGGAGGGCGAAGCAGGCGATGCGACTTGTTTGCTCGGCCTTCGGCCCGAAGGGGCATCGTCGATGCAGCCCCCCGTCGCCCGGAGGGCGACAACAGGTAGCGCCGGCGGACGCCGCAGCCGATCGACGCCAGGCTGACTTGCGGGACGGGACCCAAAACAACCAAATTCACCGCTCCCCCGCCGTTTCGCGCTCCACGAGCTCGAGCCATCCCTGGCGGAGGCGGCTTGTCATCTCGCCCACCTGACCGCGTCCGATCCTGGACTTTTCCACCGCGACAACCGGAAGCACCCCCCAGCTGGAGTTGGTCAGGAAGACCTCGTCGGCGGCGAGCAACCGATCGATGTCGAGCATCCGCCGCTCAGTCGGGATATCGAGTCTCTCGGCGATCTGAAGGATCGCCTCCCGGGTGATCCCCGGCAGCACACAGGAGGGTCGGTCGGGATCCTCGCCTCGGGCGATCGGCGTGTAGAGCACGTCGTCGATCGCAAGAAAGATGTTGCTCACCGAACCGGCGGCGACATGATTGTCGACGGTGAACCACAAGGCTTCACTCGCCTTCTTTGCGGCGGCGAGTTGAAGGGCATGGATCCGCGGCCAGTAGTTGAGCGTCTTGTGGCCCGCCATGGGGTTGAGGGGGTTGTCCCGGCCGTCGGCGATCGTCACCATCACGCCCCGCTCAAAAAACGCGTCCGGATAGACCGTCGGCGGTTGCGCCTCGATCAGGATGGTTGGGTCGATCTTGGTCTGACGGAGTTCCCTCGACGGGTTCAGGTTCCCCCCGGTGACGGTCAGGCGGACCCGCGCTGAATCCATTTCATTGCGCTGGACGACCAGCTCCAACGCATCGGCGAGCGGATCGGCATGGAGGCTGTTGGAGAGCAGGAGCTGGCGTGCCGATTCCACCAGGCGGCGGGTGTGGGCCTGCGCCCGAAAGACGCGGCGGTTCCTGGCCGCCACCGTCTCAAACAACCCGATTCCATGCTGAAAACCAGCATCAAAGGCGGAGATCAAGACGCTGTCGCGTTGGATCAGCTTCCCATTGAGCCAGACGAGCATGGGCGTCAGGGGCGTTCATCGGGCGGTGGCGTGGGGGGCCGCTCGTCCTGCACCACCTGATCGGCGTAGAGCACGTAGCTGGAAGATGAGGAGTAGGGGCGATTCAGCGCCATCCGCAGTGTGGTGGTGAATGGGTAGGGAACGTCGGGCCGGGCGTTGTTGATCTTGATGATCTCGCCGCCGACCTGGGTGCCGCGTTCGTCAAAGAAGGTGATGGCGACCCCGATGTTGCGGAGCCTGTCGCTTCCGTTGACCACCGTGCCGGAGATCGTCATCGAGGAGAAGTCGATGTCCGATCGGTAAAACGGCTCGAGGTACCTGATGCCCAGGAGGGGGTCGTACTCGATGTCGTACACGGTCCGGTTCAGGGTCCGGTAGAAGAAGGACGTCCGCCCCACGTAGACGTCGAGCCCGACCGCTGACAACCCGGCGCGGCGGTAGCGCGCCAGACGCTGCGCCTCGGCGTCCTTGCCGGCGCGTTGAACGCGGGCCTCCTCAGTCCGCCGGGCCCGCTCCGCTCGCCGGGACTCACGACGTTGGCGGATGGCATCGGCGAGTCGGAGTTGCGTTTCGCGCTGCGTGATCTCCTTGATCGCCCGGTACTCGGCAAAGGCCGTCCCGAGCTCATGATGATCCTCGATGAACCGTTGCAGTTCCAGAAGCTCGCTTCTCGACCGTGCCGTCTCGAGCGTCGCCTGGGCCAGCTCGCTGCGGAGAGCGAGGACCTCCGCAGCGAGGGCGTCGATCTCCTCCAGCAGCAGCCCAAGCGGGTCTCGCGTCGGGGTGGCGGTCGGCGGCGGCGGGGCGTTCCCGGCGGCGGTGGACCGGGCCCCGGCGGCCGTCAACGTCAGGATCAAGAGTGCCGTCAAGGGTGCGGCGGTGAGTTTCATCGGACTGTTCCTTTGTTCTGGTGAGTCAGCGGGGGCAGCAGGTTGCCTCGGCGTTGGCCCCTCTTTTACATGATTGGGCGGGCGCGATCCGCGGTCGCGAAATCATCCCCAGATGACTTAAAGAAGCATGGTCTAGGTCAATTTGCGTCCAAGCGTAGTGGCCTCTTCGATAGGCCGCGAAGCCCACGAAGCGAGTGTGCGGCCCGCAGCCCGGCGGGCTCCCAAGCCAGAGCGGCAGGGACGCCGCGAGGCCGTTACGGAGCGATCGAAACAACTCTAGGGCCTGTCGCCATCGGCGATCCGCGACCGCAACCGCCGTGCCCGACCGATGAGCGGCTCGGGATCGTCGTTTCGCGGTACCAGGACGTAGTGCCACGTGAGATGGTTGTGGATCTGAAGGGGGGCCAGTGCCGCCAGGAGGTCCAGCCCCACGGTGTCCCAAAGTGGGGCCTGGGCCCTGCCGGAGGTCATCAGCGGCTCGTACCCCGGCCGCTCCAGACGGACGTCGTAGGTCCCGTAGTGCTCGAAGTCGATATCGACAGGGCTGCGACCGATCTCCCGGTCGTTGAGCCACACCAGGGCCCCGGGCGGATCGGTGGTGATCGTGATCGTCCGGCGTACACAGCCGGTGGCGAAAGAGCCTGCGGCCGCCAGCACCGCCGCCGCGATCAGGGAGCGGCCCCATTGCATGGTGCGGATTGTACCGGCGACGAAAAAGAATCCACGATTGCGCGCAAGATCCGGTCAAAAACGGCATATCGCTGTGTGGGGGGCATGCACGCCGCTGACCCCCCCACCCCCTCCGATCACCGGAGGCCATCCAATGGAGCCCGTCATGG
>JADFKZ010000167.1 GCA_022564665.1 Planctomycetota bacterium | reverse complement strand
CAAACCCGCCGTGCTCATCAACCCCCGCCTCGGTCTCCGCGTCTCGAAACGGCGCCCGCAGCGGCCGGCGGGCGCCTCGTGGACCGCGCCCCGAACGGCCGCCAGAAGAAAGCGGGCCACGCAACCCGAAGGGCTGCTCACCTACAACGGCTCGGCTGCGGCCAAAGTCCTCCTCGGACAGAGCCGTTGAGTCCAGTGCCCGCACCTCGGCCTCGGCGACCTCGGGGCCCGGCTGCATCATTCCCTCACCCCACAGCGGGCCCGAGGGGGAAAGCTCAAACGCCGCAATCCGGTTGGCGAGCCCGCCATCATCCAGATCCTCAGCTGAGACCAGAAAGACGCTGCCGTTGTCGTGCTTCCACGCCAGGTCACCCTCCCGGAGCGTTGCCAGGGTACCGTCGTCAATGCGGGCATCGAGCACCCGGTTGAACACCGCCGACTGCAGCGCGCTGATCCAGAAGCCAAGCGCTGTCTTTCCGACCGTTCGAGCCGCGACGCGTGGGGGCTTGCCGTCACGCAGCGCGTTGATCACCGTCAGCTCGTTTCGGTCCGCGGGTGTCCACATCGCCGCGGCCTCCTCGAAGCGTCCCTGATCAAACAGCTCCCGGCGAGCCAGCTGGTACTCGGGAAAGGGCGACCCGGTGGTTCCCAGGAGCTCCGCCAGCAGCCCGGCGTGGTCCCCACGCAGGAGAGCGGCCCCCAGGAGATGGTTGTTGCCGCGATACCCGAATCGCTGCGATCCGAAGTAGTTTGGAATGCCGATCGCCTCGATTCGCTCTAGATGCTGTTTCACGACGGTGACCTTTGCCGGATCCACCCCTCGAATGCGGATCGAAAAGCGGTTGCCGCAGAGGTGGCCGACGCGGATCTTGTTGGTGTGCCGGCTCGCCCACAGCAGCCGGATCCGCTTGTGATCCGGCTCGAGCCGGGGAGGATCTTCAGGCAGGTGGATGGAGACCGTCTGGCGGGTAACGGCGAACTTGTCTTTCATTCCCGCAAAGCCGATCGCATTCTCGCCGACCTCAAAGTGGCGGCGGAGGCAGCTGATCATCTCGATATGCGAGACCGAGGTCTTTTCGATTCTCAGGTACAGATGCTCCCCGGCGCCGGAGGGCTCGTACAGCGGTAGCTCTTCGACAATAAAGTCCTCGGGGCGGGCCTTGATCTGCCCGCCGATCCCCCCCTCCTCGGTTGCATACCGTCGGGGCAATGGGCTGGCAAGCGATTCCTGACCGGTCGGATCACTCGTAGTCTTCTTCATCATCATCATCATCATCGGACTCCAGATCGAAGCCTGGCGATGATTCGGACTCGGTCTGGACCAACACCTTCTCGGCAACATAGATCGGGACGTTCTCGGCCACGCCCAAAGCAATGGCATCGGAGGGACGTGCATCCACCTCGATTTCCCGGGAGTCCTGCTCGATGACGAGCTTTGCGTAGAAGGTTCCGTCCACAAGATCGTGAATGGCGATCTCCTTAAGCCGTCCTCCCAGGTGACCCACAACCGACGCCAGCAGGTCGTGGGTCTGAGGACGCGGGATCTCGATCCCCTTCAGCCGCCTCTCGATCGCGAACGCCTCGGGCAGCCCAATGACAATGGGGAACGTGCGATCACCGTCGACCTCGGTGAGCTCAATGATCTGCATATCCATCATCTCGCGGATGAAAATCCGTGACAGTTCCATTCGGACGGCCATTGAAGTCCTCCAGAAGATGAATGGATCAACCGCCTAATCGTGGTCAGTGAATCGGCTCCGGGCAAGTGCCCGGATGATTTTCTCGCGGTTCGGAGGCCGGATCGTCCAGCTGGTTGAGCCGCTCCAGGGCCAACATCAGCGCCTGGGTGCCCCGTCGGCCGTGTCCCTGGGCCTCAACCTCGCCGTAGAGCTGCCGCGCCAACGCCAGACCAGGCAGAGAAAGCCCCATCCGCTGGGCCTCGGCCAGCGAGATCGACAGGTCCTTGATGAAGTGCTCCACGTAAAAGCCGGGCTCGAAATCCCGACGGATTATCCGCGGGCCCAGGTTGGTGATCAACCACGATCCCGCCGCCCCGGACGCGACGCTCTTGATCACCGCAAGTGGGTCCAGGCCCGCCTTGGCCGCGTAGAGCAGGCCCTCACATACACCGATCATCGTGCCGGCAACCAGCACCTGGTTGACCATCTTGACATGCTGTCCGGCACCCGGCGGGCCATGGCGGATGACGGTCCGGCCCATGATCTGAAGGAGGTCACGGACACGCTCGAAATCCGCCGGCTCGGCGCCGACCATGATTGAGAGCGTCGCCTGCCGCGCGCCCACATCGCCGCCACTGACCGGGGCGTCGATGCTCGCCACCCCACGGCGGTCGGCCTGGGCGTGGATCTCCACGGCCAGCGAGGGGCGGCTGGTGGTCATGTCCACGATCACCTGCGGCGGCCGTGGCGCGGAGAGCGTGCCGCGAGGACCCAGATGCACGGCCTCGACCTCGTGGGGAAAACCAACCATCGAAAAGACGACTTCGGCGGCGTCCGCCGCCTCCGCCGGCGTCTGGGCCCACGTCGCCCCGCGATCCAACAACGGCTGTGCCTTTGATGCCGTCCGGCTGTGGACGGCGAGCGTGTGACCCTCGTCGAGCAGGTGAGCGGCCATCGGCAAACCCATGACGCCGGTACCGATCCAACCGATACGCCTGTGGACGTGCTTGGGGGTGTATGACGAGGGTCGGGCCATGGCCATGGTGTACCACAGCCCACCGGGACCATGCCAGCCGGAAGCCGCCGGAATCTTCGTGTACCGGTCCGGATCACGCACTTGGGCCGCAAGATTGCGGCCCCTGAAACCGATACCATTGATTGATGAGTGTTTCGCCGCGATTCGTCGTGCGTTTGACCGCGACGGCCCTCGCCTCGTTGCTCGTCTCGGTCGCGTGCTCTGCGGCACACCCAAGCACATCCCCTCACTCAGCAGGGTCGGCCACAGCGCCCGTCAAGTCGCGGGGCACCTACCTGATCGTCTACGCGAGCCACCTGGCCGAAGCGGCCGCACGCTGGGCGGAGTATCGCGCCACCGACGGGTGGCAGGTCCGGCAGCTACCGGTCAAGCCCACCGACGATCCTGAGGCGTTGCGGGCCACCCTGCGGGCGCGGATTCGCACGATGGCCGCGAATCATCGGCGGTGGGACCGCTTTGCGGTTCTGCTGCTTGGCGACGCCGGCAGGGAGGGCATCCCGACCTGGCGGATCGCCCAGACCGACTCCTCGCTGCTGTCGCGCAAAGATCCTCTGTACGCCACCGACCATCCCTACCAGCTTTCGTCCGACTCCGACGAGCGACCGAGCATCATTCTCGGCCGTGTCCCTGCACGAACCGTGGCCGAGGCTGATATGGTTCTTGCGAAGATCCGACGGTACGAGGAGAACGAGGAGCTGGGTCCGTGGCGCCGCCGGATCGCCTATATCGCCGGCGAGGGCCGCTTCGGCGTCGCCGACCGTCTCCTGGAACTCCTGTTCAAGACCATGGTGGACCGGATGGTCCCCGAGGCCTTCGACATCTCGATGACCTACGCCAAGGGATCGTCGATCTACTGCCCGCCCCCATCGCAGCTGACCGAGACGGTGCTGTCGCAGCTCGACGAGGGCGCTTTGCTCTTCAACTATGTCGGTCACGGCACGGCCACCAGGCTCGATCGGCTGCGCTGGGCGGGCAAGCGCCTGCCCATCCTCGGCGTGGAGGATCTGGCGAGGCTTTCCGGGTCACACGGGCGACATCCCATCGCGGTCCTGACGTGTTGCTCCGCCGGGTTCTACGACCTTCCCGGCGACACGCGTTGCCTGGCCGAGGCGATGCTCATCAACCCCGCCGGACCGGTTGCGGTCATCGCGGGCAGCCGTCCCACCCACCCCTACGCGAACATCATCCTCCAGAAGGACATCACCAGGCTCCTGTTGATCGAAGGCGTCGGCACCGTGGGCGAGCTCGACCTGCTCGCCATGCGATCGATGATCCAGATCGACGAGGACGACCGCCGGCTCGACACCATCATCGGCCCCATCGCGGCCCTTGCCAAGTGGCCCAGCAGCCTGAGGCAGCTCCGCAGAATGCATGTCAAGCTCTACAACCTGCTTGGTGACCCGGCCTTGAAGATCGCGCTGCCGCGCGGGCGAATCGAGGGCTTTGCGCTTCAAGGTGATCGGATCGCCGGACGCGTCAAGGGCATGGCCGGCGGCCGGGTCCTGATCACGCTCGAGACCAGACGAACCTCCCCGGCACGGTCGGCCGGGCTCATCCCGGTTGACGGAGATGACGATCCTGATCTGGAGGCCAAGGCCCGGAACAACTACCCCATCGCCAACGACCTGGTCCTTCTACGACTCGAGGGCCGGATCAACGCCGGGCGCTTCAGCGTCCGGCTTCCCGACCGGCTGCCTTCCAAGGCGGCCGTGATCAAGGCCTACGCGAGCGGACGCGACGATTCCGGCCGGCCCCTCGACGCGATCGCAGCGCTGCGGCTGAAGCCGGCTTTAGCGCTGCGGTGAGGAGATAGCTTCACCCAGTCCAGTTCGCCAGCAGGGTCAGCAGGTCAGGCACGGCGACGGCGCAGTCACCGTCAAGGTCGGCGAGGCAGTTGACACAATCGGGGCACGGTCCCCAACTGTTCAGAAGGATCTCCAGATCTGCGAGGCCCACCACACAGTCGTTGTCGAGGTCACCGAGCGGCGAATTGATTGGCGTCAGCAACAGGGCGGCGGAGTGCCCCTGAACCGAACCGTGGCCCGCGATTTGACCGGCATTGTTAATCGCCGTCGCAACATGCATCGTGACCTGCGGCACGGACTGAATCAGGTCGTTGAGATTAGTCATCACTCCGTTTTGCCAAATGAAGGCGCGACCGATGCCGGTAGCCCACGACCGGCCAACGACCTGACGGGCATCGTTTATGTCAAAGGCAGCTGACATAATTATGCCTGGAAGTGTGCCGATATCAATCATCTTACCATCTGTCCACACGAAAGCATGGCGGACCACCTGACCCGCCTCAACGTCAAAGAGTCTTCCGGTGCCCGCAACATCTCCCAGGTTGTTGATCGCCCGAGCTTCGCTGGTGAATCCTCCGGGGACCGGTGGGAGTTCCGTGACGACACCCTCTTCCCAGATGAACGCACGAACGTCCTGGAAAAGAGAAAAACCCATCAAGCCGGTAACCGCTCCGTACTCGTTGATGTCGTTGGCTCGGCTAAGACGTCTGCCAAGCTGGGAGCCTAGATCAACCATCTGGCCATTCTGCCAAAGGAAGACGCTCCAGACCGGCTCGCCCGTCAAGTCATTGCCCCAATACCCAGCAATCTGTCCCTTGTTGTTTATTGCCAGCGCATGACTCCAATTACCGCCGGGAAGTATGCCGAGATCAAAAACCTGGCCATCCTGCCACAATGCAGCTTTGAGGCTGAACTTCGACCTTCTATTAATGAGAGCACCGACGATCTGCCCGAGGTCGTTCAGTTTTTGTGCGCGTGCCTCCATGAAGCCCGGCAGAAAGTCCAGAGTAATGAGCCCCGACTTCGGCGTCCAGATGTAGGCGGCGTCATCGGCCCAGTTGTTGCCACATTGGTAGTGACTCCCAACGACCTCTCCGAGTTCATTGATGTCGTAGCCGTAGGTAACAGGAATTCCAAAGATCGGGCACGTGGGACCTCGGATAACCGTGACCTCGTACTGACACTGGCCTTGTGCTGCTGAGCCAGCGAGGAACAAGCCGAGGCTACCTGCGAGTAGCGAGTTCCTAGGGACTTCTGTGCTGAGCATGCTGATCACGGGCCTCCACCAGTAGATA
>JADFKZ010000166.1 GCA_022564665.1 Planctomycetota bacterium | reverse complement strand
GGGTTTGGGGGTGGAAACGATGGGGTTTGGGGGGCGTGTACCGGCTATCGGTCTTCGTAAATCCGCTCCCCGCGATGGAGCCTTTGGGCGATCTGGAAGGTCTGGCCCTGGGCGCGGACGGTGGGCGAATGCGCTGCCAGGTAGCGGGCCGCGGCGATCAGGACGTGCGGCCCCCGCGGTGTTGACCGGAGCGACCCATATTGACGCATGGCTGCCTCCACGGTCTGGATCGTGTGGAAGTCGCGGTCCTCGCGGAGGAGCAGCGTGCCCAACATCGCCAGCAGCCGCTGGGGATCGCCACCGGCCGCGAGGTAACCGGCCACCGTCTCGCCCGCCTCGTTGACCTGCTGCTGCTGATCAAGCAGGGGCCGGAGGCTGGTCAGAAGCTGCTCCGGCTCGCCGCAGCGTTCGCTCCCCTGAGGCACCCGCGCGGCCGGTACGTTGAGAAAGCGGTCCAGGTACACGCTCATCGCCGCATCGAAGACGCCGCGGAGAAGCTCCACCGACGGGGCGCGCCGCATGCCCTGGTGAACGGCGTTGGCAAAGCTGAAGGTGTGCAGCGCCGTGTCCCAGTCCGCGAACTCGTTGGAGGTGTGGAACCGCGCGATCCGCAGGGCCGCGGCATAGGCGACGGTCCCGGCCAGCGCTTGGGGCGTCCAACCCGCACCAAGGGCCTCGAGCAGCGTCTCGGCAATGGCCTCCGGATCATCGCCGTGCAGGACGATGAGCAACTCCTCGGGTGACGGCCGGGGCCCGCCTGCAGCGCTCGCTGGATCCGTGATTGGGCCAAGCCGCTGAAAGGCACTATTCAGGATCGAGACCAGGTCCACCGGGTGACGCCAGGTGTTGGACTCCTCCATGCGCTGGGCTGTTGCAAGACCGTGGGCGAGGCTTCCCAGCGCTCCCGCTGCACACTCCCACCCCGCCGCATCGAGTGCCTCGAACGCCTTGTTGGCGAAATCCAGGACGTGACCCGTCTGGATGTACCGGTGATCGGTTGCGGCGGCAAAAATCATGTCGGCCATCTGCGCGCTGTCGGCTCCCAGACGCAGCGCGGTGATGATGCACCGCTCGGCGCCGTCGGCGTCGCGGACCTCGACAAACTGCCGGAACCAGACCTTAAGGGTGGCTGCGTCGGCCGTCGTCTCCGGCAGGGGCCGAAGCTCAAAACGGGGCGGCTGCCCGTGGCACTCCATGGCGACCGCAGCCAGCCCCTGGTACAGCGCTCGCGGCCGGTCCTCCTCCGCCAGGTACCCAAGCAGGTTCGACATGCACGTCAGGATCGTCAGACCCTGTCCCCACCCTTCCCACCTGTACCGCGAGCCGAAATCCAGTCCGGCGCGCAGCAGCGCGGCCGGGTCATCGGAGTCGTCTGTCAGCTTGATGACCGCCTTGGCGAGCACCAGGGGAATGTTGCGTTGAAGCCCGTCTCGCACCCGATCGTGCTGATGGGTCGTGGAGTCTCCGGCCCAGGTCACGTCCACCCACACCTCGTCGCCGCGGAGATCGACGCGAAAGACACGCACATCATCCGCCCAAGGGTCGAACGTCCCCCCGCTGGACAGGTCGAAGCGGGCGTGATGCCAGTGGCACGTCAGAATGCAGTCGCTGATCGTGCCTTTGGACAGCGGAAACCCCATATGGGGACAGCGGTTGTCCACGGCATGCACCTTCTCGCCGCGCGCAAACAGCGCGATGGTGTGGCCATCCACGTGGACTACCTTGCAGCCGGCGGCGCGTACGTCGGCGAGGCTTGCCGCCTTGACATACCCCCGGGCGGCAGGTCGAGTCTGGAGTCTGCCGGTCATCGTGCGTACCTCTGGTTTCAATGCGCCCATTTACGGGCACACTCCCCACGTCTCGATAAGAATCTCCAGATCACCGCGGCCGACGATCCCATCGCCGTCGAGGTCGGGCGGGCCCTTGGGGCTCGTCCCCCAGGCCGACAGCAGCGAGAGCAGGTCGGGGACGGCCACGCGGCCGTCGCCATCGATGTCGGCCGGGCACGCGGGCGCGCAGCTGACCGCGGCGGTGTACCGGCTGGTAAAGGCGCCTCCCTCGACGAACTTCCCCTTTGCGTCAAAGCATCCGATGCCGTGGCTGATGGGGGCCGCCTCCGTTCCCGGGGCGACGAAGAGGTAATAGGTGCCGGGCTGGACCATCGTCGCCACCGAGGCGGGTTGGCAGCCCCCGCCGTGTGCGGCCGCTACAACGCTGTAGGTGTCCAGGCAGTTGCCCGCGATGATGAGGATTTTCGAGGGGAATTCAGAGCTGACGGTCCATGTGAGCCTGGTGGGCAGAGCAACCGTGATCTCGTACCAATCGGTGTCATGGGTAAAGTGCGTCCAGACGGTCCCGCAGACGGTCTCGCCGCAGGCGATCGGCGTAAAGGCGGGTGTCAGGAGATTACAGCCGTCGTTGACCCGCTCCTGGCACGTCTCACCCTCGGGCTCCGGCGTCGCCGTCTCCGGGCAGGGCTCCAGCGTACACGGCGGCTGCCCGCACAGAAGCGCCGCTTCGTGGGCGCAGATGTGATCCCACGCCCCGTCGCAGCAATAACCCCGCTCCACGAGACACACGAGCTCGCAACACGATTGATCTTCGCACCCCGAGGTCTCGTGGGGCACGACACAGCTTCCCTCCGACGGGCACACCGGGGGCGGTTCGCACACCGTCGTTGCCGTGTCCACGCAATGCTGGTCCCACTCAACCTGGCAGCAGAACGGGTCCAGATTGCACGTCGCGTTGCAGCAGGCCGTGTCATCGCAGCCGGGGCCGGGGTGGGGCTCGAAACAGTCGCCCGCCTCGGGGGCGCCGCACTCGACAAAGCCCCCCCCGCCCGCGGAACTCCGGGTACCACCGGCGCCCCGGACACCGCCTCCCGTTCGCCGGCCGGGACCGGCTCCGGGGGCGCCCCATTGAAGGAGACGCTCGGCGGTCGGGGGCGGAGGCGTCGGCCCGGAAGCGACGGCCGGACGTTCGCCCGCCCCGCGCCGCCTGCCGCGTGGCGAGTTTCTGGACTGCGGCGACCCCTTGGCGGCAAGAGGAATCCCCTGCGGTGTCCGGTTGATCAGGACCGCGACGGACTGCAGGCTAATGTTGACGACCACGATATCGGTGTCGCCGTCGCCGTCGACGTCGACCGGCCGGAGCGCGCGGGGAAACCCGCCGAGAAAGAAAACCTGCTCCGGCGTGGCGAAGGCTGGCACGTCGGTGGTTACGTTTCTCAGAAAGCCGACGGACTTTGTGCTGATGATGTGCGACACCCAAACCAGGTCTGGGCGACCGTCGCCATCGAAGTCGCCGGTCGCGATGTCCCACGGGCTGCCGCCGAGGGAGGGAGAAAGCGGAACCTCCACGATGCTCCCGAAGCGGCCGTCACCGTCGTTGCGAAGCACGAGCAGCCTGTCGATGAAGTCCGAGCCGCCCGCCTTGGTGACCAGGTCGATATCACCGTCACCGTCGAAGTCGGCAGCGACCATCGTCGCCACCGCCTCGTCGGGTCCGATGCCGGGGAGGACGACCTGAACCGCCCGGTGGAACGTCCCATCCCCCTTGTTGAAGAAGATGGAGAAGAAGCGGCCCGAGTTCAGGCCGGAGACGGCCAGGTCGAGATCCTGGTCGCCGTCGAGGTCCGCCGCCGCGGCCCAGATTCCCGAGGCGGATGGGCTGGCGGAGGCATTGATCGGCAGCGTTTGGACCAGGTCGAAGGATCCGTCGCCGCGGTTGCGAAGGACCGAGATGTCAAAGGATTGCCCGTTGAAGACGACGAGGTCCAGATCACCATCGCCGTCGAAGTCCCGCGACCGAAGGAGTGCCGGAGAGCGACCCGCGCCAAAATCCGCCGGAGGCTCGAATGCACCGGAGCCGTCGCCCCGCAAGACGGTGACACGGCTGAGACCAGCGCGGTGCGAGACCGCCAGGTCCAAGAGCAGGTCGCCGTCGAAATCCGCCACCGACGCCCAGTTGGTTTGGTCGCCGAGGTTCAGCTCCAGCGGCCGACCGAAAATGCCCATTGGCCCGCCGGGGAGGATGATCATCCGGCCGTCGTTGTTTCGCCCAGCCAGGATAAGGTCGACGAACCCGTCCCGGTCCAGGTCGCCCGCCTCCACCGAGTTGGGGAAAACGGCAGATCCGATCTGGTAGATCACCGGGGGCTCAAAGTCGAAAGCGGTCTGCGCCCGCAGCGGCTCACCGAGAAGCGCCGGGACCGCCAAGAACACGGCAGCGACTTGGACCACCGGCAAAGCGGTTCTATGGCCGGATGCCATGTGCCAGCGCAGGGCCATCGGGATCCTCCCTGGGGCGCGTCGAAGGAACGCTCAAGTATATTCCCGGTGGTGGCCGCTTACGGTAGCCGCGGGACCCCGGTGGCAGGGCGGGCAGTCTCGATGCCCGGCGCTGCTCGGGCAGTAAAATGGGTAAGGAAGGGGGGTCACATTGACCTCCACAACACGGTTCTCCTGTCGGTGGGGTGCCCCCGCCTGGGAGGTGATCCTCGAACGCAGTGGCCCCCAAAAAAGAGCTTGCATTTGCAGTTGGCTGGCGGTACTCTGCTGGCAAGTTGAATCGGGGGCGAAAACAGGGTCCGTGAAGAGAGAGAGCCTTCACGCTGGGCGCTGTTTTATGGTTCGACGGGGTGATCAAGCCCCTGCTCAGGCGCATCAGAAGAGAGAGAGCGCGGCACGTGCCGCGAGTCCGGCCGGGTCGGAACACGGTCTTTTTGTGCTGTCTTTGAAGAGGAGTTTGAACAAAGAAGAAAGAGGCATCGGGAGGGGACACGCCGGGTGAAATGGAGTTCGCGCAGGTAGGGGCGCGAAACGGCAAGGAGAAGGTCCCCCAAAGTAGTCGGAAGTCTCCTGTCGGATCGAAAGGTCCGGCTCGGGTTTGGACGGGGCCATGAAAGCGGCTCCTTAAGAGCTCTCTCTCTTCTCTCCACGCCGTGCTGGCGAGTACGGCGTGGATTTCGGGACGATGGCGTCCCAGTGGGCTCTCTCTCTTCTCTCCACGCCGTGCTGGCGAGTACGGCGTGGATTTCGGGACGATGGCGTCCCCGCGAGCTCTCTCTCTTCTCTCCACGCCGTGCTGGCGAGTACGGCGTGGATTTGGCTGCTGTCGAGTGGTGTGGGGTCGGGACACAACCGGGGCAGAACTGGGATGGATGGCGACGACGCCGACCACGGTGTCGGCGCACGTGAGCCCATCAAGAAGAGAGTGGGCGGGCCGTCCAGCTGGGCGGCCCTGTTTTTTGCCACTGCGTGACTGGTGCTCGTTTGAAGCCGATCGCCGATGCGCCTGCTCAGACGCGACGGATCGAATCCGGCGGGCCGTACCCCAGCGAGTGTCGGCCCCCAGCCCGGAGGGCTGCCAAACAAGAGCGGCAAGGATGCCGCGAGGCCGTACGGAGCGCTCACGATAGAGATTCGGCGGTCCCCGCAGGGGGACCGCCGAATCGGGCTGGGCGGATTCGAACCGCCGACCTCTTGACCCCCAGTCAAGCGCGCTACCAAGCTGCGCTACAGCCCGTCGTTCGCAGATGACCTCCCAGTTCCGCGTTCCACCTGGCCGGCGCTGAGCGTCGGCCTTCGGTCGGGATCAGGTGGTCATCACACGCAGGATATCGATCCGGCGCCGGGGCGGTCAAGGGCACAACGGCAGCGAGTTGCCGCGGGTCGATCCTCGGATGGTCGGCGGGCTTGTCCCCCCAGGCTCGAATTGGACGGCAGGGCCGCGCTTGGTCGAAATGTATTTCTATAGGCGATGCCCAAGCGACGGTTGGCTCTGCTGCTGGCTGTGTTCCCCCTGTACGCCGCGGTGCTGATGTTGATCAGCGCGCTGCTGTGGTGCGTGGTCGCGATCGAACCGTCCGCATTCGTCGATGCCTTTCCATGGG
>JADFKZ010000042.1 GCA_022564665.1 Planctomycetota bacterium | reverse complement strand
CCCTCGCTCTGGCGGCTACGCGGCCGATTCAATCGGCTGACTTAGTTGAGCGCTCCGTAGCGGCCTTCGGCCGCACACTCGCTCTGGCAGCTACGCGGCCAATTCAATCGGCCGCTACGCTTTGACGCAATCTACGCTCGCCAGGAGATAGGATCCTTATTCGTGGTCATCACCGCTCAGCGCGAGATCGATGCGGCCCGCGCCGCAGCGCGCTGTGTCGTGGAGGCCCACCACCGGCTGACGGATTTCCTGAGGACCGGCCAGACACTTTCGGAGATCGACCGGTTCGTGGCCGAGACCCTCACTGACCTCGATTGCCGCAGTGCGTTTCTTCGCTACCGCATGAAGGGACACCCCCCGTTTCCCTCCCACGCCTGTCTGTCCCCGAACCGCTTCGTCGTGCACGGCACGCACGATATGACCGCCGCCCCCACCCAGCCGGGCGACCTGCTGTCGGTCGATATCGGGGTCATCCACCAGGGATGGATAGGCGACGCGGCATGGACATATGCGATCGAAAACGCCTCCGCGGAGGCGCGAAAGCTCATGGCGTGCGGGCGTGAGTGCCTGCGGCGGGGGATCTCAGTCCTCACCGTGGGCCGCCCGCTGATCGATTGGGCACGGACGGTGCAGCAGTACGTGGAGAGCGAATGCGGGTTTCATCTGATCCGCGGCCTTGGCGGGCACGGCTACGGCCGCACCCTCCATGGTCCTCCTTTTATCTCCAACGTCCTGCCAAGTCGCCCGGGCGAATGGCCCGATGCGATGCTGCCATTAAAGCCGGGGATGCTTCTGGCCGTGGAGCCGATGTTGGCAATCGGGAGCTCGGCCACCACGTCGGACAACAGGAAATGGCCGGTCGAAACCGCGGACGGCTCACTTGCCGTCCACTACGAGGCGAACATCCTCATTACCAAGGAGGGCCCCTGTGATCTGACGGAAGGAATGGATGAGCTACCCGACATCGTAGGAGGCTGACCCCGCATTCCTGCTCTTGGAGATCGACCAATGCCTGTTCATCAACTGTGCTCTTTCGCCGTTGCCGCGTCGATTCTTGCGGGGCCCCCACCCACGCCGGTGGAAAAGGTCGTCGAGCACATACACGGCGTCCGAATCGTCGACGACTACCGGTGGCTGGAGGCGCTTGAGTCCGAAAGCGAACGGGTCCGGACGTGGACGACCGCCCAGAACCAGTACACCCGAAGCCGGCTCGACACCCTTCCCGGCCGCGAGCGGCTCGAGAGGCGGCTGGGCGAGCTCATGAGCCTGCCGACCATCTCAGCCCCGGTCATGCGGTCCAACCACTACTTCTATCGGCACCGCACCGGTCGCCAGAACCAGGCGGTTCTCTCCGTCCGCGAGGGTCACGACGGCGAGCCGCGGGTCCTCCTGGACCCCAACATACTTGACGAGGCGGGACTGGTGAGCCTCGACTGGTTCAGCCCCAACCATGACGGGACGCTGATGGCGTTCGGCCTTAGCTATGCCGGTGACGAGAACTCGACCCTCCACATTGTCCGGGTCGCAACCGGCCGTTGGCTGGCCGACGAGATTCCCGGCAAGGTCTCGAGTGTCAACTGGCGTCCCGACTCAAGCGGGTTCTTCTACCGCAACCTCGCCGACATCGACAATCCCTATTCGGGTCGGATCAGGTATCACGAGCTCGGAACTCACCACCGCCACGACAGGACACTCTTCGAGCAGTACACGGAGGGTCCGCTGGCCACCACCTGGGGCCCCTTCGCCTCCACCAGCCGGGACGGCCGATGGATGATTCTGGGGTACTACACCTCCACCAAGTCCAACGACCTGTGGGCGATCGATCTCGACCGCTGGTTCCGCAGTGGCCGCTTCGTCAAGACCCCGATCATCACCGGTGACGACTCCACCAACCGCGGTCCCGTCCTGGGCGACACGCTGTTTCTCAAGACGACCGCAGGCGCGCCGCAAGGTCGCGTCTTCGCCGTCGACCTCAACGACCCCCGGCAGGAAAGCTGGACCGAGATCATCCCCCAACGGCCGGACGCGGTGCTGCGGAGCATTTCGCTGTTCCGTGGCGGCCTGGTCGGGCAATATGAGCGGAACGCATCGAGCTCCATCGAGCTCTTTTCGCTGGCGGGCGAGCCGCTGGGCGACGTGAGGCTTCCGGGGATCGGGACCGCATCCATCTCCACCGCCGAGGACCGGACCGAGGCTTTCTACGCCTTCACCAGCTTCAACGATCCCACCAGCATCTGGCGGGTCGATCTTCAGGGGCACCGAAACAATCTGTGGGCGCAGGTCGACGTTCCTTTCGACTCCGACGCCTTCGTTGTCAAGCAGGTGCACTACCCCTCGGCGGACCGTACGCCGGTCGGCATGTTCATCGTTCATGCCCGGGGTCTCGAGCTCGACGGCGACAACCCCACGCTCCTGACGGGCTACGGCGGGTTCAACATCTCGATGATGCCGCGTTTCTCCGCCACACGCATTCCCTGGCTCGAGGCCGGCGGTGTGATTGCCGTGGCCAATCTCCGCGGAGGCGGTGAGCACGGCGAGAAATGGCATGAAGCGGGCATGCTCGGAAACAAGCAGAACGTCTTTGACGATTTCATTGCGGCGGCGGAGTACCTCATCGAGGCCCAGTACACCAGACCGGGGCGGCTGGTGATCAGCGGCGGCTCCAACGGCGGCCTGCTGGTCGGGGCCGCCATCACCCAGCGGCCCGAGCTCTTTGCGGCGGCGGTCTGCCGTGTCCCTCTGCTGGACATGCTGCGATACGACCGGTTCCTCATGGCCAAGTACTGGGTGCCGGAGTACGGTGATCCCAAGGACTCGGAAGACTTCGCCTGGCTTCGCGCCTACTCGCCCTATCACAACATCACCGAAGGAATCCGCTACCCCGCCATCCTGTTCACAGCGGGGGAAAACGACAGCCGGGTGCACCCGCTGCACGCCCGAAAGATGGCCGCCAGGATCCAGGCGGTTGCGAGCAACGACTTCGAGACAGACCCGATCCTGCTGTGGGTGGATCGGGCCGCAGGTCACGGCGGCGGCAAGCCGCTGCGACTGCGGATCCGGGACGCGGCCGACATCTGGTCCTTTCTCATGTCCCAAACCGGGATGCTGTGCAGCAACTAAGGCCAACGATTCACCGCGGAGGGCGCGGAGGACCGCGGAGAGAAGAGGAGAGCTCAGGATTCATTCTCCGGGTGGCTGGGTCTGAGTCCCGATTCGATCGGGACGAAGGCCCGGTCTTCTTGTCGTCGGACCAACCGAGGCGTCGTTCCGATGCGATCGGGACTCCGTCATAGCCACCCAGAAGGAGGCGAAGATTCACCGCGGAGGGCGCGGAGGACCACGGAGAAAGAGGCTGTCGGCTGTCGGCCGGAGAAAGGGGCGGACGCAATCTCTCGCCGATAGCCGATAGCCTGCATTGGTACGCCCGGCTGTGCCGCCCGCGGTGCTGAATATGGCGGCGGACCGGACAACCTCCTCAATCAGCCGCCCGAATCCGCCGATAACGGCGGGGTGGAACACTACGACCTGGTCTGCATCGGCTCCGGCCCCGCCGGACAGAAGGCGGCGACCCAGGCGGGCCGCTTCGGCCACCGGGTGGCGGTGGTGGAGCGCGAGGTGCGGCCCGGGGCGGCGATGGTCAGCGCCCCGACGATTGCCTCCAAGGCCCTCCGCGAGACCGCCCTGCTGCGCTGGGCCCTGCGACGCCGCCCCATACCGGGAACCGAGCATACGCCGGCCCGCGACCTGCCGATCCACAAACTCATCGCACAGCGGTACAGGATCCAGTACCAGGAGCACGATCGAATCGAGACCGCTTTTGATCGCGATCGGATCGAGATTTACCGCGGCCACGGCCGCATCATCGATCCCCACACCGTCAGCGTGGAAGCGGTGGACGGCACCGACACCAGGATCGCCGCCAGCCACATCCTGATCGCCACCGGGTCCTCACCCGTACGTCCTGACTACGTCCCGTTCGAGCACACCAACGTCGTCGATGCAGACGGCATCCTGGAGCTCGCCCACCTGCCGGCATCGGTGGTCATCGTCGGAGGCGGCGTCATCGGCTGCGAGTACGCGTGCATGCTCAGCGAGATCGGATCCTCAGTCACCCTCATCGACCCGCGCGCCCAGCTGCTGGGCTTCCTGGACTCCGAATGCCGCGATCACCTGGTCAGGGCCATGACCGATGCGGGCATCGAGATCCGCCTCAACACCAGGGTGACAACCATCACACCGCCCGACGATTCGTCGGTCTGCGTCCGCCTCGACGACGGGGAGGAACTCACCTGCGAAGCGCTCCTGTGGGCAGCAGGTCGCTCCAGCAACACCACCGACATCGGCCTGGAGAACGTTGGCATCGAGACCGGCAGACGCGGGCTGATTCTCGTCAACAAACGCTACCAGACCAAGATCCCCAACATCTATGCAGCCGGCGACTCGATCGGCTTTCCAGCGCTCGCCGCCACCTCGATGGAGCAAGGGCGGATCGCCGCCTGCGGCATGTTCGGTATCGACTTCAAGAAGAAGCTCGCCGACACGCTGCCCATCAGCATCTACACGATCCCCGCCGTCTCCATGGTGGGCATGACCCACAAGCAGGCACAGGAGGCGGGTCGCGACACAGTGGTCGGGCGCGCCGCGTACCGCAACAACTCGCGGGGGCGAATGCTCGGTGACGAGGAAGGCCTCGTCAAGTGCGTCTTCGATACACGGAGCCGGCGGCTGCTGGGAGCGACAATCGTCGGGCACGAGGCCACCGAGCTGATCCACCTGGCCCAGTTCATCATCGGCTTTGAAGGCGGCATCAACGACTTCATCGACGCCTGCTTCAACTACCCGTCGCTGGCGGAGCTCTACAAGCACGCCGCCTACGACGCACTTGGGTCGATCGCGATCCGCCAAGACCGTCGCGGCCGCAGCGACGAGCGAGCCCAGGCCGCGTAATGAAGTTGACGGAATGACTGATTGTGGAGGCGATCGGCGCTTCTGATCGCGACTCCGACAGCCGAATATTGAGACACAAGGAGCACGACAATGGCTTTCAACAAGATGACAACTGCCGCTTCCGGCTTCTGCTTAGGCTATGTGTTTTGTCACCTATTTGTCTATCAATTCATGATGGGTACAGTTCTTGAAGCCTTTGGGATTAACCTGGCAAGTCGATTGCAATCGAATCTCGGCTCGGAAGAATCTCTTGGTCTGCTGCTCTTGAGTCTCGTGCTTTATAAAACCTCAAGCATTCATGCAAAAGTGTTCCAGACGTCCATATACGTCGGAATCGGCGCTTGGGTGGCAGTTGGGCTGTTCGGGAGTTGATTGGCGCCGGCTCGATTCCCTTTCACCAACGGAGGGTTCACGTCGGCATCGGGGCCCGGACGCAATCGTTGCCTGCTTCTCCTAAGGTGTTGCGGCTGATCCGCGGTCAAAAGGCCGGACGTCGATGGCAACTGGGGCCGTCTCGCCGTACCAATTGCCGCGCCATTCCCGAGCGTAACGAACACGTCCTCCGGCACGGCATGTCTATGGCCGCGTCCGACCGCCACTCGGTCCATTCCGTTGGCGGAGGAAGCCGTGTTGTGATTCAATTGTCATATCCGGTAGTCCTGATGGGGCCAGACGATGGGGCAGTGGAACGACAAAGATCACGCCGCCGGGACACAGAGAGCGCGCACCCAGCGACCATGGTCCTTTCAGCGCTTCATGTTCATGCTGTGTCTCATCGTTGCCGGCGAAGCCGTCTTCGCGCTGCCGTTTCACATCGCGCGCTTCTTCCGGCCCACCCTGCTCGAGGTGCTTGGCTTCACCAACATTGAGCTGGGGGCCGCGCAGGCTGTGTACGGCGTTCTGGCAATGCTGGCCTATTTCCCGGGAGGACCCCTGGCCGACCGGTTTTCCGCCCGCAAGCTCCTGGCCGCATCCCTGGGCGCAACGGCTGTCGGCGGAGTTTATCTGGCGACCCTGCCGGGATTTCAAGGCGCGGTGATCCTTTGGGGTTTCTGGGGCGTGACATCGATCCTGCTGTTCTGGGCTGCACTCATCCGCGCTACCCGCGACTGGGGGGGCACCGACGAGCAGGGCCGGGCGTACGGCATCCTTGAGGGGGGGCGTGGGCTGCTGGCAGCGGCCATGGCCTCAGCCGCGGTGATGCTGTTGAGCCTGTTGCTCCCGGAAGAGGTCGCCAGTGCGACGCTCCAGGAGAAAGAGCAGTCCCTGCGTATTGTGATCTATGGCTACAGCCTCGCCACGCTCGGGGCCGGGGTTTTCGTCTGGTTCTTCGTCGCCGACGGGGGTCAAGCGGATCGAATCCAGACCAGATCGGAGAGCCTTCGCGCCCACATCGGTCGCGTTCTTCGCCTGCCCTCGGTCTGGCTCCAGACGTTGATCGTGGTGTGCGCGTACGTCGGTTACAAGGGGTTCGACAACTACTCCCTGTTCGCAGCGCAGGGCTACGGTATGGATGACGTAGAGGCCGCCCGCGTCGCCGTCCTGAGCGCGTGGGTCCGCCCTTTCGCGGCGGTCGGCGCGGGTTTTCTGGGCGACCGGGTCAGGTCCTCCCGAGTCATCGTCGCGGGCTTCGCTATCCTGCTCGCCTCGGACCTCTTCTTTGCGCTCACGGAGCCCGTGCCCAGCGCTCCGTGGATCCTCATCGTCAACATCCTGCTGACGTGCGTTGCCATCTTCGGCCTGCGGGGCGTGTATTTTGCCGTGTTTCAGGAGGCCAAGGTACCCACGGCGGTCACCGGGACGGCGGTCGGTCTCGTCTCCGTCATCGGCTACACGCCGGATGTGTTCGTAGGGCTGGTCGGCGGATGGCTGTTGGATCGTTCACCGGGAGTTGCCGGGCACCAGCATTTCTTCCTGTTCCTCGCGGGGTTCGCCGCACTGGGACTGGTGGTCAGCTTGGCGTTTGCGCGATTGACGACACACAACGCTCGATGATCGTTCCGGAGTTCAAGCCTCAGAGGCCTCTTGGGTGCGCGGTCGAAGCAGCAGGACACAGAACCATTCTCGCGGATCGGTCCAGGCCGCCTCGGTCAGGTACGAGCTCGCAATCCTCTGGAAATGCCCCCGCGTGTACTTGTGCGAATACTCAGTCCTGGTGCGCTCGCCCTCGCGAAAGCGAAACGTCCGATCCTCGATCTGGACATCCTGGTCGTACAGACTGACCAGGTTCATTTCCATTCGGCTTTGGCCTTCATTCCAGACCGCCTCGTGTCGAAACTGATCCAGTTTGAAATCCGCGCCCAGGTCGCGATTGATCCGGGCGAGCAGGTTCAGATTGAACTCGGCCGTTACCCCGGCCGCGTCGTCGTAGGCGGGGACAACAATTTCCCGGGGTTTCTTGAGGTCTATTCCAATGAGCAATCCGCCCCTGGGCCCGGTCGTGTCAGCGATCCGATCGAGGAAACGACGGGCCTCCTGCTCCTGTAAGTTGCCGATGGTTGATCCGGGGAAAAAGACGACTGTGCTCTCTTGGAGCCGTCTTGGCTCCGGAATGGGGAGATCCTGGTGAAAATCCGCACAGATCGGCATCACATCGACGTCCGGGTACCGTTTGGCGAGACGAGCCGCGGACTGTTCCAGGTGATGGCGCGCTATGTCGATCGGAACATAGCCCACGGGATCGACAAGGTGATCGAGCAAGAAGGTGGTCTTCGTCGAAGCGCCGCTGCCGAACTCGACGATGAGGCACCGGGGCCCCAGGGCACCGGCGATGGCGTCGATATTGGTGCGCATGATCGATCGCTCGGTGCGCGTCAAGTAGTATTCAGGAAGCTCGCAGATGCGGTCGAACAGCTCCGAGCCCCACTTGTCATAGAAGAACTTGCTGGAGAGCGTCTTGGGCCGCATCGATAACCCGCGGAACACGTCTTGGCGGAGGTCATCCGTCAGCGAGGCGGCCGTCACCAGTTCGATGACATCATTGCCGATGAGTGTCATTGGAGCTCTGGTTACGCGTCCTTGGCCAGGCGAATGCCACTGAACTGCCAACGTGCATCCGGCGGAAAGAAGTTCCGGTAGGTCCGCCGGACGTGCCCAACGGGCGTGGCGCACGAACCGCCGCGGAGCACGTACTGATTGCACATGAACTTGGCGTTGTACTCACCGACGGCGCCCGGGGGCGGCTCGAATCCGGGATAGGCCTCATAGCTGCTGGAGGTCCATTCCCACACGTCGCCGAATATCTGCTTCAGCTTGCCGGGATTCGCATGGGAAACCTGCCGCGGATGGAATATAAGCGAGTCCGCAAAGTGTCCGACGAGGGGCTCCGCCGACGCCGCCACTTCCCACTCGGCTTCGGTCGGCAGCCGGGCACCCGCCCACCGGGCGAAGGCATCCGCTTCGAAGTAGCTGAGGTGACAGACGGGCTCGCCGGGATCGATCTCCCGTGCCCCCGCCAGCGTGTACTGCAACCAAGGGCCGGCATCCCCGCCCTCCCGGAACCAGTACAGCGGGCATTGGCACTTCTCGGCCGTCACCGTCGCCCAGCCGAAGGACAGCCAGTGCTCCGGCCGCTGATATCCACCGTCCTGGATGAACTGGAGGAACTCCGCGTTCCTGACCAGGCATGTCGCCAGCCGGAACGCCTCCAGAAACACCCGATGTCGCGGCGTCTCGTTGTCATATGCGAATGGGCGCCCGTTCTTCGGCGCGTTGGTCCCGATCTCATAAACCCCCTCGGGGACATCAACCCAGTCCATTGACAGGGGCACCACCGCGGTCTCCCCGCAATCCGGCTCATGCTCGCGATACGCCGGCAGAAGAGGGTTCGACGAGAACACGTGCTTGATGTCCGTAATCATCAGCTCCTGGTGCTGTTGCTCGTGCTGGATCCCCAGCGTGATCAGCGGCGCGATCGTTTCCAGGATCGCTCCGTCTGGGCATTGCAACAGCCGGCCGATGCGATCATCAACGATCCGGCGATATTCCAACACCTCCTGAACCGTCGGCCGTGATATCAGGCCGCGCCTCGGACGGCAGTGCCGAGGCCCAACCGCGTTGTAGTAGGAATTGAACAGGTAGTCATAGAGCGAATTGACCGGCTCATATCGGCCAGGCGAGTGATCCTGCAAGATGAACTGCTCGAAGAACCAGGTTGTGTGGGCAAGGTGCCACTTCGTCGGACTGACGTCGGGCATGGTCTGGATGACATAGTCCTCCGTTCCCAGAGGTTCGCAGAGCAGTTCCGTGACGCCGCGCACGCGCCGGTACGCGTCAATCAGCTCATCGGGACCGATGGGGACTGCTGGTGCCTCGGCCCGCCCGCTGGCGCGCCGGCTCGAAGTCTCCGGCTCGGCGATCATCCCGTCGGCTGTAGGCTTCGCCATATTTCGGCTCCCTGCTCGAACTGGTCTGGTACATGGAAGGCTTTGCCCGGCGCCATTTGCTCCGTTGTGAAAGCAGTTCAACGCCGAGGCCCGCGCCGCTTCGCGAATATCGGAAGGGAAGTGGCTTCAGAAACGCTTGGGCACCCATCATAACTCAGATTCAAGAGGGCGAAAAGCCTCCGAAGAGGAGCCCAACTTCGTCTGGGCAGGTCCCTCGGGCGTGGACGATCCTCACCGCCGCGAATCGACGCCTCGGCGGGCCATGGAGAATCGAGATTCAAGGCCGCGTCCGTTGCGGGTCCCGGCTACAGTCACCTGAGCCCCGTATGTCAAACGACGAATCCTCCGATGCTCCGACCCCCTCAGACGCGCTCGATCCGGCGACGCTGAAGCGCGCCTTGAAGGCATTTCGCAAGCGACTCAAGCTCACCCGCCTCGGTGAAGAGTCGAAGCTTGGCCGCAGCCCTTTGACCAGCGGCAAGATATCGCAGGTGGTGGCCATCATGCCGCCGCATCAGTATCCGCGGGAAGTCTGGCAGGAGCTGGTCAGGGTGGGCCGGCTCAGGGATTCCGGCCGCGGGTTCTACGAGCTGGTCGAGGAGTAATGCTGCTTTGCGCGAGGTCTTTCCGTCGACGCTCCGTCCGTTGGTCCTGCTTTCTTTGCAATCTTGGGCACGATTCGTAGCAGATCGCTCAGGAACGGGACGCCGGCGAACGCGATGCTGCGGGGGTCAGAGCTTGAATAGTGAATAGTGCCGTCACCAGAAGCGTCGGGGACTCGGCGCATGTCGAGGCGCCATATTCACTCAAGCACTGACCGCAGACCCCCTACCTCAGCCCCAACCAACGCGCTGCGATCCCGGGAGGGATGTCCTGCACAAGTCCCCCTTCGCCGGTGATCGCCGCCGCGGCGGCGTAGCCGCTTCTAACCGCCCCCTCCATCGTGGCCGGCCAGCCGGTGTCGCAGTAGTCGCCCGCCAGATAGAGGTTCTCGATCGCCGACGCGCCCGCGTGCACGGGGCTCACCGGGGGACGGCTCGCCACGGCATCCGGCGTGGCGGCGAACGTCGCCCGTCTCTCCTTGATACAGCGAGCCTCCGCCGGCTGGAGCCCCACCGACTCAGGCAACGCGCGGTGGACATCATGCATGACCCGCTCGACGATCTGGTTGTGGTCGAGCCCCATCCACTCATCGGCGGCGCTGATCACGGCATGGACGTACTGCCGGTCCCCGACCATCCCCTTGTTGAACAGCCATTGCACGTCGCCCCCGGCGAGAACCAGGTGCGGCAGGCTCATGACGGGCTGATCAAACAGCAGGTGCACGCCGAGAATGGGGCTCACCTCCAGCCGGCCCGGCAGTCTCAACCTCGCGTCGGCGTGCCGCATCGCCGATCCGACGAGCGTGTCGAGGCGATCGAAGGGCACCGCGCAGATGATGGCCGCGGCGTCGATCCGCTCGTCGCTGGTAATCACCCCCGTCACCCGCGTTCCATCGAAGGCGATGGCGCGGACCGGCGTCCCCAGATGAACCTCGCCGCCCGCATCCTCCACGAGCCCGCGGGCCGGCTCGTAGAGGGCCGCCAGCGGCACGGTGGCCAGCCCCATCCTGTAGGAGAAGCGATTCCCCAGGAACCCCTCCTGAAACACCTTCAGCGCGGCCGCGGCACTGACGCGCTCGACACCGAGGTTGCAGGCGCTGGTGACGATGACGTTCCAGAACTTCCGGATCACCTCCTGCGGCTGCCGGCAGTGATTGAGAAACTCGCCAAATGTCTGCTCCCGCCACCGCAGCCTGCCCGCCGTTCCCAGCCTGATGATTCGCCACATCGCCCTCAGGACGTGTCTTCTCTGGGGCCGGCTCAGCAAGCCCATCTTCAGAAACGAAGGGACCAGGTGAAAGGGCGCGGGAAGCCAAGAGGCCCTGAGCGTGTCGACCTCGCCGCGGCCGTCGGTGAAGTAGAGCGTGTCGTGCCAACCGATCTTTTCCAGCACACCGAGCCGGTCATACAGATCAATAAGGTTCGTGCAGCACCCCAATACCACGTGCTGGCAGTTGTCGATGAGCCGGCCGTCGCGGGGATCCAGAAAACTCCCCGCCCGGCCTCCGAGAGCCTTGCGGCTCTCGAAAACGACGGCCCGGCACCCGGCGTCTGCAAGCTTCACCGCCGCAGCAATGCCCGCGAGTCCGCCGCCGATGACGACCACGGGTCTCCCGGCGACCGCAGTCATCAGCTGGACCCGGCGCGTAGTGGCCCTGTGTTCTGGGCCATTCCCGCCCACCTCGCCCGTATCGCGACCGTTCCCTTCTGAAGCGAGTTCAGACGCAAACGCCGGTCGGCGACGATCCGTCCCGGGACCCGCTCGACCTTTGCCAGAAGAGATCGGTAGATCGTGGTCATCGCCCACAACGTGGGCCGGCAGGAGGGCGTGATCAGGCCCTCCAGGGCCGCCGACCGGTCATAGAACGACTTCGCTCGCTCAACCTGCTCCAGCACCAACCGCGTGCACCGCCGCGGGTCCGACCATCGCCGCAGATCTTCCGGCACCAGCTCGTTGCGGGCAAAATCCTCCAGCGGGAGGTAGACCCGCCCGGCGTCATAGTCCTGCTTGAAGTCACGGAGAATGTTGGTCAGCTGGAATGCGATCCCGCGGTCGACGGCCAGATCGCGGGCAACCGGGTCGGCGTAGCCCCAGATGTCGATGCACACCAGCCCAACCGTCGAGGCGACTCGGTAGCAATACTCGCGAACCTCCCCAAACGTCTCGTACCGCCGGATCTTGAGATCCTCGATCTGTCCGTCAAGCATCGCATGCAGCGCCTCACGCCGGATCTCAAACGTGGCGGCGGTATGGCTGAGAGCGACCCAGACCGGGTCGTCGTCGGGGACCTCGCCGGCCAAGGCCGCATCGGTCGCGGCCCGAAAGGCCTCGATTTTCTGCAGCCGCCACTCGGCGGTGCCCGCGGCGCCAGGGGCGCCGTCGGCCAGATCATCGGCACGCCGCATCCACGCGTAGAGCGCGTAGATCGCCGACCGCTGCGGCTCCGGAGCAAGCTTCAGGCCGTAGTAGAAGTTTCGGGCGCGACGCCGGGTGATCCGGCGGCAGTGGCGCAAGGCCTCCCGAACCCTCCGGGTCCCGGTCGACGTCGCGTCGCCGTCTGCTCCTACCCAGCTACCTGAGCGGGCAAATGATCTCGCCAACCACGCCCGGCTGACGAAGAACGCCTTGGCGGCCGCCGACAGCCGGGGCCGGTGCAGCACGGTCTCGTAGTTCCATGACTCCACCAGACGCAGGACCCGCCTGCCCCCGGCGAGGAACAGCCACACCACGGGGCGGGTCGCCGGGCTGAGCTTTCCCGGAAGCGGCGCCCCCTCTTCAAAGAGCGGCCAGGTCCGCTCAACGCACGCCGCAATGAGCCGCCGGGACTCATCAAGAAAGCTGTGGTCGGGGGCGAAACCCTGCCGGACCGTCGCCAGGAGCCGCTCCTCGAACCGCTGGATCGAATGAAGCTCGCGCGGCAGGTAGATGCGGTCGCTGTCGCGCAAGTCGCGGCGGACATCCTGCCAGTGATTGGTCAACTGCAGCGCGGTGCAGATCGCGTCGCTGAGTCCGAAGAGCTCCTCCGTCCGCGGCTCGCCAGCAATCATCAGTACCAGCCGGCCCACCGGGTTGGCGCTGAGGCGGCAATAGCTCAACAGCTGCTCCCACGACTCGTACCGCCTGACGGTCTGGTCCTGCTCGAAGGCTCGAATCAGATCATCGAAGGGCTCGATGGGGAGCTTGTGACGCTCGATGGCGGGCCGCAGGGCAACGAAGACCGGATGACGCGGGCGGCCCGCAAAGCACTCGGTCAGCTCCCGGCGCCACCAGGCCAGAAGCTCGCGGGCTTGATCAGGGCTCTCCAACTCGTCACCCAGATCATCCGCCCAGCGGCAGAAGGCGTACAGCGCCGCAAAATCGTCGCGCAGGCCTCCGGGGACGAGCGCGGTGAGCACGCTGAAGTTCTCATAGCGACGCCGGGCCAGGCGGCGGCAGAACCGGCGAGACTCCTGGACCGTCAGCGTCCGGCATCGATCGGGCCCGTAGTCGGCAAGCTGTTGCACGGTGTTGACGGTCATCGTGTCCGACTCGAGCCCCCCGGGCCTCCCGTTCCCCCGGCCCCCCCCCCTCCCCGGCCCCGACCCCCGACCGGACGCACACTGTATCGACGGCTGCCTCCGCGGGCCAGGCTCCAGTGCCTACAGGGTACCGTCGGTGCTATCATCCCCGGCTACTTCCAGAGGCTGAGGCAATGAAGCTGCTCCTGGCCAACCCGCGCGGATTCTGTGCCGGCGTCTACATGGCGATCGATGTGGTCGAGCAGCTTGTGGATATCTACAAGGGCCGGGCGATCTACGTCCACCACGAGATCGTCCACAACAAGCACGTGGTGGACCGGTTTCGCCGCCGCGGGGTCAAGTTCGTCGACTCCCTGGAGCAGGTGCCGGTAGGGTCGGTGGTGGTCTTCAGCGCCCACGGGGTAACCCCCGCCGTCCGCCGGCAGGCGGTCGAGCGCCGGCTGATCGCCATCGACGCCACCTGCCCGCTTGTCACAAAGGTCCACCTAGAGGCGATCCGCTACTCCGCCAAGGGCTACCAGATTCTTCTGGTCGGCCACGCAGATCACCAGGAGATCATCGGCACGCGCGGTGAAGCGCCGGACGCGATCCAGGTGGTCTCCTCGCCCGACGACATCCCCCACCTCCAGATCAAGGACCCCGACAAGCTGGTGTATCTGACCCAAACGACGCTGGGAATAGACGACGCGTCGGTGATCATCGACGCGTTGCGGAACGCGTTTCCGAATCTCAAGGATCCGCCCAGCGAGGACATCTGCTACGCCACCACCAATCGCCAGAAAGTGGTACGCGCCATCGCACCCGAATGCGATCTCGTCCTCGTCGTTGGCAGCAAGAACAGCTCCAACTCCGTGCGCTTGACGGAGATCGCCGAGGCCTCCGGTGCGCCGGCGTACCTGATCGACGACACCTCTGAGCTCGAAGATCACTGGTTCGACGGCGTGGATCGCGTGCTGATCACCGCCGGTGCCAGTGCCCCGGAAGACCTCGCCCGCGATCTCGTGCTGCACCTGATCAACAAGTACGGCGGCGAGGTAGAGCAACGTGACATCTTCCGTGAGGACATTGAATTCGGACTGCCCATGACACTCAAGAAGTTCATGCGAAGCCAGGGGGTCAACCCCGAGGGCCGCCGAATCATCCGCGACGACGCGGAATCGATCGATCGCTGGCTGGAGGATCGCGGGGTCGCCCACAAGACCGTGCCGATGACGCTTGGCGTAACGTGAGAGCCTCTTTTCTCCGTGGTCCTCCGCGCCCTCCGCGGTGAATCTTCGCCTTCCTCGGGGCCGGCACAGCCGGCCCTACGCCAGCCTGTGCGCCAGGACGCCAGACGGTGCGCTAGAACGCCAACGTGTGCGCTAGGACGCCAGACGGTGCGCGACGACGCCTCGGTTATTCCGACGTCAAGAAGACCGGGCCTTCGTCCCGATGAAATCGGGACTCAGACCCAGCCACCCAGAGGGAGGCACAGGGTTCGGGGTTCGGGAAAGCGGCGAGCTCCCACTCCTGAACCCTGCTTTTTTCTCCGCGGCGCTCCGCGCCCTCCGCGGTGAATCTTCGCTTTCTTTCCGGTCGACAGCCTCTTTACGACCGCTCTTCCGTTTCTTCGATAAGCATTCTCAGCTCCGAGCTCGCCATTCCACGGAGCCGGTTCGCCACCGCTTGCTGGTGAAGCCGGTGCATCACCTCGCTCCATCTCTGGTAATCATGGGGGGCACCGCGGGCGGCCCGCACGGCAACACCGATCACGTCATCCCGGATCCGCCGTTCGCGGCGGCTGCCCCGCCACCGAAGCGGAACGAGATGGCGAGCGCCCGCCACGATCCAGGCGGGCCAATCCGCGGTGCGGACATCCAATCGAAAGCGCCGCCGGAAGGCCACCAGCTCGAATCGCGTCAGATACCGACGTTCCAGCCTGTCGTGCCGGGCCGGCTTGACGTTGAGCCAGCGACGCGTGCGGAGCCGCTGGTCAGCGCTGGTGGCCATCGTGGCGATGTAGATCGGATCGCGGATGAGCATGGCCTCGGCCAGAGGCAGCACCGCATCGCGGGTGATCGCCCGGCCCTTGTCACCGCGATCGGCCCGGTAGAGCATCGAGATCAACTCGGCATAGCGACGCGCGAACTGAAGCCCGCCCCAGGCCAGGCAGCGATCCAGAGCGATAACCAGATCACGGTGCGCCACCCGGCCCGGGTCCGTCTCCGCAAGACCCGGCGTCTGGGCGACCGTCTGCTTCAAGAGCCGCGCGAAGCGGACAACCTCCTCGCGCCGCGCCCACCGTCGGCGTCGTAAGAGCCGGCGCGCACGGCGAACCGAATGATCCACATCGTCCGCCTGCGGATCCCAGAGGCGGGCAAAGAGCCGATCATCGACGGCCAGATGGCGCCCGAACTGAAACGCTTCGCGGGCCCGTCCGACGCCGCGGGCCTCCACCTTTCGCACCGCGGTGTCGATCGCCTCCAGGGACACCGGCACCAGCCCCCGCTGGTACGCCGCCCCGAGCAGGGCCAGATCGACAACGCGATCCGTGTGAAAGGCAATGCGACAGGCGCCGGAAAATTCCTCCAGAAGCCGGTTCTCGCCACGGCTCACCGCCCGCAACGCCGAAATCACCGCGCCGTGGTCACTCCCGGACTCACCACCTGCCTCGGCGTCGGGCTCGTCTCCCAACCGTCCCAGGTTGATGACGGCCAGAGTGTGATCGACGTTGGCCACACGAAGGCTCCCGGCGGGGTCGATCGCCCGCAAAGCCTCAGCGCGGTCCAGCCCGAGCAGGAGATCCGCCCGGCCGTAGGGGATCCTGGCGGTCAGCGGCAACGCTCTCTCGCGACCGGGCCGGGTAAACAACAGTTGCGCCCACGCTCGCCGGCCAGGACCGATCGGGCTCAGATCGCACAGCGTTCGGACGTGGTAGCCCATGTCTCGACCCGCCTCGCACAGGACCCAGGCACCCACACCGGGCGGATCACCCCGGTACCCGGCGAAATGGACCCGCCATTGGGCCCTGCTTGCGTGTATGGGCGTCGGCAGTGCCGGGCGGGCCGCCGAGCGGTTGCGCCAGGTGGATGCCGGCGGTCGATCACGGATGACCTCAACGTGCTCCAAAAGCGGGCGGATGCGAAAGCGAAGCCGACCGGCGAGACTCGACGTGGGCCCGCTGATCGTCATGCGGGTCTGCACCGACAGCAGGTCCGACTCGAGAATCGGCGCCCGTGGTTGAGCGCCGCGCGAAGCCTGGCGTATGTCACACGCGCTTTCTGCCGACCGCAGAACGCGTTGCCTGGGCTCATATCCCAAACCGTCGATCTCGCGTCGGGACCGCTCCAGGCTGCCGACGTGAAAGCGGGCCGGCGGCCCGTCTCCGACGATGACCACGCTCGGCGTCCGGGCCAGACCCAGCTCCCGCAGCAGTTGACGCAGCAGCGCGAGCTGGTTGAGGTCCGCTACGGCGACCCGCACTCTATCTATCAGGCCCTCAGGGATAGCGCCGCGAACCAGGCGCTCCATCTCCTGCGGCTCATCCGGCCCCAGCGCGCAGAGCAGGAGTATCCAATGATCCTCACCCGCCGCGTGGTGGAGCGTTGCGATCCCCTCCCGCAGAAACCGTTCCCGGGGCCACGTCTCCACACGGACCACGGTTCCAGTGGCCGTGGCCGGAAGGACCCCGTCGATCGCCAGCGCCGTCGCCTCAGCCGGCCCGCTCTCCCCCGTCTGATCCCTCAACCACTGATCCACGTCGGCCAGTACCCCGCGGACAATCGCTCGCGCGCCTTCAAAGCCCAGATCCCCGCCCCGCGGCGGTGGGGGAGCCGGGAGAGGCGGCGGATCGGGCGACAGCATCTCGGCCGGGTCAACCCCGGGACGGATCGCGGTGAGCAGGTGGGCGATCTTGGCCGCCAGGAGGCTCGGGATCACGGCGTCGTCGGCTTCAAACGTCACCGGCGTCCGGGACAACCCGGCGCCGAGCGTTCGCGACCACACCGTCCCGGAATACTCGCCTCGACGACGCATCGCCTCGGCAACCCTCAGGACACTCGCCTCCGTCGCGCCGGGTCGGGGCTCGAGCACGACGACTTGCTCACAGCGGCCCAGCAGACGCTCGACCGCCGGTTCGTCGATCGGGTGAACCAGGCCGAGCTTTACAACCGGCACCCGCCCGTGCAACGCCAGCGCATGAATCAGGTGATCCAGTGTGGCCGCAGCGGGGCCCACGGTGATGAACCCCGCCGGCAGACGCTCGCCGGGATTGGGCACGCTGACGGCCTGGTTCAACTCAAGCCTGCGAGCCATCCGCAGCACGCCGCCCGTCTCCGCCCAACGCGGGCCGCGTCTGGCGGTCGGGGTCGCGCCGGCCTCGACGGTTTCCCCGATCCGATTCGGCCGCGTCTCCAGGGTCGCCGATGAATGGAGAATGCTCTGATGTACCACCAGGGCGGCCGCCCCCCTTCCGGCCCGGGCAAGCCGGATGACATGCTCCATCCAATCCCGGAGCTGGTCGATGTCGCCCGGCGCCACGCAGGGCAGTCCCAGCCGCACGGCCGCAGACTGCGGGCACGAGGCCGGGCAGGTTACTGGATCATCCGCCAGCACCAGACCGACCGCCCCACCACCACCGAAGGACTCGCCGGCGACCCGCCCCAGCGCGTGCATCGCCAGGTCCAACTCGTCGTTGGGAACCAGCGCGAAGGCTCGCTGCCCTGCCGCGGCGGCCTGCAACGCCAGCATCACACCACAGCTGGCATCGGGTGTCGCGACCAGCCTCGTTCCATGCGCACCGAGCAGTCCCAGGGCCGCCTCATCCGTGAGCGCCTCGAACAGCCCCCCCCACCACCCCCGCTTGGGGCCTGCCATCAGCGCAACGGGCGTTTGAGCTTCCAGAAGCCCCTTGAGCATCGCCTCACCGGCGGAAAAGAGGCTCAGCCCGCGCTGCCGGGCAAGGTTCATCTGCTGGTCGGTGGAGGCCGTGAGGCTCACGTCACCGATGATTGTACGAGCCGTCGCCGCCCGCCCCAGGGAGGTCATGGGGAACCGGCCTTGTTCAGATCCCCTCTCGGCCGTAGGGTTGGAGATCCGCCTTGATCCACGACACAGGCGATCGACAGGTACCCGATTCGCGAACCCTTGCGGCCAGTCTCGTCCCACTGCTGGTCGAGGCGTGCCAGGGACGCCTCGGCGAGGTGACCTGGTTCAAGGCGGACTGGCAGCGGGGAGGTGCCGCCACGGGCAGGGCAACGTTCGCTCTGCCCGCCGGCGGAGAGGCGCGGGTGATGGTGAAGCTTCCCGTCGTGCAGCGGGAGTTGCTGTGGACCCGCCGCCTCCAGAGACCGATCGACGGGACACAGGTCGTGCCCAAGCTCTACGCCTCGGGACAGAGCCTCAGGGACTACGACCTGGCGTGGCTGGTCACCGAATGGATTCCCCATGGCCCGCTGGGCACCCACTGGCACGAGGATCACACCGTGAGGATGGCGGCCGCGGCGGCCCGCTTTTACGCGGCCTGTTCACACTTTCCCGTCGACCGGGATAAACGCGTCGAGCCCTGGGACAATCTGTTGCGCGACGCGCAGAAGAGCATCAGGATAAACGCCATCCCCCAAGAGCAGCGGTGGCGTGCCGCGGTCAAGTCGCTCCGCGGCCGGCTGGAGGGAATCGTCGCACAGTGGGAGGCACGGGACGCAGCACAATGGCTGCACGGGGACCTGCATTTTGCCAACGCCATGAGCAGGATCTCACTGGAGACGGGGCCGGTGTGTCTCATCGACCTCGCGGAGGTGCACCCCGGTCACTGGGTCGAAGACGCCGTCTACCTGGAGCGACAGCTCTGGTCCTCGCCCCAACGGCTCCGTGTGCACAAGCCGGTTCAGGAGATCGCCGCAGCACGGAAGGCCCAGGGACTGCCTGCCGACGAGGACTATCCGAAGCTGGCCATGATCCGTCGCGCCCTGCTGGCGGGCACCGCCCCGAGGTTCCTCAAGACCGAGGGAAGCCCCCGCCACCTCGCCGCATGCCTGGAACGGCTGGAACGGGCGTTGAAAGAGCTGAAGTAGCTATCGGCAATCGGCAAAAGAAGGCGGTCGGCATGATCCGGCTGACAGCTGATAACCGACAGCCTCTCATGAGGAATCAGGGGTTCGGGGTTCGGAAAAACCTGCTGAACCCTGAACCCTTTTTTCCCCCTCCGCGGCCCTCCGCGGTGAATCTTCGCCTTCCCCGGCAAGTGAAGCCGATCGCCACGCCTCCGGCTGACTGCCGACAGCCTGCTACAATTCGAAACATGGACCGCCAACGTCTCCAAGAGGTCCATCAGACCGAGCCTACCCAGAGCCGGATCAACGAGGATTTCCTCGAGTGGCTCAAGACCAAGGGCCCGACGTGGCTTCTGATGATCTTGGTGGTTGTGGCGGCGTACATGGGCTGGGATCGGTGGACGCAGTACAAGGACAACTATCGGATCGAGGCGTGGAGAGCGCTTGCCGAGTGCACGCTCCCCAGCGCCTTTGAGGACGTCGCGGCGCAATACGAAAATATCCTCGGCTTGCCGCAGCTGGCCAAGAACGCCGCAGCCGACGCTCTGCTCCGGCAGATCATGATCGGTCGGCCACTTGGAACGGACCCGCCGCCGGCTGACCCGCCCCAGGAGTTGTCCGATGAGTGGCGCGAGGAGTACCTCCGCCGCGCCGACCGGCTGTACGGGGAGGTATTGGAAACTGATGACTCGACGCTTGCCATGACGCTGCACATGGTCAGCGCCATGACGGGCAGGGCGGTGACGGCCGAGTCTCGGGGAAGCCGGTCCGAGGCGCTTCGCTGGTATGAGCAGGCCGCCAAGCGGGCGGAGGGGTTCTACCCCGAATTGACCGAGCGGGCCCGCCGGCGGGCCAGCGCGGTGGACAGGTTTTCGGAAGCCGTCACCCTTCCCAACCAGCAGGACCTGCCGACCGGCGCTCAGCCGCCGACGCTTCAGCCGGCGGACATCGAGGACGTGCTGAAGGATCTGCTCGAGCCGGACCAGACCAGTGCCGGATGAGGGCACCCGCACCGGGCTGCTTGCCCCCGGTGGCAAGGTCGATCGCGAAGCGCT
>JADFKZ010000041.1 GCA_022564665.1 Planctomycetota bacterium | reverse complement strand
CCTTGCTGCACGGTTCACGTGGCTCGGATTCTATAGCTGTTTCGAGCGCTCCGCAGCGACCCCCGGCCGCCCAGTTGGAGCATGGTGTCACCGAGCGCAAAAGTGAGCTCAATGTCGGGTCTTTGCTTGGGCCTACCCCTGGCCGTCGCAACAGCCCGCAATCAATCGAAGGGAGCGGAGATCGTCACCAGGGTGCCGTTGTTCTGGAGCAGCAGCGTCGTGTTGAGCTGGCAGTTGGAGCCGTTCGTCCGTCGCTCAGAGAAGAACATGTCGAGCCGGTATACCTCACCGTCGACCAGACCCAGGCGGTCGAGCTCGACGAACTCCCGACGCGGGAAATGATGGCCGCCGATGTCGATCACGAGCCTGGTGTCGATGAACGCCCACATGTCGTCGTCGCCAATGAACTCGAGGATGTCCCCGGCGCTGGCGTCGTAGGTGAACAGAACGTGCAGTTCGTACGTGAAGTGATAGTTGTGGCTGGAGTTGGCGGGGGAGTTCCCGTAGAGCTGGCCGTCGATCGGGAAGAAGCCGCCCTTGCCCGCGTAGATCGGGTCGGTCTTGTCGTTGAAGCTGTAGGTGCCATTCCCCAGCAGCTTGAACGTCAGGGTCAGCGGGGCCGACATGTTGACGCCGATGGCGTCGTGGTAGAACTGGTGGAACGTCGCCGACGACGTCACGTATCCGTTGGACCCGTTCGTGCCGACGCACCCGTGCTCGGCGGGCGTCTCGAGTACGCCGGGGGTATCACCGCGGGAAGAGTCGTACAGCGCCCAGGAGATTGGCCGGCCCGTAGAGTCCTTGAACTGCGTGACGACGTGGACGGCACCGCCGTCGACCCAGATTGGCTTGCCGTCCCAACCCAGCTTGGGCAGCACCATCTTGGCTTGGTAGAGTCGGGCGTTCCCGTTGCCGCGCTGGAAGTCGGGATGACCCCCAGGCTCACCCAGGCCCTTGAAGTCGCGGATGGTGCCGGTCAGCTGAACCGAAGTCGGGGGGGCGCCCTGGGCGAGAGCCGGGATGAAAAGTGCAGCGATCCCGGCAGCGGCCCAGCAGAGACGCATTGGGCGTGTTGATTCTGTTCTTTCGATTTTCACTCTGTTCTCCCTTTGAGTAATACAAGACTACGATTCCTGGCCGTGAGGCCAAGGCCGGTCTTGACGAACGGGACGTCCGATGAAGGATTGGTACATCTAGGAGTGGCAGAGCACGTTGCGACGATCGGCGTGGCGCACTTGGCGTGGCGTGGGAACCCGTGCCAACTGTGCAGGGTCGGCAGTTTGGGGGCGGGATCAAAAAACACCGGCTGAATGACTGTGTACACCGTCCGGGCGGCGTCAGTGTTTGATCTTGCGGAGGAACTCCTGGACCTCCGGGACGGCTCCCTGGTAGACAAGATAGCCGTTGTAGGGCTCCCGTTCGGTGATCTCGTCGCCGATCGTCGTGAGCATCAGACGCTTGACCTCGTCGCGGTCGTCGGTCTGGCCCAGCACCCAGGAGAGCTTGATGAAGGCGACCTCCGGCAGCATGTTCGCCAGCGGAATAACGCCCAGCTCCATCATCTCGCGGCCCGTCTCGTAGACATACATGCCCACGAAACCCCAGATGGTCTGCACCGTCATGTAGACATGCACCCCCTTGTCTCGGGCCCGCTCTAGGGCGCGGTAGGTCAGCTTGTTGACGTGCCCCAGACCCGTGCCGGCGATGACGATACCCCGGTATCCCTTCTCGATCATCGCCTCCATGACGTCCGGCTTCATGCCGGGGTAATAGTACAGGAGGGTCACGTCCTCGCTGTAGGCGGTATTGAGACGCACCAGGTGATCGCTTCGCCGTCTTTTGTAATCGTCGCGGAAGGGGGTAATCCCCTGCTGATCGACCATGGCCAGCGGGATGTCGCCGATCGTGCGGAAGGTCGATCGATAGCTGGAGTGCATCTTGCGAACCCGCGTGCCCCGATGGAGCAGGCAGTACTGGTCGGAGGTCGGCCCGAACATGCACACCATGACCTCGGCGATATCGCACTGGGCCGCCGCCGTGACGGCGCAGATGAGGCTCAGTGCGGCGTCGGAGCTGGGCCGGTCGCTGGAGCGCTGCGATCCGACCATGACGATCGGGATCGGCGGGTCCTGAACCATGAATGTCAGCGCCGCGGCGGTGTGATGCATCGTGTCCGTGCCGTGGCCGATCACGATGCCGTCGACACCGTCCGCAATCGCCTCGCCGATCCGCTTGGCCAGGCACACATACTGCTGCGGCCCCATGTTCTCGCTGAAGACGCCGAAGAGCTTTTCGGTCTTGAGGTTGCACAGGTCCGCCAGCTCGGGGACGGAGCCGTACAGCTCGCCGGGACTGAAGGCGGGAATGACGGCGCCGGTGCGGTAGTCCAGCCGGCTGGCGATCGTTCCGCCGGTTCCGAAGAGGACGATGTTCGGCTTGCTGGGATCGGTCGGGAACTCCTTTTCCGGGATCTTGTATTGGGCGACCCGCCGGCCATGCTGGGTGATCTGCTGGATCACCTCGGCGGCGAGACCGATGTTGTAGCCGCTGGCCAGCTTGAGCACGATGTGGTGATCGTCGGCGGTTTCGGAGCGGGGGAGAATGAGGCCGCGGAAGCGGCCGCTTGCAGCCTTGATCTCGACCTCGCTCCAGACGGTTACGCCGTGACGCTGAAGGACGGCAAGTCCCGGGCCCCGGTATCCGTCGTGCCCCTCGGTTGGTGCCGACTCGCTCATGGAGCCACCGTCCTGGCGCCCGCCGCACCCCGGGCGGCAACGGCCGGCTGACCCGTGGCGAGCTTTTCAAAGATCAGCTCCCGAAGCCGTCGGCCGTCGACGCGCCCGATCAGTTCCCTCATGAGGCGGCCCATCAGATAGCGAACGCGTTTCGCATCGGTCTTGAAGCGATGTGATTCGCACGCCGCCACCGCATCGTCGACGGAGCGTCGAAGCGCCCGCTCCGTTGCGGGACGGATCTCCAGAAGTGCCGTGTGCACGTCGTCGTCGGTGATTGATTCGCCGGTCTCACGCTTCAGCAGATGCTCGATGAGCCAGAACACGCCCTCGCGAGCCAGGCGTTCCTCGGCGTGCGTCTGGAGAATCTCAAGCAGGGCGCCATCGGAGAGACGGCCGGGGCGGAGTTCCTTGCGCGCAAACGAGCGCATCCGCTGGCCGAAGAGGACGCCAAGGAAAAGGGGGCTGAGCTTCAGGTGATCGATCGCGCGGTCGATGAGCGCGGCGTGCGGCGAGATGCACATCCGCTGCGCGTCGTCGGCCACCATGCCGCCGGCACGGTATCTGGCTTCAGTCTCCCAGACGGGCGCGGGCAGCTCGCGTCGCGCTCGCTCCACGCGGTCCGCCGTGATCTCGATCGGCGGCAAGTCGGTGTCTGGGTACATTCGCGCCGCCCCGGGCAGGACGCGCTCGAAGCCGTTGGTCCCGTCCTTCATCGACTGCCGCGTGTCGCTGGGCACCCCGATCGTCGCCTGGTGGGCGCGGATCGTGATCTCGCCGCAGGCGGTCTCGGTGTCCCGCTCATCGCCCCAGACCAGGATGAGCGTGTCATCCGGAGCGGCCTTCATCCTTTTCTTGAGCTCCTGCCATTCTTGGGCCGAGGGCGAGTCGGTTGCGGCTTCGCTGTGGGCGATGTTCGGCAACTGTGTGAGGCACGCGATCACGCGGACACGGTCGGAGAATTCCTTGGCGAAGGTGGTGTGCTCCTGTGTGGGCTTGTTGAGCATGCCCCCAAAGCCGCGAAGCAGCACGCACTTGACACGCAGGCCGCTGTCGAACGCCGAGCGGATGGGGGCGAAGCTGGTCTTGGCCACCAAGGTTGTGACATCCCCCGATTCGGTCTCGAGGCTGTCGGGACCGATCCCGCGTCGCTGCAGTTCGCGGCGGATTCCCAGAAGCGCCACCTGCCGGCACGCCTCGTTGTAGATCAGGTGGGGGATCCGCCAGATTTGCGGCACCCCCTTGATCTCGATGCGTGTGCCTCCTTCCACGCTGACGTTGACGTCCTGCCGGGTCGCCCCGTAGCCGCGTCTGACCTTCTGTGTGCTCCGGCACACCTTCCGGATGAGGTTGCAGACGGCCGCCGTCTCCTGTGGGGTCGACATGTCCGGCTCGGTGACGACCTCGATGAGCGGCATGCCCAGACGATCAGTCAGGTAGACGCGGTCGTGGCCGATGTCGGAGACTTCGCGGCAGGAGTCCTCCTCGAGCCCCAGCTGCCGTATTCGGATCGTGCGGCCGTTGAAGGGGAGACGGCCGTCGATGCCCAGGATGGTCGTCCGCTGAAATCCAGTCGGAATGGAGCCGTCGAGGTATTGCTTGCGGGCGATATGAAGCTCGTTGACGATGTTGAGCTTCAAGAGCAGGGCCAGCTCCAGCGCGATGTCAATCGACTCCTCGTCGATCAGAAAGGGGGGCGTGTCATCGAACTCGTAGGTGCAGACGCTGTCGTGATTCAGCCGGTAGATGATGTTCTTCTTGGTCTTCTTCTCCATCAGCGCCGTGCCGTCATACTCACCCATCTCCGAGAGGGTGGGCCGCATGTGGCGGAGCACCTCAGCGTCGTAGGACATGCTGTAGCGGCCCGCGGGGCAGCGGCAGAAGAGCTTCGACCGTGTCAGGAGCTGCTGGTGGACCTCCAGGCCGCAGGCGAGGCCGATTGCGGCGTAGTCGGCGGCGGTCATTTCTTTGAACGGCTTGAGCGGCAGGTCTTCCATGCGAGGGTCAATAATACCGGGGAGGTTGCAGGGGTCACGAGTTGTCAGCTATCGGCTCTCGGCCTCAGAGGAGCCAGCGCGCGGGCGTGGGAGCATCGCGGGTGGTCACCGGCGGCAGGAAAGCGGACAAGATGAGCAGGAGGATGAACGGGCTGGATCACACGGCGCGACCGGGCATGACGCCTACCGCGGTCGTCTCGTTCTATAATGCAAGAGATATCGCGGTCCTAGCCCGGATTATTCATGACCATCTACTGCCCCCTTGCAACGACGTTCATGAATAATCCAGGCGAGCGGCCGCACTGGACGGGTTCCGCAAGGAGAGGACCATGGGGAGACCTGTTTCGTTGTTCACCGGGCAGTGGGCTGGGCGATCCGCCAGGGGCGCCCCGATTCGGACGCGGGAGATTTCCCGGGTGTAGGCGACGGGGAGCGTGGCGTGCGCTTCATCGAAACGTGGGTGCGGAGCAGCAAAGAAGGCGGGATGTGGGTTGAGATGGGAGCGTAGTCGGTGGGCGTTACGGGGGTTCGGGACAATCCGCTGAACCCTGCACCCTGCTCCTTTCTCCGCGGCTCTCTGCCGCTCTCCGCGGTGAATCTTGGTCTTTTTTCTTTGTTCGTTGTCGGCTATCGGCTCTCGTCTTCTTCTTCTAACCCAAACGCCTCACGCGCCTGACGACGGAGCCGATCCCTGGCCGTCCGGACGTCGCCGAGCGCCTCGTTGAGCGTGTCCAACTCCGACGCCCGCACATTCAGCCCTTCGCGTATGAAGAGGGCCGCTGCCTCGGAGCGGCTCTTGACCGCCCCGGTCTCGACCCAGGCGTCCAGCGTCTTGGCCGTCTCCTCGTCCACCCGCACCATGACCACCTGGTTGCGGGCCGACGCCCCCATCTCCGCCATGGACTCCTGGAGGTTGGGAGCGACGCAGACCACCTTGACCCTGGGCTTGCCGGAGCTGGACTGGTCTTGGGTGCAGCGGCAGATGGTGTCGAAGTTGATCCCCAGCCCCGCCAGCTCCTTCCTGAGCGGCTCCAGGATGGCCCCCAGATCGACGGGCTGGCTCTCGACCGAATCGCTGGCACAACACATAGCTTGACCTACGTAATGTGTAATTACATTACATGATACGCCCCTTCTCCTCCCAATCAAGCCAAGAAGGGCGCCGCAGCGGCCTTCGTAAGGTCCATTGCCAACTGGTCGGAATGCTGCATTGGAGCCCGAGAAACCGCCACATGACGACGTCCGGCCCAATCGTCAGAATCCCGGCCCTCAACTTCGACCTGCCCTGTGCCTCCGCCCCGGGCTCGCGCCGACGGCGAGTGAGCCTGGCCGACTTCCGCCAGCAGTGGCTGGTCCTGGTCTTCTGCCCCCGGGACTTCTCGCTCGTCGGTCCGACGTCGCTGACCGCACTCAGTGGCCGGATCGATGAGTTCCACAAGAACGGGGCGGAGGTGCTTGGTGTCAGCATTGACCCCCTCGAGTCACATGAGCAATGGCTGTCGACGCCGCGCCCCCGGGGCGGTCTCGGGGCCTTAACTTTCCGCCGCCGGCCGATGTCGACGGTGCCCTCTCCCGCGCCTACGGGGTCTTCCTCGAACAACAGCACATGGCGCTGCGAGGGCTGTTCGTCATCGATCCAAACGGCGTCCTGCAATTCCAGGCAGTGTACAACCTTGCCCTGGGACGGCGGATCAATGATGTGCTCCGCGTGGTCTGGGCTCGAGAGACGGGCGGACTGTGCGATGAGGACTGGACGGCCGGCCAAGCCCCCATCGGCCCCCACGCCGCCCATACCGCCAGGATCTGCCAACGCGACCTGAAGCCCGCCAACATTCTCATCAGCGATGACGAGATCGTGAAGGTCGTCGACTTCGATTTGGCGCGGCGCGAGGTCGACCCCAAGGCGACCCTCGTCAGGTCCTGCAGCGGGCGCCTCCGTGGCACACCGGCCTATATGTCGCCGGAGCAGGCCCGTGGAGGCCCGGCAACAGCCGCACGTGACGTCTTGAGCCTGGGTCTTATCCTCCGCGAATTGCTTCGAGCAGCGCCGGTGGTCCACGGCGATACCGTCGGGGCGTTCCTTGAAGAGATTCTGGCCCTCCAACCGAAGCGGCTTGCTGCCGAGGTGCCCGAGCCCTTCGCGGCGATCTTTAGCGGTTCACTTGTCCGCGAGCGAGTGCGGCGGATCTCGATGGACCGGATAACCGAGATGTTGGGCAAAACCGTTCCGTGACGGGTGCTGGTGGACGCCCAATACACGGGGCGCCGGCGGCAACGCAGCTACAATGACGAACGTGAAGGCATTCGATCGACTCACCGTCGCGGGCGTGCAGCGATGAAATACGTCACAAGCGTACTGGATCTGGTAGGCAAGACGCCGATGGTCAGGCTGAATCGAATGGTCGATGAGAGCATGGCCACGATCTACGTCAAGATGGAGCACCTGAACCCGACCGGCTCGGTCAAGGACAGGATGGCCGTCCACATGGTCCTCCGAGCCGAGGAGGCGGGATTGATCAAGCCCGGAGCAACGCTGGTCGAGAGCACATCGGGCAACACCGGGCTGGGGCTTGCAATGACGGCCGCCGTCCGCGGCCACCGGTGCGTGTTCACGATTCCCGACAAGATGAGCAAGGAAAAGATTTCAATGCTCAAGGCCTATGGGGCCGAGGTCATCGTCACCCGCACCGATCTGCCGCATGATCATCCGGAAAGCTACGTGGAGGTCGCAAAGAAGGTCGCCCGCGAAACGCCGGGAGGCTTCTACATCGACCAGTACCACAACATGGAAAACCCCCAGGCCCACTATCTCAGCACAGGCCCGGAGATCTGGGAGGATACGGATGGCAAGATCGACTGCCTTGTGGGGGGGATCGGAACCGGTGGGACGATCTCGGGGGCGGGGAAGTTCCTCAAGGAGAAGGCGGCCGAATGCGGCCGCCAGCTGAGGATCGTTTGCCCGGATCCCGAGGGCAGCATCTACTACGACGAGTTCTACACGGGCAAGTCGGGCGAGCCGAGCATCTACCGCGTCGAGGGAATCGGCCATGATTTCATGGTCGGTACGCTTGATTTCTCCGTGATCGACGAGATCAGGCTGGTGTCGGACAGGGACTCTTTCCTCACGGTGCGGCGGTTGGCCAGGGAGGAGGGTATTCTCTGCGGTGGGTCCACCGGGACCGCCCTGTTCGGGGCGTTGGAGGTGGCCAGGGAGATCGGCCCCGGCAAGGTGCTCGTCTGTATTCTGTCTGACTCGGGCGACCGGTACCTGAGCAAGTTCTACGACGACGACTGGATGAAGGACATGGGGTATCTCGGCGTCGAACAGCGTCTGGGTACCGTACGGGACGTGATGAAGTTCAAGCGCGGCACGGTGGAATTTGCCGAGCCGGACGAGTCCCTGGCGCATGTCGCGCATCGAATGAACAATCTTGGCATCTCACAGATGCCGGTGGTGCGGCACAACGGTGGGCCATATCTCATGATTGACGAGGTCGACCTGCTCCAGAGCCTGGTCAGCGGCAAATGTACGGCCAACGACAACGTGCTTGTGGCCGCCAAGCCCCTTCAGGGTCAGGTGTCGTTGGACGACTCGCTCTCGAAGATCCAGGAAATCTTCGATCAGAACAACATCGCCGTCGTCATGGAACGCGACGATATCACCGGAATCATCAGCAAGATTGATGTCGTTGAGTATCTTGCCGCCCGTAGCTGATTCAGAAACGAACTCGTTGAGCCACCTGAATGTCTGATCGAGTCCTGGGATTGATCGCCGGGGAAGGCAGATTGCCCCTCATGGTCGCCGAGGGGATGAAGGCGGCCGGGGCGCGTGTCTGTGGGCTCGGTCTGCGCGGCCATTTTGATCCGCTCCTGCCTGAGCTGTGCGACTTTTTTCGTCAAGTCGGGGTGTTCCGCATCGGCGGATGGATCAGGACCTTGCGCAAGCACGGCGTCAAGGAGGCCGTCCTGGCCGGGCGGGTATCCAAGACGAAAATGCACAATACCCTGCGTCTGCTTCGTGCCATGCCGGACTTGCGTACGGCGAAGGTTTGGTACCGGCGCCTGCGTGGTGATCGCCGCAGCTCGGCGGTTCTGGGCGCGGTGGCCGACGAGCTTCTCGCAAGCGGTGTCACGCTGATCGACGTGACGACCTACATCGGCGAATCCGTCGCGGGCAAGGGCGTGCTCACGAGGGTGAGAACCACACCCCAGCAGGAAGCGGACATCGCCACCGGCTGGCCGGTGCTTGAGCGTCTGGTCGAGCTGGAGATAGGCCAGTCGATCGCCGTTTGCAGCAACAGGGTCATTGCGGTGGAAGCGTTGGAGGGAACCGATGCGATGATCCAGCGGGCGGGGCGGCTCAACGGCGGTGGCCAGTGGACTCTGCTCAAGACCCCCAGCAAGCACCATGACATGCGCTGCGACGTCCCCACCATCGGCCCCAAGACCATCGAGCAATTGGCCGGGGCGGGGGCGGGGTGTGTGGCCCTGCGGAGGGGGCGCGTGATCATGATCGACAAGCCGGAGCTGATCACGGCCGCAGACCGAGCGGGGATACCCATCGTCGGCGTCGGCTGAATCTACGCTCCGTGTTCCTGGCCCGGATTATTCATGACGGTCTACTATGGCCGTCGAGGCTCCGCTTCGGATCCCCGCGGCAGGGACAGAGGCCGCGTTTGCTCGATTCGAGGAAGGCGATGTACTCGGCCACGAGTGGCCGCTCCTCCCGCTCCTTGAGGGCCTGGAGCGCAAGCCGCGGTGGCAGTTTGCGCCGGTAGAGCGTCTTGTAGACCCAGCGGACTTCCTCGATCTCCTCCGTTGACATGCCCTGTCGCCGCATCCCGACAACATTGACGCCTCCGGTGATATTGAGCCCCGTGAGCATGAAGAACGCCGGCAGATCGTATGTGGTTCCCACGCAGCCCGAGAGCATCGCGCCCCGTCCGATCCGGCAGAACTGGTGGACCGACGTGTTGCCTCCGATCGTCACCCGCTCGTTGATGGTCACGTGGCCGCCAAGCAGCATGCCGTTGGCAAATGTGCAGTGGTCGCTGATGCGGGTGTCATGCCCGGCGTGGGAGTTTGCCATGAAGTAGTTGTGATGGCCCACGGTGGTCGGCCCGTCATCGCCCATGGCCCGGTGGATGGTCACCCCTTCCCGAAAGGTGTTGTGGTCGCCGACAACGAGACCGCAGCCCGGCCTGGAGGGGTCCTGGTTGAGAGATTGGGGGCAAAAACCCAGGGAGGCGCCGGGGTAGAGCGTGTTGGCGGCCCCCAGGCTGAGGGGGCCGCAGAGGTACACGTTGGCGATGAGCCTCGTGCCCGGGCCGATGGTGACCCGGCCGAGTGAACCGTCGATGACACAACCCGGGCCAATGGTCACATCGTCGGGCAGGTCGACACGGCCCTCGATGACGGCGGTGGCGTGGACCGGCTGCATTGCGTGCAAAGTGTACGTTGTACAGCTCAACCGGCGTACCCCGGCCGTCCGGCTCCTCAGCTGCGGGCGGAACCGATTGTCGGTGGAGATTCTGCGGCCCCCTCGGCGGTCCGAAGTTGATCACGGGCAGCATCCACCACGAAGGCATGGGCCCCGAAGGTGGCCGCAACCGCGTCCAGGGCGCCCTTGAGAAGGAACTCGGTACCCAGGGGATGGCCCGCCGCCCGGCTGATGAGCCCTTTGATCTCGTCAGGGGTCGGACGGTAGCGTCCTGTCACAGCTTGGTTTGAGGCGGAGTTTGGGGGTGTCATGGTGAGGCCCCAGGCTGGTTTCCTTGGCGTCGCCAGGCAATATCCATCTCCAGGTGCCCCTGTCAAGTATCATCCCGCCCGGCGGCCGACATAGATACCTGACGTATCGGCGCGGCGCGTCGATCAGGAACGCAAAAAAGACGATGGTGCTCCCTGAATCGGTGGTTGTCTGCGAGTGCTGGGCCCGTGACGGGCTCCAGTCGATCCCCAAGGTCATCCGGACCGAGCAGAAGGTCCAGATGATCAACAGGACGATTGCCGCCGGGGTCAAGAAGCTGGAGGTGACGAGCTTTTCACATCCCAAACTGCTGCCGCAGTTTGCCGACTGTGTCGAGGTGCTCAAGGCCATCGACCGCCGCCCCGACGTCAGCTATGTCGTGCTCATGCCCAACGAAAAGGGATTTGCGCGCTTCGCGGCCTGTCATGCCGAGGGCTATGGCGCCGACGAGATCATTCTCATGATCTCGGCCAGCGAAGCTCACAATCTCGTCAACTTCCGGTTGTCCCACGATGACGCCAAACGGTCCCATACCGCCGTCATGAAGCGTGCCCATGAGATCGGGGTCAGGATCATCGGCTGCGCGGGCACGGTCTACGGCTGCCCCGTCGCCGGTGACGTTTCCATGGCCGACGTCATCGATATTGTCCGCTTCTACCTCGACCATGGCGCCCACGCGATCATGCTGGGAGATACCACCGGGGCCGCGAACCCCGTCCAGGTGCGCGACCGCGTCGGCGCGCTGCGTGCGTTGTTTCCGCGTGTGGAATTCATTGCCCACTTTCACGACACGCGGGGCAACGGCGTGGTCAACTCTGTTGCTGCACTGGAGTTGGGGCTTCGATACGTGGACACCTCGCTTGGGGCGATCGGCGGGCAGCCGGCCACCGGGGCGAACAAGTACCAGTTCGGCTTCACCGGCAACACGTCTACCGAGGACCTCGTCTGCCTGCTTAAGGAGATGGGGGTTGAAACCGGGATCGACATCGCCGCCCTCATCGAAAACGGCAAGCGAGCGGAGGAGATCATCGGCCAGCGTCTGCGGTCAAACGTCCTGCGGTCAGGGCCGGTCATTCACAGCCCGAAGGCGTACGACCCGCAGGCGGAAGTGCCGACCGAGGCGGCGGTGGCAAGGTAAGGAAGAAGGTGAATCTTCGCCCTTTCGCCGGCCGGCACAGCCGGCCCTACCTACATCAGCCCCGCCTCGAGCCGCGCCGCTTCCGACATCTTTTCGGGTGTCCAGGGCGGATCCCAGACGAGCTCGACCCGGACGTTGGCGACACCCTCAATCTCCCTGATCCGTGACTCCACCTCGCCCGGCATTGTCTCCGCTACGGGACAGGCGGGTGAGGTCAGCGTCATGCGGACGGTGACCGTGTCGCCGTCGACATCGATCCCATAGATCAGACCCAGGTCGTAGATGTTGACCGGGAGCTCCGGGTCGTAGACCGTCCGGAGCACCTCCGTCACCAGCGCCCGCGTCGAATCGTTGTTCAAGTTGTCCAGGGGAGAATCGTCGCTCACACTCAGAACTCAAAAGGCAAAAGGCAAAAGGCAAAAGGCAAAAGGCAAAAGGCAAAAGGCAAAAGCATTCTACTCCGTCGACACAACCTCCCCCCGATCATTCAACGCCGCCATGAGTGTATGCCAGACCAGCGTGGCGCACTTGACGCGTGCCGGGAAGCGAGACACCCCGCCAAACGCGTGAAGCTTACCGAGCTCGGGCTCGCCGTCACCGGTGGGATCGCCCGTCACCAGACGGCGAAATTTTTCAAAGAGTGCTCTGGCCTCCCCGACGCTCTTTCCCTTGAGCCCCTGGGTCATGATCGACGCGGCCGCGGTCGAGATGGCGCATCCCGATCCTTCAAAAGAGACGTCCTTCAGCACCTCACCGTCGAGCGACACGTAGACCGTCACGCGATCTCCACACAGCGGGTTATAGCCTTCGGCCTGTCGGCTCGGCACCACCGGTCGACGGCAGTTCCGCGGGCTCCGGTTGTGGTCCAGGATCAGCTCCTGGTAGAGATCGGTCAGCTCGGTCATGAGCCGAATACCTCCAGGACCGTCCTGAGACCGGCCCCAAGGACGTCGATCTCCGATTCAGTATTGTACAGGGCGAGCGAGGCCCGGACGGTGGCGGTCAGCCCGAACCGCTGCATCACCGGCTGGGCGCAGTGATGCCCGGTCCGCACCGCGATACCCTCCTGGTCGAGGATCGTGCCCACGTCGTGCGGATGGATGTCGCCGACGAGAAAGGAGACGACCGCGGCCTTGTGCCGTGCGGTCCCGATCAGCCGCACGCCGTCGATGGAGGCAAGTGTCTTGGTGGTGTAGTCCAGCAGCCCCTGCTCGTAGGCGGCGATCTTGTCCAGGCCGAGCGTGTCGAGATAGTCGATGGTCGCGCCGAGCCCGATCGCCCCGGCGATGTTGGGGGTTCCCGCCTCGAACTTATGGGGGACGTGGTTGTAGATGGTCTTATCGAAGGTCACCGAGAGGATCATCTCGCCCCCACCCTGGTAGGGTTCCATCGCGTCGAGCACGTCGAACCGGCCGTACAGGGCGCCGATGCCCGAGGGCCCGAACATCTTGTGGCCGGAAATGGCGTAGAACTCGCAACCCAGGGCCTGGACATCGATCGGAAGATGAGGTGCGGCCTGGGCCCCGTCCACGAGCACGGGCACCCCCTGCCGCTGCGCGATGGCAATGATCTCCTTGACGGGGTTGATCGTTCCCAGGCTGTTGGAGATGTGGGCCACCGCCACGATCTTTGTCCGCGGGCCCAGGAGCTTGCCATAGGCCTCCATCTCCAGCTCACCAGCGTCATTGATCGGCACGACGCGGAGCCGCGCGCCGGTCTGCTGGCACACGATCTGCCAGGGGACGATGTTGGAGTGGTGCTCCAGGGTGGTGATCAGCACCTCGTCACCAGCTCCAAGCCTCGGCCGCGCGTAGGACTGGGCGACGAGGTTGATTGCCTCGGTGGCGCTTCGAACGAAGATGATCTCCTCGGGCCGGGCCGCGGAGATGAAGCCGGCGACTTTGGCTCTGGCTTGCTCGTAGGCGCGTGTTGCGTCCACGCTGAGTCGGTGTACGCCCCGGTGAATGTTGGCGTTCTGTGACTCGTAGTAGCGGCGGATGGTGTCAATCACCACCTGGGGCTTCTGTGCGGTCGCCGCGTTGTCGAGATACACCAGCGGTTTGCCGCCGATGGTTCGCGTGAGGATGGGGAAGTCCCGGCGCGCCCGAATGGGGTCGAACGATCCAGCCTTGGTGGACCCGGTGCTCGGGTCAGGCGTGGTCGCCGTCGTGGTCATACCGCCTCCTGCAGCAGCTCCCCGTGCGGCAACCTTTTCAGGAGAATCTGCTGAAGTTGTCTCCGGAGCGGCTGGGGTCGAATCTTCTCGACGCTTTCGCCGGCGAAGGCGTGGATGAGCACGGCCCGGGCAGTCTCCTGGGCGAGCCCGCGCGAGCGAAGATAGAAGATGGCGTCGGCGTCGAGCTGGCCGATGGTTGCTCCGTGTGTGCACTTGACATCGTTGGCGAAGATCTCCAGCTGCGGCTTGGTGTCGACCCGGGCGCCCTCAGCCAGGAGCAGGTTCATGTTGGTCTGTTTCGCATCGGTCTTCTGCGCATCGGGGTGGACGATGATCCGGCCGGTGAAGACCCCCCGGCTGTTGTCGTCGAGGATGCCCTTGAAGAACTCCCGGCTGTCGCAGTGAGGCTTGGCGTGCTCGACCCGCAGGTGGTTGTCGACGTGCTCCCGGCCGCAGGTGACATAGAGCCCGTTGAGCGTGCACTGGGCCCCCTCGCCGTCGAGCACGGCGGTGATGTTGTTGCGCACCAGAGCACCGCCGATCGAGATGGTGTGTGACGACACGGTGCTGTTGCGGGAAAGGTGGATCTGCGTAGCGCCGATGTGATAGGACCGCGGTTCCTCGCGCACGATCTTGTAGTGGTCGATTGTGGCGTCGTGGCCGACGATTATCTCGGTCACGGCGTTGGTCAGGTAGACGCCGTCAGCGAGGCCGACGTAGCTCTCGATGATCGTTGCCTGGCTGCCCGGCTCGATGACGATTAGGGAACGGGGATGGGAAACGGTCGCGTCACCGTTGCCGCCGGCCGCTGAAACGAAGATCAGGTGAATCGGGTCCTCAAATACCAGGTTCCTGGGAATCACGACGTAGGCGCCGTCGTCCAGAAAGGCGGTGTTGAGGGCGGTGAATGCCTCCTGGTCAAAGCTCGCATGTTTGGTCAGATCAGGCGGCAACCCCCGCGGTTCGCCGGCGAGGCGACCGGCCAGCGACTCGATCACGAGAGAATCCTGGCGGACTCGGGCGCTGGAGCACGCGGGGGTCGCGTGGGCGTTTGTGAAGGCAAGCCGGGGCCAGCCGGGGTCCAGCGTCTCGCCGTTGAGGACTCGATCGTCGATCCGGGCACCGTCGCCTCCGGCCAGCCGGAACGGGGTGCGGGCGATGGGCGCCACGTTGGTGAACCGCCACTCCTCGTTCCGTGTGGTCGGGAACCCAAGCGCAAGAAAGCGATCCAGTGCCTGGCGGCGGATGGTCAGGAGCTGGGGCGTGACGGTGGATTCACCGAGTTTGGCGAAGTCCGCCTTGTAGACGTTGGCGTGCTGCCGGTGATCGGTCATGACACACCACGGCCTGCGGTCACCGGCTGGGTGGCGGCGCCGGTACCCTCGATCCCCACATACCCCTTCTCTTCCAGCTCGATCGCCAGTTCCTTGCCGCCCGAACGCACGATTCGCCCGTCAATCAGCACATGCACATAGTCGGGGACGACGTAGTTCAGCAGACGCTGGTAGTGGGTGACAATGATGATCGCGCTCTGCGCGTTGCGCATGTGGTTGATACCATTGGCGACGATCTTCAGCGCGTCGATGTCGAGACCGGAGTCGGTCTCGTCCATGATCGCCAGCGCCGGCTCCAGAACCGCCATCTGAAAGACCTCGCCCCGCTTCTTCTCGCCGCCGGAGAAGCCCTCGTTGATCGCCCGTTGCAGCAGGCGCTCGTCCATGCCGACGAGCTTTATCTTCTCCTTGACGAAGGCCAGGAAGTCGACGGCGTCCAGCTCATCGAGCCCGTGGTGCTTTCGCTTGGCGTTCAGCGCGGCCCGCAAAAAGTAGGCCGTGTTCACGCCCGGGATCTCCACCGGATACTGGAAGGCCATGAAGACGCCCTCGCGGGCTCGCTCATCCGGGGCCATCTCCAGGAGATCCCGCCCCTGATAAATCACTTGCCCCTCCGTGACCTCGTAGGTGTCGCGGCCGGCAAGAACCTGGGCCAGCGTGCTCTTGCCGGATCCATTGGGGCCCATGATGGAGTGGAGTTCACCCGCGTTAACGGAGAGGTTGACCCCCTTGAGGATCTCGCGGCCGTTGACGCCTGCATGAAGATTACGGATTTCGAGCATGATTCTTATCCAACACTCCCTTCGAGGCTGACCTCGAGAAGCTTCTGGGCCTCGACGGCGAACTCCATGGGCAGCTCGCGGAAGACCTCCTTGCAGAAGCCGTTGACGATCATGGAGACGGAGTCCTCGATGGACAGGCCGCGTTGGTTGCAATAAAAGAGCTGGTCCTCCCCGATCTTGGAGGTCGACGCCTCGTGCTCCATGTGGGCAGTCGAGTTGGCGACCTCAATGTAGGGGAAGGTGTGGGCACCGCACTTGTCACCGATCAAAAGCGCATCGCACTGGGTGAAGTTCCGTGCATGCGCCGCCCCCTTGTTGATCTTCACCAGGCCGCGATAGGTGTTCTGCCCGAAGCCCGCCGATATGCCTTTGGTGATGATCGTGCTCCGCGTGTGTTTTCCGATGTGGATCATCTTCGAGCCCGTGTCCGCCTGCTGGTAGTTGTTGGTCAGGGCGACCGAGTAGAACTCGCCTACGGAGTGGTCGCCGAGCAGGATGCAGCCGGGGTACTTCCAGGTGATGGCGGCGCCGGTCTCGACCTGGGTCCAGGAGATATGTGACCTTCGGCCGACGCACTTGCCGCGCTTGGTGACGAAGTTGAAGATGCCGCCCTTGCCCTCCTTGTCGCCGGGGTACCAGTTCTGGATGGTCGAGTACTTGATCGTGGCATCGTCGAGGGCGATCAACTCGACCACCGCGGCATGGAGCTGGTTCTCGTCCCGCATTGGGGCCGTGCACCCCTCCAGATAGCTCACGTAGCTTCCGTCGTCGGCAATGATCAGTGTCCGTTCGAACTGCCCCGTGCCCAGGGCGTTGATCCGAAAGTAGGTCGACAGCTCCATCGGGCAGCGGACGCCCTTGGGGATATAGACGAACGAGCCGTCGGTGAAGACCGCGGAGTTGAGGGTGGCAAAGAAGTTGTCCGAGTAGGGCACGACGGTGCCGAGGTATTTCCTGACCAGCTCGGAATGGTCCGTGACCGCTTCGGAAAAGGAGCAGAAGATGATCCCCAGATCCGCCAGTTGCTTCTTGAATGTGGTGGCCACGGAGACGCTGTCAAAGACGGCATCAACCGCGACGCCGGCCAGCATTTCCCGCTCGCGAAGCGGAATCCCGAGCTTCTCATAGGTCTCAAGGAGCTTGGGATCGACCTCGTCGAGGCTCTGGGGTCGGTCCTTGGCCTGCTTGGGCGCCGAGTAGTAGATGATTCCCTGGTAGTCGATCTTCGGATACCGGAGGTTGTGCCACCTCGGCTCGGTCATGGTGAGCCAGTGGCGAAAGGCTTTCAGCCGCCACTGAAGCATCCAGTCCGGCTCGTTCTTCTTTGTAGAGATGAGCCGGATGATCTCTTCATCGAGACCCGGTCGGATGCTGTCCGCTTCGATGTCGGTGTAGAAGCCGTACTTGTACTGCTGCGCCTGCCACGTCTCGAGCGTTGCGTCAGTGGAGCTTGACATGAGGCGTTGACCCTTTAGGTGTTGTCTGCATATCCGGATCTTCGATTCCAAAGCGGACCGCTCGGACACTGACCGTGGCCGCCAGAGTATGCTCGCCGACGATCTGGTCCAGGGTGACGTCGTCGAGAAACCGGATGAGCTGCTCGTGGACCGTCCGAATGTTGCCCTTGATGTGGCACGAGTCCTCCAATCGGCATTGCACCTCTTCTTCGGGGAGGTGGCAGCAGGGCACAAGCTGCATGGGGCCCTCGACCGCCTCGACGACCTCGGCCAGGGTGATACCGCGGGGTGCTCGTGCAAGCTGGTAGCCGCCATTGGGCCCGCGGGTGGAGACCAGCAGACCGTGAGAGGCCAGCACCTTGAGAATGTTTCGCAGGAGCGGCAGAGGCAGGTTGAGAGCCCGGGCGAGGTCGCGGGCGCTTGCTCTGGAGACTCCGGCGCGCGAAAGCGCGGCCAGGGCGACCAGGGCGTAGTCTGTCTTACGAGTCAAGAGCACTTATGGGGACCTCACGACGATGGGGACCGGTTTGGTCTTATTGGCATATATAGCCCCTACCTTGTACTATTTCAACCCGCCCGGCGGGTTGGATGAGCGAAGGGGGGCGACGGGTGCCCTTGGGGTACAATCGCGCCGGCCGTGTTTGAGTTTTTTGGGCACACCGCCGACCTGGGGCTCCGGGTAACGGCACCCGATCTGGAAAGTCTCCTGGCCGAGGCGGCCCGCGGCCTGCTGGCGATGCTGGTTGACAACCCCCAGCAGGTCCAGGTGACATCCACGGTCGAGGTGAAGATCAGCGGCCAGGACCCCGTTTATCTCCTGTTTGACTTTCTGAGCGAGCTGCTGGTCATCTTCGACACCCGTCACCTGCTCCTGGCGGATTTCGAGGTTGAGGTGTCCGGCGATGGCCTTCATGCCCGGGCCCGCGGCGAGCAGCTGGATCCGGCGCGTCACCGGCTTGCACACGAGGTCAAGGCGATCACCTACCACGGCCTGAAGGTTGAGAAGACCGATGATGGCTGGCTCGCGGAGCTGATCGTGGATATATAATTTGAGCGCTCCGTAGCGGCCCCGAACCCCTCCCTTCCCCATGCCTGCCGCCAGATTCCAGGGCACGCTCGAACAAGTCGACGAAACATGCTTCAGGATTCCGCGCTCCTACATGCCGGGGATGCGTGTCGAGGGACTGATCTACGCCGACGAGCGGCTGATCGAGGAGGTCAAGTCAGGTCAGGCCCCCCAGCAGGTGGCCAACGTCGCCTACCTGCCGGGGATCCAGATGGCCAGTCTGGCCATGCCCGACATCCACTGGGGCTACGGTTTCTGTATCGGCGGCGTCTGCGCGACCGACCCCGAGCAAGACGGTGTCATCTCACCGGGCGGCGTTGGCTACGACATCAACTGCGGGGTTCGCCTGGTGCGGACGGGCCTGGCCGAATCGGAGGTCACCGGGCGTCTCAAGGGCCTCGTTGACGAGCTGTTTCGCAGCATTCCCACGGGCGTGGGAAGGACCGGCAAATATAGCTTCAGCCACCAGGAACTGAAACGGATGATGTCTGAGGGGGTGAGCTTTCTGCGCGGCCGCGGCCTCGCCACCGACGATGATGTGGAGTTCACCGAAGCACGCGGGTGCATCGAGGACGCTGAGCCGGAGTGCGTCAGCGAGCGAGCGCTTGAGCGTGGAACCCGCCAGTGCGGGACGGTGGGCTCGGGCAACCACTTCGTGGAGGTCCAGGTCGTCGACGAGGTTGTCGATGAGGCTGCGGCAGCCGCCTTCGGTCTGAAGCGCGGGATGGTGTGCGTCCTGATCCACTCGGGATCGCGGGGGCTGGGGTACCAGGTCTGCGATGACGCGCTGCGAGCGCTTCGCGACACGCCGGCGCGGTACGGCGTCGAGCTGCCCGACCGTCAACTGGTCTGCGCACCGATCAAGGGGCCCGAGGGACGCCAGTACCTCGGTTCGATGCGCTCGGCCGCCAACTTCGCCTTCTGCAACCGCCAGCTCATCATGTGGCAGACCCGGGAGGTCTTTGAGAGGTTCTTCGGCCGGTCCTGGCAGCAGCTGGAGATGGAGCTGGTCTACGATATCGCCCACAACATCGCCAAGTTCGAGGAGCACCTGATCGAGGGTCGCCGCAAGAGGGTGTGCGTTCATCGCAAAGGCGCCACCCGCGCCTTTCCCCCCGGCCACCCGGAGCTCCCCGCCCGCTACCGGCCCGTCGGCCAGCCGGTGATGATTCCCGGGGATATGGGACGGGCGAGCTGGGTCCTGGCGGGCGCCCCCGGCAGCATGCTCAAGACCTTCGGGACCACCTGTCACGGGGCGGGCAGGGCGATGAGTCGTACCGCCTCAGTCAAGGCGGCAAGGGGCCGTCGAATCGACAGGGAGCTTCTGGAGGCCGGGATCATCGCCCGCGCCCGCAGCCACCGGGGGCTGGCGGAGGAGCAGCCCGCGGCCTACAAGGACGTGGATCTCGTGGTGGACGTTGTTCACAAGGCTGGTCTTTCCACCAAGGTGGCCCGGATGAGGCCAATTGGGGTGATCAAGGGGTGAAAAAGTGCCCTTCATGGCATGAAACCGAAACTTTTCTCTTGATGCCCCTTGTAGGGGGGTTAGAGTTGTGCCAGTTGAGGGAGAGGCGGTAGCCGTCCAGGGGCTGAGAATCCCTGGTGACAGGTCGCCGCGTCTTGAGCAGGACGGGAAAGATAAGGATGCCCTCAACCCCCAGATTCCTTTTCGCCACCGTGGTCGGCCTTGTGTTGTGCGCCGGCCAGGCATCGGCGACGCTTATCACCCTGAGCGACTTTGCAAGCAACGGGGCAGGCGGCGCGCCCACAGCGGACGTGCTCGACGCGACGTTGGACTTCGACGTCGACGTGATCCTCAACACGCTGACGCTGACGGTGTCCAACACCACCCTCGCCCCGGACGAGTTTCAGATCAACCGGATCTACTTCAACGGCGGCGGCAACGTGACCGGGCTGACGATGAACGCCTTCCCGTCAGGGTGGGGCTTCAGGAAGGATACCCACGCCAACGGCTTCGGCGTCTTCGACTTCGCGCTTGGATCCGGCAACATCAACGGGTCGGGCAACAGCCTGATCATGCCGGGCGAATCCATCGTGCTCGTGTTCGATATCCAAAAGAGCGGCCCGATCCTGAAAGCGGACTTCATCTTCACGTTGAGCATGGAGCCTCCGGGCGATACCGGGATGACGCACGCCGCCAAGTTCGTCAGGTGTCCCGGGGATG
>JADFKZ010000040.1 GCA_022564665.1 Planctomycetota bacterium | reverse complement strand
CCTGGCAGAGAATCCCGCGGCCGCGGGCGAAGACGATGAGATCATGGACGGTGAGGAAATAGCGGGCGTAGTCCAGCTCGTCGATCAGACGCAGCTCGTGCTCGATATGGTCACGTACCTTCTCCGGCACGCCCCGGGGATAACGCTCCCGCGCCCCGCGCCAGGTCAGCTCACCCAGGTACTCGATGGGGCTCCGCCCCGGCGGGCAGGTCGCCTGCGGGTACCGGTAACGCAGCTCATCCAGGCTGAAGGCCGCCCGCCGGGCGATCTGGAGGGTGCGGGCGATCGCCCCGGGGTATTCGCAAAAGAGGCGAGCCATCTCCCGAGGCGGCTTGAGACACCGCTCGGCATGAGGAAACAGCCGCCGCCCAGCCTCTCCGATCGTGCAGCCGAGCCGGATGCAGGTGAGCACATCCTGAAGCGGCCGCCGGGCGGGGCTGTGGTAATGGACATCGTTGGTGGCAACCAGCTCAACACCGACATGCTCAGACAACGCCGCCAGCTGCCGGAGCCGCTGGGCATCATCGGGTCCGTAGAGACACGAGGAGGCGAGCGAGATCCGATCGTCATCGAAGACCCGCTGCAAGCCCTTGATGAGGTCCAGAAACTCCCCGTCGAGCACAGCCGGTGGCACCACGACGGCCAGCAACCCTTCGTTGTGCTCTATGAGATCATGCAGGAAAAGCTCACAGAGGCCCTTCGCCGCCCGCTGCCTGCCCAGCGTCAGCAGACGACACAACCGGCCATAGGCGGCGCGGTCCGTTGGGTACACGAGAACCGGGCGCCCCCCGTCCACTTCCAGCCTGCTTCCGACGACCAGCTGAATGCCCGCTTCCTTCGCCGCCAGATGGGCGCGGACGATCCCCGCCAGCGTATTGACATCGGTGAGGGCGACGGCGTGATGGCCGAGGGCCGCGGCCCGCTCGATGAGCTCCTCCGGATGGCTGGCCCCCCGCAGGAAGGAGAAGTTGCTGGTGACGTGGAGCTCGGCGTACGTGCAGGCGACCGGTACCGCCGGCATGGGACCGAGGGGCTGAGGGGCTTTCACGTGGCCCCTCTTGAAGGGGTGCGGCCTGATCTTTGGCTCCGGAAGCTCAGGCATCGGTGTTCCTCACGCCCAGAGACCGTGGATGAACCAGTCACCGCTCTCGAGAACGCGGTAGACCCACAGCCAGCGTCCCCGCTCATCCTGCACCTTGAAGTAGTCGCGTGTAAAGAGTGACGAAGGTTCGCCCCGGCAGGATGCGGCTGATGACGTCGCATCAATCTGGCTCCGCCGGACATCACCCGGTTGAAGTTGGCGGCCAAGGATGAACTCGCCGTAGGCGCGGGCGTACGACTCGCCGTAGGCACGGATGGGGGGTTCGGGGTTCGGGGTTCGGCAAAGCGCCTTTCCTCTCCACCATTCCGCGGCGATTCGTTCCGGCCCGGCACTGGCTACAACCCGCCGCTGAAGATCCCGCCACCGCAACCACGCCGGTGGTCCCTCCGGGGTCATGGCGATCACCGTGAGCGGCTCGGGGCGCTCCAAGAGCAGCGAGGGCCGGTCGGAAGGAGGGGACTGAGGCCCCTTGTGCTCTGGCGGGCCACCTGTCTCCAGCACCGAGCGGAACCGAAACGTTCCTTCCGGCAGGTGGGTCTCGACCGGCTCGGCGCGCACCACGCGATCCGGGCCAAGACGATTGCTCAAGGCGTCCAGGAGCTCACCCCAGAAGCGGTCCGCCCCCTCCACACCCCCCACGCCATCGCCCTCCCACCCCAGCATCTGCTCATGCGCCAGCGGGCCCAGATGCGTGGCCCGAACCGCCACCCGCACCACGCCGTAGCCGAGGTTGATCGACTCCACCCTCGGCACAAGGAGCGACCGCAGATGGCCGACATCCCGACTCGGCCGGCTGAGGGCGATCACCACCCGCACCGGCGCGGTATCGATACGGTCAAGCTGAAGCTCCAGCTCCCGGGCGCCGCAGCCGCGTTGCTCAAGAAGCTCCGCCAACTCCGCCAACAGCCCGCCGACGGTCAGCTGGATCGTCTCCAGCTGGGTGGCGGGCCCGGCAAAGACACGCTCGGCCAGGGGCGGAGAGAGGGGGCGGATCGGATCGATCGTCTCCGGCGCCAGACCGGCGGCCTGATCGAGCCGTCGCAGCAGCCCGGGCCCGAAGCGGGCCGCCAGCGCGGATCTCGGCAGCTTAAGAAGATGCCCGATCCGCTCGATGCCCACCTCGCCAAGGGCATCGACCACCGCCCGATCAACCCCCAAGGCGGCTACCGGAAGCCGCGCGAGCGTCTCAGTGCCTTCACACACGATCGCCCGATCAGCCGAACCGAACCTGGCCACCGCCCGGGCGCAGGCAAAGGTCGGACCCGCCGCGACCCGGGCCACGAGACCCAGACCCACGACCTCATCCGCGAACCGATGGACAAGACGCTCCTGGCCACCAAACAAATGCTCGCAGCCGGCAACATCAACGAGCAGGCCGTCCGGCGGATCAACCGCCACGATCGGAGAGAACTTCAACGCCCACCCCGCCAGTGCCAGCAGGGCCGCCTGCTCGCGTTGCGGCTCCTGCGGCCTGATGATCGCCCCGCCCGCCGACAGCAGAGCGCGGGCGTGAGCCAGGGTCATCCCCTCCCTCACCCCCGCCGCCGCGGCCCGCTGGCACCGCCGGGCCACGATCTGCCGGCCGGCGCCGGCGGTGTACAGGAGGACGGGACGATCCCTCGCCACGCGACCCCTCTTATTCACCGACTCAGGCCGACCTGCGGGCGATCTGCCCCGCGCGATCAGATCGGTCGCGAAGTGCGGCAGGTACAACGACACCGCCTTGGGCACGCTTCCACTCCACAGTCCACCGCCGGGGTCGAAAAAAGGCATCCCCACCAGATGCGCACAGATCCACCTTCCGCTGCGCTGCCTTCGAACGCAGCAGCTCAACAATCCACCTGGGAGTCTTGTCAGTTGAAGAAGTCCACCGCACCAGCCACCGCACGGCCGCGGCCGAGAGGCGATCCAGCTCCTCCGGCGGCCGCGCCACCAGAACCAGCGCCCCGCCCCGCTCGGCCGCCAGCTGCAACCGGCGGGTCGCGGCCAGCTCCAGCCCACTGCCGTCAGCCACCACCACCACCGCGGCGGGGCAACGCACCGCCAGATCGATCGCCCACAGCCGGCTCCCGGCATCCGGCGGATCGACAAAGACCGAGCGCCGCAGCAGGTCGCCGCGGATCGCGGCGTTCGCATGGGGGTAAGGCCAGCAGCGTCGGCCGATAAAGACCACCGATCGGCCCGACGAAGACGGGTCCTGGAGGCTCTCGCCAGCCAGTTGAAGAAGCACGCCCAACGGCGGGATCCATGGCGAATCGGGCCGCTTCCGTCGCGCGGACCCCCCGACCGCTGACTCGTCCGGGTCGACCAGCCCGAACCACTCGTGAACCACCCCCCGGGCGAGCCGGCACCAGCCCCCTGAGGCCGCTGGGCCGGCCTGCAGTCGCGACCCACCCCCTTCGATCTCCTGGATCTTCGACTGAAGCTGGGCCCTCAGTCGGGCTCTAGGTTGGGCTCTATGTTGGGCCCGCATAAACGTCCTCGCAGACCCCCCGGATAGACCCCTCCCGGCAGGTTTGATTGGGTTTTGTTAGGATACCTCCCCGAACCGCCCTAATCAAGCACGATCAAGGGCTTGCCGAGCTGGTTGACGTGAGGTGGGGTTGTTAGACAGACCTTAAGAACACCGGGCCTTCGCTTCGCTCAGAACTGTTTCGAGCGCTCCGTAGCGGCCTTCGGCCGCACACTCGCTCTGGTACGCGGCGGCGAATTCATCCGCCGCCGCTGATCGGGCGCGTTGTCTGATCGCTCCTGAACCCTGAACCCTGCTCTTTTCTCCCTAGCGACGCCGCGGCGCGGGGGGGAGCACGACCGCCACCTTGGCCACGAGATCGATCTTCTCGGGGTCCGTGAAGATCTTCCAAGTCATCGGGCACCTGTCGCAGCAGAATCCGATCTCCGCACCCCGGTAATTCACGGTGCGTACGTCGGGGTTGACGGGCATCCCCGAGATCGGGCACATGCGGTTGACGCTCTTGAGAACGGGCAGCCAGACATCCGCTACCGGGCCCCGGCTCCGCGCCGACCGCTGACCACCTGGGCCGCCTGCGCAGCCACCGGTCACGACCAGGAGACCGGTTGCGATCAACCCCGACAACTTGGCCACGCTCTTGGGCACAACTCACATATCGGCCGAAATCGCCAGCGGCGTCGTCCGTTTCGTTTTTGGGTTCTCGGTTCTCGGTTCTCGGTCTTGAGTTTTAGGTTTTGCGTCGTGGGTTGTGAGTCTAGTGTGCGGCCGGAGGCCGCTACGGAGCGCTCAAGGAAGCGTCCGATCAGCGGCGGCGGATGAATTCGCCGCCGCGTACCAAAGCGAGTGTCGGCCCGGAGGGCCGTACGGAGCGCTCAAATTAGAAATCCGCGTTCTTCGGTGTCCTGGGAAAGGGGATCACGTCGCGGATGTTGGCCATGCCCGTCGCGTACTGAACGGTCCGCTCGAACCCGAGGCCGAAGCCGGCGTGAGGTACGGTCCCGTAGCGGCGGAGGTCGCGGTACCACCAGTAGTCGTCCCTGTTCAGCCCCATCTCCTCGATCCGCTGGTCGAGCACCGCAAGCCGCTCCTCCCGCTGTGAGCCACCGATTATCTCCCCGATGCCCGGGGCCAGCACGTCCATCGCCGCCACGGTCCTGCCATCCTCATTCAGCCGCATGTAAAAGGCCTTGATCTCCTTGGGGTAGTTCATGACCACCACGGGTCTCTTGAGGTACTCCTCGGTCAGATAACGCTCATGCTCCGTCTGAAGATCGCGGCCCCAGGCCACGGGAAACTCAAAGCTCTTTCCGGATTTTTCCAGCGCGCTGATGGCATCCGCGTACTCCATCCGCTCGAAGGGGGACTCGATGAACGCCTCGAGCCGCTTGATGCACTCCGGCTCGATTCTCTTGGCGAAGAAGGCCATGTCATCGGAGCGCTCCGAAAGCAGCGCTTCGAAGATGGACTTCAGGAAGTCCTCCGCCAGGTCGGCGTTGTCGGCCAGATCAGCAAAGGCGATCTCCGGCTCGATCATCCAGAACTCGGCGAGGTGCCGGGGCGTGTTGGAGTTCTCGGCACGGAACGTGGGACCGAAGGTGTAGACCTTGCTCAGGGCCTGGCAGTAGGTCTCGACGTTGAGCTGGCCGGAAACGGTCAGGTACGCGCCGCGGCCGAAAAAGTCCTCACTGAAGTCGACGGCGCCGTCGGCGGCCCTGGGCACGTTGAGCATGTCCAGCGTAGAGACGCGGAACATCTCTCCGGCACCTTCACAGTCGTTGGCGGTGATGATCGGCGTGTGGATCCAGATGAAGCCGTGCTCATCCAAATAGCGATGGATGGCCGCGGCGAGACAGTGGCGTACCCGGGCCACCGCCCCGAACGTGTTGGTCCGCGGGCGCAGGTGGGCGACCTGGCGCAGATACTCAAAGCTGTGTTGCTTGGCGGCTATCGGATAGGAGTCAGGATCCTCAACCCACCCCAGAACACGAACCGAGGACGCTTGGAGCTCGGTGGCCTGCCCACTGCCCTTGCTTTTGAGCAGCCGGCCCTCGACCACCAGCGAACAGCCCGCGGTGAGCTTGAGGATTTCCTCCTGATAGTTGGCCAGGGTGTCGGGAACCACCACCTGCAGCGGATCAAAGCAGGAACCGTCGCTCACATGGAGAAAAGACAGCCCCGCCTTGGAGTCGCGGCGGGTGCGAAGCCACCCTTTGACCGCCACCTGTGTCCCCAGCGGCACCTGCCCCGCCAGGAGGCCAGCGATACGTACCTCTGACATGAATCCGCTTCCCTGCGGGAGTGTATCCCGTCCCCGGGAAAGGGGGACCGGGGGACGGTCACCATCCTCAACCGCCAATTTGGCAGCCGCCCTCCGGTGTCAGAGCCGCCCCTGACAGCAGCCACGATGCCTCGGGACCCCTTTGGGCCACACAACCCCCCATACTTGCGGGCTTTGGATCATCCCGCCGGGGGCAGCGCTGGGCATGCGCCTTGCCACAATTGACCGCTTGCCGGCAATGACGCGCTTCACCGACCAGACCGACACGCCGGGAGATTCCCGGCTGAACCTGCTGCTTTCCTACCGAAGCGGCCAGGAGGAGTCGGTTATGGACCAGCTGCCCCGGCTGCTGACCCCGATGGGGATCCGCAGCATCAGGGTCACCACGGGCGAGGGAGCCGCCAAGGCCGTCACCGTACACACCATCCACATTGCGGTGGTGGACCTGGCGATCCCGCTTCTGCAGACAACACCCTCCCGCGCCGCCGGGCCCCGCGTTCTGCAGCTGCTCCGCAGGCTCAACCAGCCCCCGCCCACGGTGGTGATCCGGCCCCCTCAGCCCTCGAGCCGGGCCAGCGCCCGCGGTTTGACTGACGCGTTGCGCGAAGGGGCGTTTGCAGTGCTTGACCGCCCGGTCGACCTGGAGACGATCCTGAAGGTGATGCGGCGCATCCTTCGACGACACTACGCCGACCTCTGGCCGGTGAATTGAATCCAGCCCACCAGGAGCTCACACATGAACGTCCGACCTCTCGGCGACAAGATCCTGCTCAAGCGGGCCGACGCCCAGGACAAAACCGATTCGGGCATCTACCTCCCCGAGTCCGCCAAGGACCAGCCCAAGGAGGGAAAGGTGATCGCACTGGGCAGCGGCATCCTGAACAAGAAGACCGGCACGTACATGCCGTTCACAGTCAAGAAGGGTGATCGCGTCATCTTCTCCTCCTACGCCGGCACCGAGGTCAAGGTCGGCAATGATGAGCTGCTGATCCTCACCGAGGACGACATCCTCGGCATCCTCCAATGATGACGCCCGACCAGGTTCGCGCCGCTCTGCGGAATTTGAACGGGCAACGTGACGTCCGGATCGAATTCCAGGACGCTGAAATGTGCGCAATTCCCAAGGCCCTGCTCGTGCCTGTGGAGCCTGACAAGATCGTCAAGCTGACCGACGGCGCACATGAGTACCTGCTCGACGCCGAGCGAATCGCCTGGATCGAAATAGGCTAAACAGTCGAACCCAACACCAACAAATAGGAACCAGACCAATGGCTGCCAAACAGATCGCCTACGACACCGAAGCCCGTGAGATGATCCTGCGAGGCATTCGCAAGCTCACCCGCGCGGTTCGGGTAACCCTCGGCCCCACGGGTCGAGTTGTGGTGCTTGAAAAATCCTTCGGCGCCCCCACCATCACCAAGGACGGCGTGACCGTCGCCAAGGAGATCGAGCTGGAGGATGCCTACGAGAATACAGGCGCCCAGATGGTCAAGGAGGTCGCCAGCAAGTCGTCCAAGGACGCCGGAGACGGGACCACCACCGCCACCATCTTCGCCGAGGCAATCTTCTCCGAGGGGCTGAAGAACATCACCGCCGGCGCCAATGCCAACCAGGTCAAGCGCGGAATCGACCGGGCGGTGGCAACCATCGTCGAGGAGCTCAAGTCGGCGTCCAAGGATGTCAAGTCCTCCACGGAAATCGCCCAGGTGGGCACCTGCGCCGCCAACCAGGATCAGCAGATCGGCAAGATCATCGCCGAGGCCATGGACAAGGTGGGCAAGGACGGCGTGATCACCGTCGAGGAGGGCAAGTCTCTCGATACGGAGGTCGAGCTTGTCGAGGGCATGCAGTTCGACAAGGGCTACTTGAGCCCGCACTTCATCACCAACCCCGCGGAGATGGAATGCGTCCTGGAGGACTGCTACGTGCTCTTGCACGAAAAGAAGATCTCGTCGGCCAAGGATCTTCTGCCGCTGCTCGGCAACGTCGCCGAGAGCTCAAAGAGCCTGCTCATTGTCGCGGAGGACATCGAGGGTGAGGCCCTGGCCACGCTCGTGGTCAACAAGCTTCGTGGGGTGCTGAAGGTCTGTGCCGTCAAGGCGCCCGGCTTCGGCGACCGCCGCAAGTCGATGCTCGAAGACATTGCCGTCCTCACCGGCGGAAAGCCCATCATGGAAGAGCTGGGCATCGATCTTGAGAACATCACGCTCAGCGACCTCGGCCGGTCCAAGAAGATCACCATCGACAAGGACAACACCACCATCGTGGAAGGGGCGGGCAAGACGTCCGAAATCAAGGGCCGAATCGATCAACTCAAGACCCAGATCGAGGCATCGACCTCCGACTACGACCGTGAGAAGTTGGAGGAGCGGCTGGCCAAGCTGGCCGGCGGCGTCGCCCAGATCAATGTCGGCGCCGCCACCGAGGTGGAGATGAAGGAGAAGAAGGCCCGCGTCGAAGACGCCCTGCACGCCTGCCGCGCCGCAGTGGAGGAGGGAATCCTCCCCGGCGGAGGCGTCGCCGTGCTGCGAGCACGGGCGGCATTAGACGAAACCCGCCGCAAAGCCAGGGGCGATGAAAAGCTCGGCGTGGACATCGTCGGCCGGGCCCTCTCCAGCCCCATCCGGCAAATCGCAGAGAACACCGGTCTGGAAGGCGCGATCGTCGCCCAGAAGGTCCAGGAGTCGTCGGACGCCAACTTCGGCTTCAACGCGATGACGAACACCTACGAGGACCTCGTGAAGGCGGGCGTGATCGTGCCGACCAAGGTCGAGCGGGTCGCGTTGCAGAACGCGGCTTCGATTGCCGGCCTTTTGCTCACCACCGATGCGGCCGTCGTCGAGATCAAGGAAAAGAAGGAGAAGAAGGGCGGATCGCACGGCGGCGGCGGCGGCGGCGGCGGGATGGACGACTTCGATTACTGATCCACGGATGAACTTTCTTGAGCGCTCCGTACGGCCCTCCGGGCCGACACTCGCTTTGGTACGCCGCCGCGGATTCATCCGCGGCGGCTGACCGGACGTTGCCTCGCTCTAGCGGCTACGCATTGACGCTGCTGCTTGCGGCATGGCTGTCGGCGTCGGCGCTGGGTGGTGACATCGTCGACCCCGTGGCGCGGGAACGGCAACGCGGCGTGAGTTGGGTGGCCGGGCGGTCGGTCAGCGAGCGCGATCTTCTTGCCCTTGTTGACAGCCACGTCAACTGGATCGTGCAGACGCCATTCGGCTGGCAGCACGACAGCAGCTCACCACAGATCAGACTCGCCACGGGCGGCGGGATCTTCTGGGGCGAGACCGACGCCGGGCTCGTCACCACCACCAGGCTGGCGCGGGCCCTTGGCATCCGGACCCTCCTCAAACCGCACATCTGGCTCACCGACCGGCGCAACGGCATTTGGCGGGGCGAGATCCGCATGAAAAGCGAGCAGGACTGGCAGCGGTGGTTCAGCGACTACCGCCGGTTCATCCTCCACTACGCACGCCTCGCCCAGGACAACGAAATCGAGATCCTTTGCATCGGCACCGAGCTTCGACGGACGGTCGCGGAGCGTCCTGATGACTGGCGGGGGATCATCCGCGACGTGAGAAAGATCTATCGCGGGAAGTTGACCTACGGAGCAAACTGGTACGCGGAGTTCGAGCAAGTACCGTTTTGGGACGCGCTGGACTTTATCGGCATCCACGCGTATTTCCCCCTCACCGACCAGGACGGGCCTGACCTCGCTGACCTGCTTGAGGGCTGGCAGACGCATCTGGGGCGGATCGAGCGGCTCCACACCAAGTTCGACAAGCCTGTGCTCTTCACCGAGCTGGGCTACCGCAGCGCGACATTCAGCGCCCGCAAGCCCTGGGAATGGCCGCGGCAAGGAGAATCCTCTGACCCGGATCTCCAGCTCCAGGCCGCGTGCTATGAGGCATTCTTCCGAACGTTCTGGGACAAGCCGTGGTTTGCCGGGGTCTACTTCTGGAAGTGGTACCCGAGCCACGAGCGTGCCGGCGGGCCCGAGCATGCGGGCTTTACGCCGCAGAACAAGCCGGCGGAACTGGTGATGGCCCACTGGTATGGCCGCACGCCTCCCGGCCCCGCAGCCCCAAGGGCTGCTGAACGAGAGCGGCAAGGACGCCCCGCAGCCCCGAGGGCTGCTGAACGAGAGCGGCAAGGACGCCCCGCAGCCCCGAGGGCTGCTGAACGAGAGCGGCAAGGACGCCGCGACGGCCACACGGAACCCGATACGGAAGAGGAATGAGCCGCGCAGGATGACGGCCAACATCTACGAGGTATCGGGAAGGTGGCTGCGCGTCGTCTCCGACGACTTCTTCGGCCCCTGTGTCCACTCACCAAACGGCCGTTTCACGCTCGCCTGGGACAATGCACGAGTCGAGACCGGCGACGCCGGGATCGCCCGCCGCGGCAGGTTCCTCCTGCTGGAGGCGGGCAGGATACGGGTCCGCGGCGACATGCGAACCGCGCTGACCGGTTGCGTCTCCGATGCCGGGACCTTTCTCATCGGCTGCGGGCCGAAGCGGGCGCACCGCCAGGAGGGGACGGTGTACGTGATCAGCCCGCGGGGGAAAGCCCTGATCAAGCATCGAATCAACGCGTTGCTCGGCGCCAGCGCCATCTCGGATGACCATTGTTATGCGGCGTGTCAGGCGACCACCAGCGACGCCGACAACGCCGACCGCGGCAGGCTGCACTTCTTCGACCTCAAGGACCGTTGCCTGCTGTGGAAGAAGAGGGTGGAAACGGGCTGGGCCACCCGCTACGAGTTCGACACCCTCGGGCGCGTACTCCTCGCCTACTGCGGTCCCGACGGCCGCGATGGCTGCTGCCGGTATGCGTTTGACGGCACCTGCCTCGATTCCGAGAAATAACCCCCACCCGGCGGGTCGCGTCAAGTACACGCCGGCAATTGACGAAGTAGCCGGTACGTGCCGCGCGTCGCGGTCTATCGGACCCGTGTACCAGCGGCCGGGAGACGACTGGGGGTTGATCATGACTCATTCGATCCGCAACATGTTTCTTGCCGTCCTGGCGGCCGGTGTCATCATCGTGGCCGGCTGCTCCACCGCCACGACCATCAAGAGCGATCTCGTCCTCGAGCCATCGGGGGGCGCGAGAATCCATCTCCGCCAACCGACCAAGTCGATCGACATCCTCAACGACAGCGATGCCGACGTTCGGGTGCTCGTCCTGGGCAAGGGGGACCGTGTCCTGAGCGACATGTTCATGGGAAGCCGAGACCAGGCCCGGCTCGATCTGACCGGGGCCCGCGCCATCCGGTTCGACAACGACAGCTATGATCAGGCCGTCATTCGCTGGACGCTTCGCAACGATGACCGCATCGAGTACTCGCTCACAATGGCACCCACAGCTCCCTAGATGACCGTGCACATTCGTGCAGGGTCATCGAGCCCGCCCGCGTGGAGGAGGCCGTCGGCCCAATGCCGCCTGCATTGCCAGGAGGTACGACGGGGAGACCTGGTCGATCCAGCAAAACGTCGGGCACTTCGCCGATCTGGAAGCGCTCTTTGCCAGCTGGCTCGACGAGGGCGCAACAACGCTTCGGCCCGCGGACATGACCGATCAAAAGACCAACGAGGCGAATCACAACGCCCGCAAGACCAGCGAGGTCCTGGCGGGCTTTCGCTTGCTTCCCGAGCAGTTCGTGACACGGGCGGAGTCGTTGGACACCGCGTATCTTGCCCGCTTGGCCATGCACCCGAGAGCGCACGTTCCCATGCGGGTGGTCGACACGATGCCCTTTCACGCTGAGCACGATGACCATCATCTCGCCCGCATCCGGGAGGTGATCCGGAGGAATGCCCAGCAGACGGCGCTCCGCCGATAAGGGAATCCCGACAACCGCGAATCGGCGACCCCCTCTTGCATCAAGTCCTCCGCACCGAGTGTCGAAGACATCGATGCGGCGCAGAGCGCACGGGGTGCTCGGTTATCGGTAGTCGGTCATCGGTCTGGAGGCAATGAATCTAGCTCCGCAAGACGAAATTCGGCACATGAGAACCGATACCCGATGAGGTCAGCGCTGCATGAGCAACCATCGTCAGACCATCCTGGTCATTGACGACACCCAGACGATCCGCAAACTCGTCCGGGTGCGTCTGAAGGACCTCGATGTCGACCTGGTCAGCGCAGTAGACGGCCAGCACGGCCTGACCGTCGCAAAGAGCCGACGCCCGGACCTGATCCTCCTGGATCTCAAACTGCCCGACATGAGCGGTTTCAAGGTGTTGCAGATGCTCAGGGACGACCCCTTGACCCGGGAGATCCCGATCATCTTTCTTGCGGACTCCGACAACCCCCGTGACCTGGTCAAGGGGTTCGAGCTCGGGGCCGTCGACTACCTGATCAAGTCCATCCACCCAGCCGTCCTTCGTGCTCGCGTGGAAGCCGCGCTCAAGCACCAGGCCCTCGTTGCGACGCTCGAGCACCAGTCCCGAACCGATTCCATCACCGGTCTGCCCAACCGCCAGATGCTCACCGGGCGGCTCTACCAGGCGATCCAACGTGCTCACACAAACCAGGACTACAAATTCGCCCTCCTGTTTCTGGACCTTGATCAGTTCAAAATCATCAACGACAGCCTTGGACACAATGCCGGGAACCATCTTCTCAAGAGAATCGCTGAAAGGATTCGGATTCTGGTGGGATCCGATCCCGCCTTCGCGCGCCGGCAGTCGTGCCATCTTCCCGCCCGGCTCGGCGGCGATGAGTTCGTGATCCTGCTGGACGGAATCTCCGACGTCTCGGAAGTTGTCGCCATGACCGAGCGACTGGTACAAGTTCTGTCACCACCCCACGAAGTGGGCGCGCACCAGGTCAACTCCTCTGCCAGCATCGGAATCGTCATCGGCGCCGATCAGTATGAGCGGCCCGACGACGTCCTTCGAGATGCCGAAACCGCCATGTACCACGCCAAGGGCAACGGTCGGGCACAACATGTCGTCTTTCACGAGCACATGCACCGGGCGGCGGTCGAGAGGCTGATCCTGGAAAGTGAGCTGCGGCAGGCCGTGGCAGACAAGGCGTTCTCGCTTGACTATCAACCGATCGTCGCGCTGGAAAGCGGTCGCCTTGCGGGCTTCGAGGCATTGATGCGGTGGTACCACCCCCAGTTCGGGACAGCCTCCCGACCGGACTACATTCCCCTGGCCGAAGAGCTCGGGCTTATCGTGCCGCTGGGCGAGTGGGTGCTGAGGGAGGCCGTCCGGCAGCTCAAGGACTGGCAGACGCGATTCCCGCGGGACCCGCCCCTGACAATGAACGTCAACATCTCAAAGCGGCAGTTGACCCAGTCCAATCTCGTCGGCACCGTCCGGCAGGCGCTTGGCGAGACCCGTATCGAGCCGCGCACGCTCAAGCTCGAGATCACCGAGAGCGTGATCATGGAGCACCTCGAGGAGCTGACGCCTGTTCTTCTGGAGCTCAGGTCCTCGGGCGTGCAGCTGTGCCTTGACGATTTCGGAACGGGTCATTCCTCGCTCAGCTGCCTGCACCGTTTCCCCACCGATGTGCTGAAGATCGACCGCGCTTTCCTGATGAACATGGACAAAAACCGCGAGTACGCCGCCGTGACCCACGCCATCATCACGCTCGCCCACAACCTCGGCATGAACGTGGTCGCTGAGGGAGTCGAGTCTGCCGGGCAGGTTGCCCAGCTCCAGGCGCTGAACTGTGACTACGCCCAGGGCTATTACTTTGCCAGACCCATGGCGGCGCAGAAAGCCGAGGCGTACATCCACAACAACCTCCAGCGCGCACAGTCGGCGTGATACGCGTTGGCTAGCGCAGGTTGCGACAAAGCGTCGCGGCCTTTTCGATAGGCCGCTTGGGAGCGCTCGAAACAGTTCTACAGCGCCTTGGACCGTATCACGGTCATCTTCTCGATTTCCATGTCGCTCATCGTGGCCGGGATCCCACCCACACCGAGTCCCGAGCGCTTCAGTCCGGCAAAGGGCATCCAGTCCACCCGGAAGGCTGTGTGGTCGTTGACCATGACCGCCGATGCATTCAGCCGCCGCGAGAGATTCAGTGCCACGTCGAGGCTGCGCGTGAAGACCGATGCGTGGAAGGCGTACGGCAGCCCGTTTGCGCGGCCCACGGCATCGTCGATTTCGTCAAACGGGTACACACAGAGAACCGGGCCGAAGATCTCTTGGCGGCTCACACGGGCGTCGTGCGGAGGGTCGTACAGGACGGTGGGCTTGTAGCAGCTCTCCGAGATCGGCTCGCCGCCGCAGAGCAGCTCCCCCCCCCCGTCGACAGCCTCACGCACCCACTCGTCAACCCGTTTGACCTCCGCGGCCCGGATGAGCGGCCCCACCTCAGTCTGTGGCTCCGTCGGGTTACCGACGACCAGTGATCCGGCCCTTTCTGCCAGTCCCTCGGCGAGGCCGCGCGCGATCGAGCAATCGGCAAAGATACGCTGGACGGACACGCAGACCTGGCCTGCGTGGTAGAAGCCCCCCTTGACCAGCAGCGGCCCGGCATCGTCGATATCGGCGTCGGCGGCCACAATCACGGGGGCGGCCCCGCCGTGCTCCAACGCGCATCGCGTGCCGGGGGCGAGCCTGGCCCTGAGCATCCAGCCGACACCGGCGCTGCCAATGAAGCTGAAGAAGTCGACCCGCGGGTCGCTCGCCAACCTCCCGGCCACCTCGAGGTCGGTGGTCAGCAGCGGCTGGCACCAGCCCTCTGCAAGACCCGCCTCGCGGAGGATCTCGACGAACCGCATGCACGCAAGCGGCGTCGCCTCCGCGGGCTTGACAATCACCGGGCAGCCGGTCGCCACCGCGGGTCCGACCTGGTGCACGATAAGGTTCAGCGGATGATTAAACGCGCTGAAGGCGACGACCACCCCGACGGGCTCGTGACGCGTGAAGGCCACACGGCCCGCCGAGGCGGGGTTCAGGCTCATGGGTATCTCGCGGCCCGCCCGCGTGCGAAGATGCTCGACACACAGCTTGACGCCGTCTATGGCCCGATCAACCTCTACCTTCGAATCGATGAGCGGCTTTCCGCCTTCCGCCGCCGCTTCCAGGGCGAGGTCGTCTCTGCAGCGTTGCATAATGGCCGCGGCGCGGCTGAGGATCTCGACTCGCTTTCCAGGCGACAGCCACCCGTCGCGATCACCGAAGAGATCGCGCGCGGTTTGGAGCGCCGTGTCGACCGCGGTCCAATCGGCCTGCTCGACGGTCGCAATCAGACCGCCATCGTAGGGCGCGCGGACCTCCGCAAGGCGGCTGTCGGGTTTGGCCTCCGGCACCATCAAGCCGACATGCTGGGTCATGGTTCGACCTCCCTGGGGTCAACAGTCTGAGGCCAGCTTATCCGAGTCTCCGGTACCGGATCGCCCGCCGGCCGATAAGACGCTTCCGATCAACCCGGCGCCGGCTGTGCGGTCTACCTCCCACAGCGCCGGCACGTCGATCCGTTCCGATGGTTGCGACATCGCCTGCTAAATGTGATCGTTAGGACGCCGGAGGAGGGACCCAGATGACCGGTATCGGCCTCACCAGCACACTGCTCACCGCCCAACGGATCTTTGCCGCCAACACCCGCTCACTGGCCGGGTCGTTGGAGAGGCTGTCCACGGGGAAAAGGATCAACCGCGGCTCGGATGATCCGGCGGGACTGATCACGTCCGAAAACCTCCTCGCCGTCCTGGCCACCCTCGGAGCCGAGGTGCGATCGCTGCAGCGCGCCGACCACGTCGCAACCGTCGCCGACGGGGCCCTGGGGCCGACGGGGGACCTCCTTGCCCAGGCCAATGCCCTGGTGGTAGCCAACGCCAACTCCGCCGGACTCTCAGACGCCGAGCGGCAAGCCAACCAGATGCAGCTCGATTCCATTCTCGCGTCGGTGAACCGGACCGCACGCTCCACGAGCTTCAATGGGCAGAGTCTTCTTGACGGATCCGCCACCATCACCGCCGGCGGCGAGCAGCTTGCGCTTCAGAGCATCTCAACGGGCAACCTCGGCGAGGTGGTGATCGACGGCGAGACATACACGCTGGCCGACCTTTCCGGCGGCGGACGCCTCAACATCGTCGACGGCAACACCGAGGGCGCCCAGCTCGCGATCTCCGCTGCCATCAACGAGATCAGCACGATGCGCGGACGGCTCGGTGCGCTGCAACGCAACACGATCCACGCGGGCATCGAGAGCCGCACGATCGCCATCGAAAACACGGCGGCGGCCAACTCTCAGATAAGGGACACCGACTTCGCCGCCGAATTGGTCAACCTGCGGCGGGCGCAGCTGCTTCACGGGGCATCGCTCGCCGCACTGAAACTCACGATCAGCGCCCAGTCAGGAATCCTGGCCTTACTCGGCCGAACAAAGGACTGACGACTCGCGCCCCACGCTCCATTCCCTCCGACATGTCGCCGGCGGCGTCGAATCGGACATCTGACGCCGATTCGCTTGTCAAGCGGCAATCGTGCGCAGATGCTACCGTAGTAGTCTGCTGGCCATCGCTTCCAGAGGAGGTATCGCGCATGATCCCTACCCTGATCGTCTTCGGCGTGCTCGTGATCCTCGTTTTCTGGCTGATCGCGATCTACAACGGCATTAAACGAAAGCAAATCGGAGCCGACCAATCGTGGTCGGATATCGACGTGCAGCTCAAGCGGCGCTACAACCTCATCCCCAACCTCGTGGAGACGGTCAAGGGATACGCGTCCCACGAGCGGGAGACGCTGGAGGGCGTCACCAAGGCACGCCAGCAGGCGATCGACGTCTCCGGCATCCGCGATCAAGCCCAGGCGGAAAACATGCTCACCGGCGCGCTGCGGCAGCTGTTTGCCCTGTCGGAAAGCTATCCCGACCTCAAGGCCAACCAGAACTTCATTCACCTCCAGGAGGAGCTCACCGGCACGGAGAACAAGATCGGCTTCGCCAGGCAGCATTACAATCGCTCGGCGGCCCAGTACAACGAGGCGATCGCGGTCTTTCCCGCCAACACGGTGGCGAACATGTTCAACTTTACAACGATGGACTACTTCGAGCTCGAGGAGGAGGCTCAGCGCGAGGTGCCGAAGGTGAAGTTCTAGCCTGGATTCTTCATGACCATCTACTGCGCCCTCGTGACGACGTTCATGAATAATCCGGGGTAGAAGAAGCGACCAAGCCAAAGACTCGTCATCACATCGTCACTTGATTTCTCATGTCGGTCATCCACACCGAACGCGCGCGTTTCCGGGCCCTTCCTGCCAACGTCACCTTCTATGACCTGATCAGGCGAAACAAGCGCAAGAGCGTCCTGCTCATGATCGGCATGGGGCTGCTGGTCATGGCGCTGGGGGCAGCGCTGACCGGGGCAGTGACCGCGTACTCGACGGGGGGAGAGCTCCCCAACCTCTGGCCCTCGGCGGCGCTGGGGGCGGCCGCCGCGGCCGTTGTCGCTTTGGTGGTCTCGCTGTGGAGCTTCTACGGCGGCTCGGCCGTCCTCCTGCGGATGGCGGGCGCCCGCCCCCTCGAGAAAAAGGACGACCCACAGCTCTTCAACGTGGTCGAGGAGCTCTCGATCGCCGCGGGCACCCCCATGCCCGCCGTCTACCTCATCAAAGACCCGGCATTGAACGCCTTTGCCACCGGCCGGGACCCCGCCCACGGCACGGTGGCGATCACCAGCGGCCTCCGCGAGAAGCTGAGCCGCGATGAACTGGCGGGCGTCATGGCCCACGAGATCAGCCACATCCGCCATTTCGACATCCGCCTTGCGATGCTCATGGCCACGATGGTGGGGTTGATCGTGTTCTTCTGCGATGCATTCTGGCGGTCCATGTGGTATGGCAGCTGGCACGGCACCAGGCGAGGCAGCGCCCGCGGTGGCGGCAAGGGCGCCGGGGCGGCAATCGTGATCGTCATGGTGATCGCGATCGTCCTGGCCATCATCGCCCCCGCCCTGGCCATGTTGATCAGGATGGCGGTGAGCCGCCAGCGCGAGTACCTCGCCGACGCCGGCGCGGTGGAGCTTACGCGATACCCCCAGGGGCTCATCGGCGCCCTGGAGAAGCTCGGGGCCTCAACGCAGCGCTTGGAGACCGCCAACCGCGCCACCGCCCACCTCTACATCGTCAACCCGCTCAAGAACGCCCTGAAGGGAAAGGGGCACGAGCTCTCCAGCGTGCTGCGGACGCATCCGCCACTGGGCGACCGCATCTCCCGTCTCCGGGCGCTGACCCGGTAAGCGTTGAACGCCTCGATCGTCATCCTGGTGATCCTCGGTGTGGCCGTCCTGGGGACGATCGCCTATATCGGCTATCAGCTGGAGAAGAAGCGGCGCGAGGAGATGCGGGCGCTGGCCGGCCGCCTCGGCTGGCGGTTCGACCCACGCCGCGACCGCACGCACGATGACGAGTACGCCCACTTCGAGATCTTCCGCCGCGGCCACAGTCGCGCCGCCTTCAACACGCTCACGGGAACCCTGAAGATCAACGAGCAAGCCTGTCCCGCCAAGATGGGCGAATTCGTCTACAAGATCACCACGCACACGGGCAAGTCATCGAGCACCCGGACCTACCGCTTCAGCTATCTGATCGTGCACCTGCCTTTCAGGGAGGTGCCGGACCTGCTCATCCGCCGCGAGGGCATCTTCGACAAGATCGCCGGCACATTCGGCTTTGACGATATCGACTTCGAGTCCGCTGATTTCAGCCGGCGCTTCTTCGTCAAGAGCCCCGACAAGCGATTCGCCTACGACGTGGTTCACCCCCGGATGATGCAGTTTCTCCTCGCGACCGAACCCCCCGCCGTGGACATCGAGTACGGCCGCTGCTGTCTGAGCGACGGCCGCCACCGATGGAAACCACAGGACTACGACATGCAGCTTGATTGGATCGTGAAGTTCTTCGATCACTGGCCCGACCACGTGACCGCCGATCTGAAAACGCGGTAGATGCCCACAACCCTGATCATCATCGGCGTCGTCGTCCTGCTGGGCCTCATCTGGGTCGTCGCCAACTACAACCGAATGGCCCGTCTCCGGCAGCACATCCGCGAGAGCTGGTCGGATATCGACGTGGAGCTCAAACGCCGCTACGAGCTTGTGCCCAACCTCGTGGAGACGGTCAAGGGCTACGCCAAGCACGAGCGTGAGGTCCTCGAGGAGGTCACCACGCTGCGGGCGAGGGCCGCGGCCAACACCGGCTCCGCCGCCTCCCAGGCCCTCGACGAGACCGCCCTGCTCCTGGGGATCAAGAAGCTCTTTGCCGTGGTCGAGCGCTACCCGACGCTCAAGGCGGACACCAATTTCCTGGCACTTCAGAAGGAGCTGGCGATCACCGAGGACCGCATCGCCGCCGCCCGGCGGTTCTACAACGGCAACATCCGCGAGATGAGCCAGTTGTGCGAGACCTTTCCGACAAACCTGCTCGCGTCGGCCTTCGGGTTCGTTGGCGGCGATTACTTTGAGCTCAAAAGCGACGCGGAGCGCGTCGTCCCACGGGTTCAGATGTAAAGCCGAAGCGACGGCGCGACGCAGGGGATTCGATGCGGCGCCGGACGCACGCCCCGACCCCAGCCGCGCCGGCAGGATGCCAATCGGCGTGAGAACATGGATGCCAAGCAGCTGACGGAACAAGCTGCCCGCACGAAAGTCCAGAGCTTTTGACGGTTGGGGGCGATGCTGGGCCCGTCACCAAGGTACCCTCGTGCCATGGCCAAGGAACGAATCATTGATACCACGGCGCAGCGGGGCGTGGAGAGCCCGGGCCTTTCGCCGTTGCGGCCGCGGCGTCTGGACGAATTCATCGGCCAGAGCGATCTGATCGAGAAGCTCACGATCACCCTGCAGGCGGTCCGCCAGCGGAACGAGCCCATGGAGCACGTCCTGCTCCACGGTCCGCCGGGGCTGGGCAAGACCTCGCTGGCCCACGTGATCGCGGCAGAGATGGGCACGCGCGCTTGTATCGCCTCCGGTCCCGCACTGACCAGAGCCAGCGACCTGATCGGCACCCTGACACGCCTCGAGCCGCAGGACGTGCTCTTCATCGACGAGATCCACCGCCTCCCCCCCGCGGTCGAGGAGTACATCTACCCGGCCATGGAGGATTTTCGGATCGATGTCACCGTCGACAGCGGCCGGCACGCCAGGATCGTATCGCTGTCGCTGAAGCCCTTTACCCTCATCGGGGCCACCACACGCGCTGGGCTGCTGTCGGGGGCGCTTCGGAACCGATTCGGCCTCTCGCACCACCTGCGGTTCTACACCCCCGGTGAGCTCGTCACGATCCTTCAGCGGGCCGCAACCATTTTGAACGTGGAGGTCGGGCGGGCTGCCCTGAGAGTCATCGCCGGACGAAGCCGCGGGACACCGCGGGTATGCCTGAGGCTTCTGCGGCGGGTCAGGGACTTCGCTCACGTCCGCAGCGGGGGCCGAATCGATGAGGCCGTCGTCGCCGATGCCCTCGCCCTGGAGGGCGTGGACGAGTTGGGGCTTGACGAGCTGGACCGCGGCTATCTCGGGACACTGGCACGGACCTACAAGGGCGGGCCCGTGGGTCTTGAGGCGATCGCCGCCACGCTGGGAGACGATGCGGGGACGCTCGAGGACATGGTTGAGCCCTACCTGCTCCAGATCGGGTTCCTCGCCCGCACCCGCCAGGGCCGACGGCTGACACCGGCGGCGGCGGATCACCTGGGCTGCCCCCGGCCCGAAACGATGCCAGAGGCCACGTCACTTTTTGAGCCCCGAGTCCGGGCGGAAACAGCCCGCCGCAGCCCCCCCACCCCCCCCACCTCCCCGGCACCTCCCACCGCGGCCCTCGGGCCTACCGCGAGCTCGCAAGCCCCCGCAGCCCGAAGGGCTTCCAA
>JADFKZ010000165.1 GCA_022564665.1 Planctomycetota bacterium | reverse complement strand
TTCGTGAAGCGGCGGCCTCGTTTTCCGAAAGGCGAATCGATCGAACCGGAATACCGTTCGCAAGCCACGGCGCGACCGCAGCGGGCGGCTCGCTCGCGTTGTCGACGACGATGACCTCTGCTGCGCGATCGAGGTTTCCGCCCAGCCGCCCCAGCGCCTCCAGGCTGGCTGCGAGAGCGCGGGGCCGGTTACGCGTGGGCAAGATGTAGCTGATCACCGGTTTGACTCACCGCCGTGACCGCATCCTTTGCGGTGGTGGCTGGCCGGGCCTGGCAGAGCCGGTACAGACCGCGGCGAAGATCGGCGGTGCCGATCACGGCGTTGCCGAGCTGCTGGGACTCGACGGCCGCTGCCACAGCGCCCACGATCGCCGCCCGGGTCAGCGAGCCACCGGCAAGTCGGGTCAGCGTCGCCGCCGCCAACAGCGCATCCCCGCAGCCCAATTGATCGACCGCGTAGGGGACCAGGGCGGGTACGTGGTGGACCACCAGCCTCGTCTGCCAGTCGTCGGCGCTCAGCTCGATATCCGCAGGGCATTCGAAGGCAATCGACCCCTCGCCGCCAAGGGTGACGATCGCGGACCTGCCCGCGGTCCTGTGCAGGAGCTTCCATACAACCGCGCTGAGACCGCCGTCATAGTCGTGAAGCGCCTCACGGACCTCTGGCTCGCTCGGGCAGAGCATGTCGACCTGCCGCATCGAGAGCAGGTTCGACCGCCGCCCACTTACGTCGCCAACAAGAAGATCCACCAGCGGCCTCAGGGCAAGACACAGTTGGCCCATCAGGACCGACGTAAAGAGCCCCTCGCCGAAATCGGCCAGGATCACCGCGTCGCTCTCGGCGGCCGCGTCGCGGGCGATCTGGATGAGCTCCTGCCCGCGGGTCGCGTCGAGGGTAAGCGGCTGGCCGAGATCGAGCTTCATCACCTTCGATGAGCCGACGAGGAACCGCTGCTTCTCCATGATGGGGCCCGCGTGCGCGACCGACCGCACATCGACACCTTGACCGGCGAGCCGGCGGGTCAACTCCTGGGACTTCGGCGTTCGCGGCAACGCGGTGACAAGCGTGGGTTGGGCTCCCATGGCCGCCAGGTGCCCGGCGATGATGGCGGCACCCCCATCAAAGCTGCGGTACTCGACGGGACGCAGCGTCATGATCGGTCCCTCGCCAGCCACGTCGGGCCGATCGCAGATGACGTAGGTGTCGATGATCGTCTCCCCCACCACCGTGACCCGCCGGCGGCGGAACGACTCAAGCAGCCGATCGATCGAGCCGCGGTCCAGCCCCTCGTCGCCGATGAGCCGGCGGACGCGATGGTTGATCGGGTCCAGCGTCTGTTCCATCGCCGCGATCAAGGCGGTCGAGCTGAACACCACATCCCCGGAGGTGAAGACGAGCCGGCCGCCGTAGCGCTCCACCACGTCCTTCTCCGCCAAGAAACGAGGGTCACGGTTGTGCTCGTACTCCCGGCCCTTGACGTAGACATCGGGCCGGACAAGCTCAAGCAGCTGTACCGCGGTCGCCTCGGGGTTGACCGCCACCCAGTCCACACAGTCCAGGGCGGCCAGGTTCTCCGCCCTCAGGTCCTGGGGGATCAGCGGCCGGCCGGTCCCCTTGTCGACCACCGTGTCGCCGGTAATGGTGACCAGCAGGCGATCGCCGAGCTTGGCCGCGTGCTGAAGATGGCGGATGTGGCCGGGGTGAACGATGTCGAAACACCCGTGACACAGGACGACCGTCTGCCGATGGTCCTGAGCCGCCCGGACCAGCGAGGCCGCCTCCGACAACGCGACGAGCTTGGTACCGGCCACGTAGAACTCCATCGGCGATCAGCGCCCGATGGGCGGAGTTTTGACGGGGCTGACGCGGCCCTCTCTCGACGAAGCCGACGAACCTCGTTGAACTGGACCAGCAGGTCAACGACGCGGTGGTGCGCGCAGAGCACTTGTGGAATCGCAAGCGGGCGAATGCCGACCTCGGCGCACCTTTCGAAGAAATAGATGTCCTCACCGGTCTGGTTCCCGTCCGCACGCACCTCGAACTTGAACCAGGGATGCTCGATCAGATCGAACACTTCACGTGATGTGCGTCTCGCAACCGGCACGAGCACCTTGCCCGGCAGTCGGGTCGAGGTCCTTCGAGCCCGGATGATCGCGCCGATTCGCATGGGGCCCCGGCGCCGGGGGAGTCTCCCTTCCGCGGCCCGAGTCCGCGGCCGCGCCGGCCCGAGGCCGATAAGAGCGGCCTTCGCCGCTGGCCACGGCAAAAGCGCTCACGGCCGACAACCCGCTGGCCGAGGAAAACTCAGGGATCCTGCCCGGTGGAGGGGTGCCGCCGCGATGTACTCCCTTGTCAAAGGCGGCGACAATGAAGAACAACGGCAGGTTTGACCGCACTTTCGCCAACCGCATGAACGAGCTCGTCCGCCTGTACCGCGGGCCGCACGAGGGGAGCAACCTCTTCACCTGCCTGCTCGGTCTGCTGCTCGTCCCCGGTGAGGAGGCGTGGTCGCGGGTGCCCGAGGAGCCGCTTTCGATCCTTCACCGCTGGGGCATCAACCGGCGCTCGATCAGGAAGATCGGCACCTGCCCCTGCGGCAACGAGCATCCGCGCACGCTTCGCCATCTCGTGGAAATCCTCAGGAACGCAATCACCGAACGCAGGTTTGACCTGCTGCACGCCAACGGGACGCTCACCGGTCTGGAGTTCAAGGACGCGAGCGGGTTCCACGCTGTTTTCAAGACCGCCGACCTGCGGCGGCTCGTCGAGAAGCTGTCGGAACACGTGGGCGGCTCTCGTGCACGCGGTGATACCGGGGACACCGACTTCGTGGCCTCCTGGCAGCGTGAGCCCTTCCACCGGCGCTCGTGCAAGTGGGTCAGGCGGATCCGTCGGAGAAACCGCCTGGGGGTCGCCACCCGGCGGGAAGCGATCCGCGCCGGCCACCGCCCCTGCAAGACCTGCCGGCCGTAGCCACACCCGTGACCTCGACACGCCGGATCCGCCGTCCGGACGGCTCTTGGATCCCGTGCGCCGGTCGACCGCCGGTTGACAGCCTGATGGTCAGGACCAAGACTAGGCTTTGTCTGACAACCCAGCCCTAAAGTGGGGTTGTCAAACAGAGCCTAGGTTCGCGTGCTGCGCCCGTAGCTCAGCAGGATAGAGCACCGGTTTCCTAAACCGGGGGTCGGAGGTTCGAGTCCTCCCGGGCGCGTTGGAGAATCGGCCTTCCTGATGCCAGGAAGGCCGATTTGTTTCTCACCGCAAGCCCGTATGGGTTCAAAACTCCGCCCAATCGTAATCGGCGAGAGGATGGCGCGATAGCGCGGGGTGCAGATCCTGTGGATCAGCCGATGTGTACGGTTCGATGTAGGCTGAGCGGATGCGATTCACTCCTTGGCAATTGCTCGCGGTGATGGTGGCGGGGGCCATGTCGCAACACGATCGGCAGGTGATCAACTATCTCCGTGAGGAGAATCGCGTCCTCCGAGAGAAGCTCGGTCCGAAGCCCGTGCTGCTGAACGACGATCAACGTCGCCGCCTCGCCGTGAAGGCCAAGGTGTTGGGCCGTCGTGTGCTCACCGAAGTGTGCAGCATCGTGACGCCGGACACACTGCTCCGATGGCATGCTCGACTGATCGCGAGGAAGTACGACGGGAGTGGAAAGCGTCGTCCTGGTCGGCCCGGCGTCATGCAGCGGATCCGCGACCTCACGGTGCGAATGGCCAACGAGAACGGAAGTTGGGGCTATCGGCGGATCCAGGGATCGCTTGCGAATCTCGGCCACCGCGTGTCACGAAGCACTGTTCGGCGCATCCTCAAGTCGGAGGGTATCGAGCCCGCGCCACGGCGAGGGAAGCACATGTCGTGGGACACGTTTCTCCGCGCGCACTGGGGAGCGGTGGTCGCGGCCGACTTCTTCACCGTCGAGATCTGGACGAAGCGCGGGCTGACTCGGTACTTCGTGTTCTTCGTGATCGATCTCGCCACACGACAGGTCGAGATCGCCGGCATCTCGCCGAATCCAACCGGACAGTGGTTGGTCCAGCTTGCCAGAAACCTGACGGATCCGATTGACGGATTCCTGCGAGGCAAGCGACTCTTCATCTGCGATCGGGATCCATTGTACACTGCCGAATTCAGAGCGTTGCTTCAGTCGTCCGGCGTGAGGCCGATTCGACTCCCGCCGCGAAGCCCCGATCTCAATGCCTATGCGGAGCGGTTCGTGAGGTCGATCAAGGAAGAGTGCCTGAGTCGTCTGATCATCTTCGGCGAACGGCACCTACGGCATGTGATCGACGAGTACATGCAGCACTACCACGTCGAGCGCAATCACCAAGGGCTCGAGAATCGGCTCATCCTGAGTATCACGGAGAGGGCATCATGTTCAGACGACTTCGCTTGTCGAGAGCGACTCGGGGGGCTGCTGAAATACTACCACCGCCGGAGCGCAGCCTAGAGCTCGTCGATGCTGACGAGTACGCAGCTCCGATCAATCGATCGGCGGTGATCGTCCGTGTGAAGCAGCCGTTCATCGACTGGGCCAACTCGCTCGATGACGGACCGAGTGCGAAGCTGCGTACCTACGAGCCGACGGTCATGCTCGTTGACGAGATGGAGGATCCGGCCGAATGGCCGCATGTCGAAAAGGGGTTGTGGGGGCGCATCTTCGAGTACCAGTTGGCAGGGTGGCATCGGGATCCGAGGGACTGGCCTCACCCGCGGACGATATCCATGTTCCGCGAGTGGTTTGACGTCGAGCTACATCTTGGGGTCTACGACGCCAGCGACGATCCGATGCTCGAACTGTGAAGTGAGGCCAAGAAGGCGGTGTGATTCTTCGTTCAGCTGAGTTTTGGAACCATACGCCGTCAACGCTCTTCAGGGCCTTCTCGACGTGCAAGGTGCATGCGTCGCAGGTCATCCCCCGGATGTTCAGGTCAATCTGCTGTTCCGGTTCTGCCTCCATCGCTATCACCTGCCTTGCTTTTCCCCGCCTACGGCTTCATCAGAGCGGCGGATTCTGCGGCTCTCAAATCACGATCGTGCACTGCGACGACGGTTCAGTCGCACGATAGCCTACGGCCCCTTCTCTCGGAAACGGTCTTAGACTACCCTGATGACCTACTCAGGGCAGTTTGCCACGGGAAAAGCTCCGAGTCTCTGCCCCCGCGGCCTCCTCTTTACCTGTTGCCTTCCACCAGAGAAGGCGACAGCGGCGAAGAGCTTGGAGGCGCCGTCGAGCACCCGCGGCTGCTCGAACCGGCCGGGTATCCGTTCCGTGTTCCAGCTCTGCGCTGATGCGATCTGAAGCGCTGCGGTCAACCGCAAAGAGCCTGCCGGCGTGCCGCCTCGCCCCCCTGCGCTGCACCTCCTACCCCAACATGGGCCGCACGACGGTACGAGCGAATGCCTCCATCGTCGTGGGTGTCGTCGACGACGCGTCGCGCACCCACCGGAGCAGGCCAGCCTCCCCGGCCGCGAAGATCGCGAGAAACCCGTCCGTCATGCCCGGACTCATTCCCGAGCCGAGCATGGATTCGCGGGCCTGCTCCGGTGTCACCGTGACGTGGGCGACCTGGCGGCCGATCCCCTCGCTGAGCGCGGCGGCTGCCTCGTCGAAGGTCAGGTCCTTCGGACCCATGGCCGAGACCACACGCCGACCGCTCCAATCGAGCGCGAGCAGCTCGCGCGCCGCGACCTCGGCGATGTCCTGTGTGGCGACCATCGCGACGTACGTGTCTCCCTTGACCGGCATGTAGACACTCCCCTGGTTCTTGATCGACTCGAGCTGACCCAGGTAATTCTCGAGGTAGAACGCTGCCCGGACGTGCGTGATGTTGGTGGCAGCGTCGTTGAGCAACCGCTCGACGTCCGCGAGCCCATCGACGATCTGCCCGCCCTCACCGTCCTTCTCGGTGTCGAAGCCCGAGAGATGGACCACGTGAC
>JADFKZ010000164.1 GCA_022564665.1 Planctomycetota bacterium | reverse complement strand
TCTCGGTCGAAGCAAAAGTGTTAAGTGCACCGCCTGGGGAGTACGGTCGCAAGGCTAAAACTCAAAGGAATTGACGGGGGCTCACACAAGCGGTGGAGCATGTGGCTTAATTCGAAGCAACGCGAAGAACCTTATCCTGGGTTTGACATGCACGGATTAGTCCCGAGAAACCGGGGTGACGCGGCTTGGGGTGGAACGTGCACAGGTGCTGCATGGCTGTCGTCAGCTCGTGCCGTGAGGTGTTAGGTTAAGTCCTTTAACGAGCGAAACCCCTGTCGCTAGTTGCCAGCGCGTAATGGCGGGGACTCTAGCGAGACCGCCGGCGTCAAGTCGGAGGAAGGTGGGGACGACGTCAAGTCCGCATGGCCTTTATGCCCAGGGCTGCACACGTGCTACAATGGCGGGTACAGAGCGATGCAATACCGCGAGGTGGAGCAAAACGCTAAAAACCCGCCCCAGTTCAGATTGCAGGCTGCAATTCGCCTGCATGAAGTTGGAATCGCTAGTAATCGCGGATCAGCTACGCCGCGGTGAATACGTTCCTGAGCCTTGTACACACCGCCCGTCAAGTCATGGAAGCTGGCAGCGCCTTAAGTCGCCGCGAATCAGTGGTGCCCACGGCGAGGCTGGTGACTGGGACTAAGTCGTAACAAGGTAGCCGTAGGAGAACCTGCGGCTGGATCACCTCCTTTCTAAGGGATTTCCTTAGACGTGGCGCCACTCGTCCGGTTACAAGCCCGGGCGGGAGCGAGAGCAATCTCCGCCACGAAGTCAGCACCGTCTCGTCCCGACTCGTCGGGATAGCGGCACGGCGACGTGCCGCCAAAGGCGTCCCAACTGTTTCACGATAGAACAGCCCCGCCTGTCCTCAGGCGGGGCTGTCTGCTTTTGAGTTTGAGACACAGCGCCGGCTATGACGGCCGCCAAAGCAGGCGATGGTTTACGGCGGAGGGCCGCGGAGAAAGAGGCTGTCGGCTATCAGCTGTCGGCCGGAGAAAGAGGCGGACGCAATCTCTTGCCGATAGCCGATAGCCATCTGCCTCCTGCCGGGTGGGTGGGACTCGGTCATGGCCTCCCGGAATCGGGCTGTCGTCCGGAGGTGTGGCGACCGCTTCTTGTCCGCCTCTGGGCCGCACGTCCCAAAACCCCGATTCCACTTATGGCCGAGGCTTCCCTGGCCGAAGAAGGACGGATATCAGGGAGGCGAACTCATGGCCAACACCGGGCAATTCACCCATCTGGACCAGGATCAGGCCTGGGCGTACGTCCACGCCGCCAAGTGTGGTGACGAAAGCGGGCTGCAAGCGGTCATCGCGTGGTCAAACGAGGCCAAATGCGAGCTGGCAGCCGTGGGTCTGTTTGGTCGGAGACAGGACCAACAGGATTTTAAGTCCTGTCTGGAGTACTACACTGCCGGAGGGCTTCCACCCACATGGCCCGTCGATGATGTTCAGCGCGGTCTCGAGAAGCTCGGGGTGCCCGATCGGTCGCCTCCTCAGCCGCAACCGGCCCAGCCCGCTGAGCCGCACGTAGCGCAGCCCATCCCGGCGCCGCAGCCGGAGCCTGCTCCGTCGCCTGCTGCGCCGCCCAGCCCGGCGCCACCGGCCCAGACCGCTGAGCCGCACGTAGCGCATCCCATCCCGGCGCCGCAGCCGGAGCCTGCTCCGTCGCCTGCTGCGCCGCCCAGCCCGGCGCCACCGGTCCCTGCGAACACCAGCGCGGATTCGTCGGCCGACCGCAAGGCGGACGACTCAGCGGATCGAGACGCGGCCTAGCGCAGTTTGCGTCAAAGCGTAGCGGCCAGAGCGAGTGCAGCCGGAGGCCGCTACGGAGCGCTCGTTGGGCGCCCGCTCAGAGATCCGGCGGATGAATTCGCCGGGTCGTACCAGAGCGAGTGTCGGCCGGAGGCCGTACGGAGCGCTCAGGCGAGGCGCCCGATCAGCGGCGGCGGATGAATTCGCCGCCGCGTACCAGAGCGAGTGTGCGGCCGGAGGCCGCTACGGAGCGCTCAAACTAGTTTGCGACGGTAAAGAAATAGCGCGTATTGCTGACCTTGCGGAAGGCGCCGGTGGTCAAGTCACCGTCGTCGATTGTCGCGTCGATGTCCTGCATGAACGCGTCATCCTTCTTGGCGCTTGGGGGCCCGTAGAACACGCCGAGCGAAGACATGACCCCGAAGGAGTTGACCGCGGTGTCCCATGCGCCGCCGATCGGCGTGGCGCTCGTCCAGTGCTGCGACGTGATGTAGTATTCGAACCCGGGGGGTAACTTGCCCGGCGCTGCGTTGGGGTAGGTACCGGTATCGAGGTAGTAGCGCTTGGCCGCGTCCACGAAGCCCTGAGCGGAGCTGATGAAGGCGGCCTTCTCAACGTCGTCTCGAACACCCACGAACTGGACGATCACCATCGCGGCCAGGAGGCCGAGGATGACGACGACGATGAGGATCTCGATAAGGGTAAAGGCCGTCGAGCGGGGGCGCTGAATGGGTCTGCCTGTCTTCATGACTTCATCAAACGCAAACCGCGGCCAATCGCGGTGCGGATTCACCTAGTAGTGTGCAATTCAATGGGGCAGGGTGCACACTGCCAGGGAGCCTATCGTGCCGGAGGATGGGAATTCTCGCGTGGTCGTATGTATCCCGAGGGCCGATAACCGGTCCGCGGGCCACTTGCTCGAACCACGGACGTTGGCGGTCTATATGAGAGCCGGCACAACCACTACGATCTCGTGGAACGGTTGGGGCACGTTGTGAACGTAGCGCATTGCACACAGGAGATATGCGATGGCGAGAATGCATCGAGGACATGGAGGTTTCGGGGTCATCCTGGGGTCTTTCGCGGCGGTCACGCTGCTGCTGGGCGTCGTCGGCGGGGCGCCTCCTTCGACGACCAGCCCCGCGGTTGCGGCGGACAAGGCTGGGCCGGGACCGACCGTTGTCATCACCGGCGCCAACCGCGGGCTCGGTCTGGAGTTCGCACGGCAGTTCCACGCCGCCGGGGCGCGGGTGATCGGGACGGCGCGGCGCCCCGAGGCGGCCGAGGAGCTCAGGGCGCTTGGAGTTCGCGTTGAGCAGCTGGATGTTGCCGATCCCAAGAGCGTGGCGCGGCTCGCGTCGCGGATCGGTGACCAGCCGGTCGACATTCTCATCAACAATGCCGGCATCGGCGGGCGCGAACCGTCGTTCGAAGAGCTCGACATCGAGGGCATCGATCGATACTTCCAGGTCAACAGCCTCGGGCCGATGCGCGTCGCGCAAGCGCTGCTCCCGGCGCTGAAGAGAGGCGATCGCAGGCTCATCGTCAACATCACCAGCACGTTGGGCAGCATCGAGCTGAACACCCGCGGCGGCTTCTGGGGCTACCGGGCGAGCAAGGCGGCACTGAACATGCTCAATCGGACGCTTGCCAGGGAGCTGGGGTCGCAGCGTTTCACGTGCGTCGTCATCAATCCGGGGTGGGTCCGAACTGACATGGGCGGTCCCCGGGCGCGTTTGAGCCCGGCCGAGAGCATCAGCGGGATGAGAAAGGTGATCAGCGGGCTCACGCCCGAGGATTCCGGCGGGTTCTTTAACTACCTCGGCGAGCAGCAGCCGTGGTAGTGTCCAAAGATTCACCGCGGGAGTGCGGAGTTTCGCAAAGGGAAGAAGAGGGTTCAGGGTTCAGGAACAGAGCTGTCCGCTGTCAGCAAGATCCGGGTGGCTGGGGCTGAGTCCCGATCGCAGCGGGACGAAGCCCCGGTCTTCTTGACGTCGGACCAACCGTGGCGTCGTCCGCCTGCGGCGGACTCCGCCACAGCCACCCAGAAGCGGGCTGTCGGCCGACGCAGATTTCGTCAAGGCGTAGCCGCCAGAGCGAGTGTTGGCCCTCAGCCCGGAGGGCTGACAAACAAGAGCGGCCCCGCAGCCCGGAGGGCTGCTGAACAAGAGCGGCAAGGACGCCGCGACGCCGCGAGGCCGTACGGAGCGCTCAAACTAAAACAGTACTAGAAATTGATGCTCAGGCCCGCGGCCACAGTCGTGGCGTCGCCATCGTCGGCGATTGCGTTCTCAAACCGGATGAAGGCGGACATATCGTGTCGGAGGCGCGCGTTTATGCCGCCCCCCACGATGACGCTGTCACTCACGCGGCTGCCGGTGTCGATGAGGAAAGGATTTCCTCCGGATGCGAAGGTGGCTTCGATGTCGTCGTCCTCCAGGAATTCGTGCTCCCACCCGAGAAAGAGATATGGAACGAGCTTCCAATCCCATTCGAGCCGCGCCGAGAGGTTGACGCCGAGCCGGGTCCGCAGTGAACTGGATTGGCGTTCGTCAACGGCCAGGTCAGCGCCTCCTCCGCCGCTCTCCGTGAAGCTGTCAAAGTCGAAATAGCTGTACTGGAGGGAAATGGTCGGTGTCAGGAACAGCTGCGGTGCTATCTCAAGGTGATGCCCCGCTCCGAGATATGCGGTTGCATCGATGCCCTCGTAATCGCTCTGGACGACGCGGGCGAGGCTGGGTATGTTCCGGGTGCTGTCGAAGAAGTGATACCCGAAGGTCAGCGAGCTGTCGACGTAGGTATTCCCCTTCGTCCAGCTCATGTACGGACCACTCCGCACGGTGTGGTCGTTAATCTCTCCGAGGCCGCCATCCAGGTCGGCGTCGGTAAAGGTGTAGCCGAACGCAAGACCGACGACCAGCTGCGGGGAGAAGGTGTAGTCCACGCCTGCCTGCAGGCCGACGGAGGTCGCGTCGTAGCCGGTGCGGTTGGTGCTGGAGTCCTGGTCGCTGAAGAGACCTTGAACCTTGAAATAGTTGCTCCACCGGCTGCCGCGGTAGGCTGCTGTTGGCAATGGTTGTGGCTCGGCCTCCTGCCAAAAGGCGGCGGGAAGGATCGCGGGATTGCTGACCGCCATGGCCAGGCTGCCTGGACGCGGGCCGCTTCTGGGGGCGGGGGCGGGTGAGGACGGGAGCCCGGCCCTGCGTCCGGCGAGATACATCACCTGCGCGGAGGTGAAGGCCTGCGCGACATCGATCGACTCGGTGATCGCGATGTTGTAGGGCTCGGGGCTGAGCTGCCGGACGGCGGTGTTGTAATCCTGGGAGTTGAGGGTATCCAGCTGGCCGAGGAGATCGGCGCTTCGACCCGTGGGATCGGGGTTGGCGATGGAAATGAGGCTGTCAAGGGCTTTGCCGATCGATGTGTTGTTGCCCCCGAAGGCCGCCGAGGAGTAGGCGTTGTCAGCCCGCAAGAGCTGGAGCTCGTAGACGTCGTCGCCGTTTGCGAAACCCACATTGCGTTCCAGCGTCACCGTGACACTGTCAAAATCGTTGACGATGTCGTCCCCTGTCCCGTCGTCGGTAATGCTCGCCGCCTTGAGGATCTCGAAGAGCTGATTGCTCTTGATATAGCTGGAGCCAAGGATGCGCGCCGTGATCGTTCTGGTGTCGGCCAGGGTGGCGGTGCCGGTCACGTCGAGAAGGTCGGAATTCGGGGTCCCGTCTTCAACGCTGAGCTCGACGATCAGGGTGCCCTGCTGGTCGTAGTTTCCGCCAACCGTCAGTGTGCCGATGCTGAGCCCCGGGGAAACCCTTGCGCCGGCGAGTACGTTCAAGTCACCTGCGATTGCGGTGGTTCCCTCAGAGGCCTGGCCGCCGAGCGTGCCGCCGTCGTTCACGTTGACGGGCCCCAGCCCGCCAATTGAGCCGTCGTCGAGGACCAACTCCCCGCTGTTGATTTCGGTTGGACCGTCGTAGGAGTTGGCGCCGGTGAGGGTCAGCGTGCCCGTGTCCTCATCGGACAGCCCCTTGGTCAGCCCGCCGGTGCCGCTGATTATGCCGGTGAGGGTCAGGTCCCTCTCGCCCACCACCGAGAGGATGAAGGACAAGGACCCGGTGTCGATTGCGTTGGAGATCGTGCGGTCGTTGGCGTCTGACTTGAGCCTGCCGTCGTCTCCGGCCAGGGTGAGTATGGCCATGCCGTCCGTGTCGTCGCCCAGCGCGTTGTC
>JADFKZ010000039.1 GCA_022564665.1 Planctomycetota bacterium | reverse complement strand
GCTGGTCGATGCCATGACTCCCAACAAGCGTCTGACCTCGGTGGTCGGCGTGTATCTGGGAATATGCGTGGGGCTTATCGGGGCGCTTGCCATCGGGGCGCTGATCGACGTCGTAGCGGAGGCGTGGGACCTCAAGGCCTCCCGAATGGAGATCTATCTCGGTCTGGGCAAGGTGGTTATCGCCATCGTGCTGTGCTACCTGGCGGTCTCGATCGTGCTGACGACCAAGGACGACTTCCGGCTGGTCATTCCCTACGTGGAGTTCGCCAAGCAGGTACGGGGCGTCCGTCCGCTGCTGCTGGACAGCTCGGTGCTCATCGACGGTCGGATCGACGCGATGGGCCAGACCGGTTTTCTGGCCAGCCCGCTGGTGGTGCCACAATTCGTCGTCGACGAGCTCCAGACGATGGCCGACTCCTCCGACAAGCTCAAACGCGCAAAGGGACGACGCGGGCTCAACCTGGTAACCAAGCTCCAGTCCAACCCTGCGCTGGACGTGTCCGTCGACAACGCCGAGGTCGCCGGCCGCTCCGTCGATCACATGCTGCTGCAACTGGCCGGCGAACAGAAGATGCGGATTGTCACCACGGACTTGAACCTCGAAAAGGTGGCCAGGATCCAGGGCGTGACGGTCCTGAACCTCAATGACCTCGCAACCGCGATCAAGCCACAGGTGCTCCCGGGCGAAATTCTCCAGCTCGAGATCGTCAAACACGGCGAGTCGGCGGGCCAGGGGGTGGGGTATCTCCCGGACGGGACCATGGTCGTGGTCGAGGAGGCGGCCGATCTGGTGGGACGCGAGGCCGCGATCACCGTGACCAACTCGCTGCAGACCAGCGCCGGGCGAATGATCTTCGGACGCGTTTCTGGCGGTCACGAGGGCAGCAGACTTCTGCGGGGAAAAGAGCAGGGTTCAGGGTTCAGGGTTCAGGGTTCAGCAGATGGCCCCGAACCCAGAACCCCGAACCCCCTTGACTCCCGCTGAAGTAGGCTCGGTTGTGCCGACAGTCGAAGAAGGCGAAGATTCACCGCGAAGGGCCGCGGAGAAAGAGGCTGTCAACTATCAGCTGTGCACGTGGCGACGGTCAAAACGGGCCGAATCAACGTCGGAGCACGGTCTGGCGTCCAGCACCGCGGAGAAAAGAGCAGGGCTCTTCAGCAGATCGTCCCGAACCCCGAACCCCTTGTCTTACTCCCACTCGATCGTCGCCGGCGGCTTGGACGAGATGTCATACACCACCCGGTTGACGCCCTTGACCTCGTTGATCAGCCGGTTGCTGGTGGTGGCAAGGACGTCAAAGGGGATGCGTGCCCAGTCGGCGGTCATAAAATCCCTGGTGTCTACGGCCCGGATCACGACCACCGACTCATAGGATCGGTCGTCGCCCATTACGCCGACCGTTTTCATCGGCAAGAGGACGGCGAAGACCTGGTCGATGGAGCGATACAGATTGTTGGCGATGATCTCCTCAAGGAGAATCTCGTCACACGCCCGCAGAAGATCCAGACGCGCCGACGTCACCTCCCCCACGATCCGAACCGCCAACCCTGGACCCGGGAAGGGATGGCGCCACACGATGTGGGCGGGCAGGCCCAACACCTCACCCAGCTGCCGCACCTCGTCCTTGAACAGGTCCCGCAAGGGCTCGATGAGCTCGAACTCCAGATCGTCGGGCAGCCCGCCGACGTTGTGATGGAGCTTGATGTTGGCCGTTACCCCCGAAATTCCGTGCCCGGATTCGATGACGTCGGGGTACAGGGTCCCCTGGGCGAGAAACTTCACTTCACCGGGCACGTCAGCCGCGGCCTTCTCAAAGACCTCAATGAAGCGGTGGCCGATCTTCCTGCGTTTGATCTGGGGGTCCGTCACGCCCTTCAGATCGGCGAGGAAGTCGGCGGTCGCGTCGATGACGCGCAGATCAGTGTCAAAGTGGCCTCGGAAGGTGGCCTCGACAAGCTGCCGCTCATTCAACCGCAGGAGGCCGTTGTCGACGAAGATGCACGTGAGCCGGCCGCCAATGGCACGGGCCAGAAGGGCGGCCACAACCGATGAATCCACGCCGCCGCTGAGCCCGCAGATCACCTGCCCATCGCCAACCCTTTCCCGGATGTGCCGGCAGGCGTCTTCCATGAAATCCGACATCCGCCAGGTACCCGAGCAGTGGCAGATCCCCTGGAGAAAGTTCCGCAGTAGATCGGCGCCGTGCGGGGTGTGCGTCACCTCGGGATGAAACTGCACCCCGTAGAAGGGGGCGGTCTTGCTGCGGACGGCGGCGTAGCGGCAGGTGGGGGTCGTGGCGAGCGTGTCAAACTGGTCGTCAAGATCCGTCACCTGATCACCGTGGCTCATCCACACCGTCGTCGGCGATGGAATGTCGGCGAGGAGATCGCGGTTGTCACAAATGGTGAGCTTGGCCCGCCCAAACTCCCGCGACCGCGACGGCTTGACGTCGCAGCCCAGAATCTGGCACCCCAGCTGCATCCCATAGCAGATGCCGAGCACGGGCACACCGAGGTCGAACAGGTGCTCATCGCACCGCAGCGAATCCGGCCCCGTCACGCTCGCCGGTCCCCCGGAGAGGATGATCCCCTTGGGTTTCAGATCAGCCAGCTCCTGGCACGGCGTTCCCGGGCCTAGAAGCATGCTGAAAGCCCCCGCCTCTCGAACCCGCCTGGCAATCAGCTGAGCGAACTGGCTACCGAAGTCGAGAATGACGATAACGTCAGCGTGCAGGGGACGCCCCGCTGCGGCAGTATCGGATCGAGCCATGCAAACCGGGTCCGTGACTCAAAGGCGCACTGTAGCTGCTCCCGGCACTTCGATCCACCCGGGCTCGAACGACCTGGGGTCTTTCCACCGCAACGCGCCGGCCACCCGGCTTTCTTGGATCCTTACACCCGTCAACCGACCAGCCCTTTGGAGTATGCTCCGGCCGATGATCAAACCAGCCGCCTTGGCCGCCACGCTTTTGGGAGTCGGTGGCTGCGGCCCCCCGGCAACCGAAGCGCGGTTCGACTCGGCGAACCCTGCAGCCAAGATGTACGCCATCGAAGAGGCGGCGCGGACCCTCGATACATCCTCCACCGCCGGGATCGTCGAGCAGCTGGATTCTGACGACCCCGCGGTCAGAATGCTGGCCATCGAGGCCCTGAAGCTCCTGCACGGCAAAACCTACGGCTATCGGCATTATGATCCGGTGTATTTGCGCCGGGCGGCGATCAAACGCTGGGTCGAGGCAGTGGAGTCGGCTACGCTTCCGGTAACGTCCAACTCGGGCACATCGCACAACAGCAATGGCTAAGCCAATCAACGAACCCGCCGTGCGTCTGGAGATGTTCAGCCAGCCGCGGTTTCTCGCCGCGACCCGGGCCCTGGTAGGAAGCGTGGCGCAGCGAATCGGATTCAACGCGTGCCAGTGCGGTCAGATCAGCCTCGCCGTCGACGAGGCAATGTGCAACGTGATCACCCATGGGTACGACCGCCGCGACGACGGAAAGCTTTGGCTGAATCTCTGGCCGCTGGACACGCCGCCGGGAATCAAGGTGGTCGTCGAGGACCTGGCCCGGCAGGTCGATCCCGGCTCGATTCAGCCCCGCGATCTTGACGATATCCGCCCGGGAGGTCTCGGCGTGCACATCATCCGCGAGATCATGGACGAGGTAACCTATGAGCGCCGCCGCGACCGCGGGATGCGGCTGACAATGATCAAGCACCTTCATCCCTCCCCCGAGGTCCGGGCTCACGATTCATCGAGCTCGGCACAGCAGCGAGTCCAACAATGAGCAAGGCCGAAGAACTCGAGATCCATGCCCAGCAAATCACCGACGGCGTGATCCTCCGACCGATCGGCGAGATCGACCTGAGCTGCGCCGCCTTGCTCCGGCAGGAGCTGCAGGAGGTGCAGAACCAGAAGCCCGCCCGGCTGGTGATCGATCTGGGCGAGGTCCCTTACATGGACAGCTCGGGCGTGGCCACGCTTGTGGAAGCGATGCAGATCGCCCGTCGCAGCGGCAGCAGGCTCATCCTCAGTGGGATGCAGGAGAAGGTGCTGTCGATTTTCGAGATCGCCCGGCTGGACATGGTCTTCACAATCGTGGGATCGGTGGAGGAAGCGACGGCGCTGTAGGCGAGGGGCGATTGGCAGGGCCGGCTGTGCCAGCCGGCGGGCGGAGCGCAACTCGGCCTCATGCGCCCTCAGTGCCTGTAGATGAACCGGCCTGGCAATCTGGCCGATGGGGCAACAGGAGTGCGCCATGGCCCAGTCATTCAAACGCTCGCTGCTCGTTCGAGGCCTCGAGGGCTGGGGCGCCATCTGGCTCTCGACGATGGCCATCATCGGCGGCGTCTGGTACCTCCTGAGGGACGTGGCCATGTGGATCATGCGCGCAGCCACGCACAAGCGCGTCCGCTTCGGCCACGCTGCGCTGGTGACGCAAATGGCGCGGGTGGGAGTTCGATCTGTGGGTATCGTCATGCTCGTGTGTGGCTGCGTCGGGGTCATTCTGGCGCTGCAGATGGAGCCGCCGCTTGCCGACTTCGGCCAGACGGACAAGATCGCCAACATCATCGGTGTGGCCATCTTCCGCGAGCTCGGCCCACTGATCTCCGCCATCGTGCTCACTGGTTTCGCCGGCGCGTCGATCGCGGCGGAGATCGGCACGATGGTGGTCGGCGAGGAGATCGAGGCCCTGGAGGCACATGCCCTGAACCCAATCCGCTTCCTGGTCGTCCCGCGGGTCCTGGCGACGACGATCGCCCTCATCCTGCTGACCGGCATCGGCGATCTCGCCGCGGTCGCCGGCGGCGGGTTCATGACGGTGACGTTCCTGGACGTACCCTACGAGCTCTACAAGAGCAACACACTCAGCCAGCTCAAGCCTCATGACTTCCTCAGCGGCCTGATCAAGGCGAGCGTCTTCGGCGTGATCATAAGCGGCTTGGCGTGCTTCCACGGCCTTCACGTGACCGGGGGCGCGGCGGGGGTGGGGCGAGCGACCACCAGCACCGTGGTGCATTCATTGGTGGCGATCATCATCGCCGATCTGATGTTCACGTTGATCTTCTTCGCGATCGGGTGGACGTAAGTAGAAGGCTGTCGGCTGTCAGCAAACTCTGGGTGGCTGGGGCTGAGCGAAGCGAAGCCCCGGTCTTGGCTTCGTCGGATCAACCGTGGCGTCGTCCCGATGCGATCGGGACTCCGTCACAGCCACCCAGAAGTGGGCGATCGGCCACAGCGCATTGAGGGATCGTGGTTTCGGGTTCAGGGTTCAGGAGTGGGGTCTGGCCGCTTTTTCCGAACCCCGAACCCCCCTTCACTCCCGCCGACCCCTCTCAATTGTCCTGCGCCGGTGCTTCGAAGAGATAGGAGCTTCCAACGAACCCTTCGTCGTGTGCCCGGATCTGCCAGGCAACCGGTCCCAGGTACCGCTGGAGGAGCTCAAGATCGATCTCGTCAAGCGGGAATTGCTTCTGAGCGGCCCGCCCTGCCTCCATCTGCTCGGCCATCCGCGGGTCGAACTCCCTCATCTGCCCGAGCATCTGATCCTGCATCATGGCGTTGAAGTTCTTTAAATACTCAAGATAGTCCACGACGTTCATGAGCCCCCACGCAATCGCGCTTCGGCCGGGCAGGGCGCGGATCGCCCGCCGCATGGCCCCGTCGTCCGCCAGAGTCGGCAGGCCCTGCCGCCCGGCGGCCCGCAGGGCATCCTCGACCATGCTTGTTGCACCGATCATCACGTACCCGCCCCCGAACCCGATGGAGAGCCCCTCTTGATCAACTCCCGGCATCGCCGGCATGCCCATCATGAATGGATTGAACGCCAGCGAGTAGATCCTGTGGCCCAGGAAGTCCCGCGGCTCCATCCCCATCGCAGGAGCGAACTCGGCGAGCACCGCCTCGACCTGACCGGGTCTCTGCGAGCGGATCGCGGTCAAAGACTTGAGGCTGCCCAGGTTGATCGGCCTCTTCAAAGTGACCACGTTGTGTATCTGCGGCCCCAGGGCCGCGCACACCTGCTCGATCTTCGCCCCGTGGTCGACCAGAAACATATCGAGCCAGGCGCCGAGCATAGGATCGGCCCGGCCCAGGTCACGTAGGAAACCCATCACCCCGTCAAACTCGAAGTTCATTCTGCTGTAGGCCACGGCGTCGGGAGCAACGAACGACGGTAGGTCGCGCCGGGGCGTCTCGGTTTCAATCAGCGCGGTCAGGCCAGCCGTGCCATCAGGCATGTATACGGCAAACCGCTCCTGGATTATCAGAGACGGACCACCAAGCCGAAACCCGGCGCCGACGGCCCTTATGTCCCCGAGGATCCGCGTGACCATCTGCTGGATCATCATCCCCATGGGATTGCCGGCTGCCAGCATCTCGGCGAGCTCTCGGGTCAGCAGGACCGCGTAGCCATCGACCTCGCCCAGCTGCTCACGGACGGCCAGAAAAACCTCCTCGTCGGCAAACCCCGCCCGATCGTCGCCGTCGATGACCTCCAGGGCAGCTCGCAGCGAGCCCAGATCCGAGCAGAGCATGAATCGAGTGCCGTCGCGGACAAAGTGCAGCTTCGTGATCGATTCGAAGAGGTCCGCCGGATCAACCATGGGCATGACTGGCGCCATGTCGTTCAAGAGCATGTCGTCAAGCCCAAGGACCTTGAGATCCGACGGATCGAAAGTCAGAACGGTACGACCGAGAAGCTCGCTTTCGGTGTATTGGAGGTCCCCGTCCGCCTCGGCCCGCTCCATGACGGCGTCGACGAGGCCCAACGCCGCGTCCGCGTTATCGCCAAAGTCGGCAAGCAGCAGGAATCCGACGGACTCGCCGCCGGCCTGACCCTCGACGGGAAACACCGCCACGCCGAGGTCGCCCTGTGGCAGGGGCAGTGTCTCCTGATCAACTCCGAGCTCCTCAAAGAACTCATCGAGGTGCTCCTTGCACGCCTCGATGAGCTTGTCTCGCAGGCCCTTGACCTCAGCGGACTGCCACAGCGTCCACAGTTCGGTGCCCTTCAGACGCTCCATCGATCGCTGGACGCTGTAGAGATTCGCCAAGAAGACGCTGTCGGCGGGCGCCAGACGGTCAATGGTCGGCTGCGCGGGCACCGCGGTGGCGGCAACGCCGATGGAAATCGGCCAGACCCAGAGATTCCTGATCACGATAAGTAGCCTCCTTACAAACCGTGGGACGCGGCCTCAACCCGGGGGGTGCGAGCGATCCTTGAGCACCGGGGCCACACCGAACTTCCTCCGGGGCGGCGGCTGATGATAGTGATGGCCCGCGTTGGGGTTGTCCTTGTCGTAGGCGAAGGCCTCACGATTGCGGAGAAAATCCTTCACGTACCGCGCGGGAATGGCGAAGTTCAGACCTTGGCCCAACAGGATTCCCATATTCGTGATGCCGACCACCTCGCCCTTCGTATTGAAGAGCGGCCCACCCGAACTGCCGGGATTGATCGCAGTATCGGTCTGAATGTAGGTAAGGCCGTCGAAACTTCGCTGCGTGGTGGAAACCACACCCTGGCTGAGCGTCCGCTCCAGCCCCAGTGGATTGCCGATCGCGAACACCGTCTGTCCTACTTCGATCGACTCCTCGGCCTCCAACAAAGCGCTGGTGAATCGGCCGACGGACCCGGGCTCGGGGATCAGGATCAAGGCGAGATCGATGTGGTTGTTGACGGCGACGATCTCGACATCCTCGATCACGACGCGCTTGAGCGTCCCATCGTCCTGGGGAAGCCAGGCGGTAACTCGAAGATTGGTCTCGCCCTGAATAACATGGGCGTTGGTGACCGCGTAACCCTTGTCGTTGATGATCACGCCGGACCCCTGGCCGCGTGGTGTCGCGACTTTGATGACCGCCGGCCCGACCCGCTTGGCCTGTTCCCTCGGGCTCAGCTCCGGGAGCTCCCGCGCGGTGTGAAAAAGTGAATCGGAATCAGTCGCGGCCGGGGCATAGGGCTCGCCCAGCTCGACGAGGTCGATGTCGTCCAGGTTGAACGCCAGCACGTTGGGCCCGACGTCAAGCCACAGCATCTTGTCGTTGCGTTTGAGGATCTTCCCTTCCAGGACGGCTCCGGAGTTGAGCCGTATCTGATCGGCGGCGACATCTGGCGCCGGCAGGAGCCAGCCTGCGGCCAGCAGCAGGACCGCGGACACCTTCGCTGGGCCATCGACAAGTCGCATCGCGTCCATCAAGGCTCACAAAGCTCAAAAGAGCATCATCGTCTAGTCCAGCCAGTATACGATGGTGACGATGAAACCGGCAATGTCCAGAGGTTGATCGGCCCGATCCGGGCTCCGCTTGCGTCCATCTCGATCGTCCAGGAGTGCACCATGCCCGGCTTCGCGACCTGCCTCTTCACCTTCAGCGTGCTGGTGACCGGCCCGCCGGCTGAGGGGGAGGATTCACTGGCCGATTATTTCGGGTTCGAAGGGTTGGAAATCGTCATCATCGACCGCGGCGCCGGTCCGCTGAGCGTCGCCGACATCAACGGCGACGGTCTGGGGGACTTGATTGTGGTCAACAACCACGCGAGCCGAATCGAGCTGCACTACCAGAAGCCCGGGGCCACGCCCGACGACGCCGTCACCACCGTCAGCCAGCTCAATGACCTGCCCGAGCACTGGCGATTCAGACGCGAGTTCGTTTCGGTCGGTCACCGCGTCCAAGCTGTTGTCGCGCACGATTTCGACGGCGACGGGCGAATGGACCTGATTTACGCCGGAGCACCCTCCCAGCTCGTGTTCATGCGGCAGCGCGCCGACGGCGAGTTTGAGGTCACCCGCAAGCAAATGGTCAAGAAACTCTCGGCCAATCGAAACGGCTTGGCCGTGGCCGATGTCATCGGCGACGATCGGAAGGAGATCCTGGCCCTCGTCGGCGGCGAGATCCATATCTGGACGCTCAACGGCTCCAGCCTGGGTCGACCGCGTACGCTCGCCGCCGGCGTCGAGATGGTCGCGTTTCTGCTGGAGGACTACGACGGCGATGGGCGGCTGGACATCGCGGGGATCATCCCCGACGACCCCGCCCCGGTGCGTCTGTGGCTCGGTAGCGGACGGAGCGGCCACGGCGTCCTCGGCGCCCAGATTCGATTCGAAATGCCCGCCTTGATGGAGTTAGAGCCCGTTCGCCTGCCCGGTCATGACGCCGCTTGCATCGCGGTGATCGAGCGCGCGTCAAAGCGCCTGGTCATTTACCAGCTGGCCGTCGAGCCGATCGAGCCCACCGGCAATCGCGATGCGGCGATGTACGTGTACGGGTTTACCGACCCAGGCAACCGCAAGCGGGCCGCGGCGGTCGTCGATGTCGACGGTGACGGCCTGCTGGATCTGGTGGCGACGGACACGCGTGCTAACACCCTGGTCGTCTACCGGCAGTTGGCGGACAAGGGACTGCAGCCGGGCACACCATACCCCACGTATGCCGAGGTGAATTACCTGGTGGCGGGTAACGTCGATGATGACGACTTTGCCGAGCTGTTCGTGCTGTCGGAGAAGGAAGGCGTCGTCGGCCGTTGCGACCTTTCCGGCAGCGACGTGCCCTACCCGGTCCCGCTGAGCATTCCCGACGGGCACACCCCGGTCGCCATGAATCTGGTCGACCTGACCGACGGCCCCCACTTGGCCGTCGTCGTCAAGGAGGGGAGAAACTACTCGATCGTACTCATCGGTTTCGATCGCCCCTCCACCACCATCCCGCTGGGATCCCTCAGCCGGTCGCCACAGACGATCCTGGCCCTGGACGCCGAGCAGGACGGACTGACGGATCTTCTGCTGTTTACCCGCGACAAGCCGATGATGATGCTTCACGCCACGACCGAGGGCTTCCAGCTCACCGAGTCCAAGGACATGGGCCAATTCGGTCTGGTCAAAGCCGCCAAGGCGGACAATACCGCGGTGTTTGACATTGACGGCGACGGCCACAACGAGCTGCTTCTGGCCGATCGCAACTATGTCAGGGCCTTGCGATACGAGCCCGACCCGGCCCCCGGGGTCAGCCCCGGCTGGCAAGTCGTCGTGCAGATCAATGCCGACGACGCGACCTCCAAGCTGGTCTCGCTGGCGGTGCTCGGCGACCGCATCATCGCCGCCGACAAGGAGAACGATCGCCTGGTGATCATGGGGCGGTCCGACGAGGTCCGGCCCGGGGCGGGGCTCTCCTGGCGCGAGACTGAGTCCGTCAACGTCACGGGACTGGAGTTCGATTCCATCCACGCCGGCGCTTTCTTCGGCGACGGCGAGCCCAATATCCTCGCCATCGGTAAGGACGGGTTTGCCGGGATCCGGCTCTCCGGCAACCGCGTGGTTCTCAAGGCGCTCGCTACATGGCGCTCCGACGAGCCTCGCCGCCGCCATCACGAGCTGTCCACCGGTGACCTCAACAGCGATGGGTTTATGGACCTCATCTCGCTCGACGCCGGTGAGCAGATGTGCGAGATCTTCACCTTCAGCGAGTCGAAACGGCTGCTCCACGCCACCGGGTTCCAGGTCTTCGAGTCGAAGATCTTCTCAGGCGGGGAGCCGCGGGAGTACGAGCCCAGCGAGGTCGTCATCGCCGACGTCACCGGCGACGGCGCCGATGATCTGTTGCTTCTCGCCCACGACCGCGTACTGATTTACCCGCAGATGGGTGCAGGCAGGCCCGGCACCGCCGCCCGTTGAGTTCCCAGGCCGGCAGAGCCCGCCCTACCTCTTCTCAATCGGCATGTACTGCTGATTATGCGGCCCGACGTACTCGCAACGGGGCCGCATCAGCTTGTTGCTGGTGAGGTACTCGATACAGTGCCCCACCCAGCCCGCGATGCGGCTCATGACGAAGATCGGCGTGAAGAGGTCCACCGCCAGGCCAATCGAGTAGTAGGTCGTCGCCGAGTAGAAGTCCACGTTTGGGTGGATCCCCTTGGAGGCCACCCGCTCGTGCATGAGCTTGTCGATTGCCTCGCTTTTTTCGTAGAGCGTCTGATTACCGGTATCGTGGGCAAGTTGGCCAGCGAACGTCTTGAGGTAGGCGGCGCGGGGGTCGTACGCCTTGTAGACCCGATGGCCGAAGCCCATCACCTTTTCCTTGCGGCGGAGCTTGTCGGTTATGTAGGCCTCCACCTTCGATACATCGCCGATCTCGTCGAGCATCCGCATCACGGCTTGGTTGGCGCCGCCATGCAACGGACCTTTGAGGGTCCCGATCGCTGTGGTCACAGCAGAGTAGATGTCGCTGAGCGTGGAGATTGTGACCAGAGCGGCGAAGGTCGAGGCGTTGAATCCATGGTCCGCATGAAGGATCAGGCAGACGTCGAGGGCCTGGGCCATGGTCTTCGTCGGCTTCTTGCCGTTGAGCATGGTCAGGAAGCCCGTCGCGATCCCGAGCGACGGGTCCGGCTTGACGAAGTCCTTACCGTTGCGGTGCCGGTCGAAGTTGGCGATCAGGACGGGCGTCTTGGCCAGGAGACGGGTCGCTTTGCGCTGGTTAGACGCCGGGCTCTGGTCGTCCGCTTCCGGGTCGTACAGGGACAGGGCCGAGACCAGCGTCCGCAGGGCGTGCATCGGCACCGCCGACGCAGGAAGGCTCGACATCATGTCCCAGATCGCCTGCGGAAGGTCGTGCTCAGCGCGGATATCCTCCTCGAAACCGTCCAGCTGGCTCCTCGTCGGCAGCTTCTGGTGCCACAGCAGGTAGACCACCTCCTCAAAGGTCGAGTTGCGAGCCAGCGTGTCGATTTCCAGGCCGACGTATTCCAAGACACCATTGGCGCCGTCGATATACGACATGGCGCTCTCGGCGGCAATCGTGTCGGCAAGGCCCTTGTCGAATCTGCCGGGGTGGGGCGTGGACATCGTGATGCTCATGAAGCAACCTCTGCTGCGTGATGGTACTCCGAATCATCGATTCCCGCAATCAATGGGATATCACGACGACATGACACGAGGTCGATATCCTGCATTGGCTCATGATTCTGCAAGGCCGCCTGTTGGTTGACCCGTGCCAGGTCCCGGTGCCGGGATGGATTCGTCTTGGAGAGCGACGAATCGCCCAGATCGGCGCGGGTGATCCACCCGAAACGCCGGCGGCAGGCGATGAAAACTCTCTGATCTGTCCGGGCTTTATCGATGCCCACATCCACCTGCCGCAGTTCGACTCGATGGGCTGCGACGGCATGGGTCTCCTGCAATGGCTCGGGGAGATCATCTTCCCCGCCGAAACACGCTGGCTGGACCAGGAGACGGCCTGCGCCCAGACCCGCGACGCCTACCGGCGGATGGTGCGAGCAGGAACGCTGGGCTACGCCGGATATCTCACCAGCCATGTCCAGGGGATCACCGCCGTCGAAGAGGCTGCAGACCGTCTGCCGCTGAGGGCGATCGCGGGGCAGGTCCTCATGGACCGCAACGCCCCCGGGACACTGCTCGAGCAACCGCCGGCGGCACTTCAACGCGCGCCCCGCCGCCGCTTGTCGTTCAGCGTCAATCCCCGATTCGCCGTCAGCTGCTCCGATGAACTTCTGGCCTCGGCGGCGGCTCGATTGTCCGGAGACACCTTCCTTCAGACCCACCTGGCCGAGTCGAAACGCGAATGCGAGCTGGTCGCCGAGCTCTTTCCCGACGACCCGCACTACGCCGCCGTCTACGATCGGCACCACCTGCTCTCGGATCGCACCCTCCTGGCCCACTGTGTCCACCTTTCCGATGATGAATGGGCGCTGATCGCCGGCCGCCGGTGCGTGGTGGTCCACTGCCCGACCGCAAACACCTTTCTCTCCAGCGGGCTCTTCGATCTCGACGCAGCCCGCGCCCACGGCGTTCGTCTGGCGATCGGCTCCGACGTGGCTGCCGGGAGCGAAATCGACATGCCGAGGATCGGGCGCGCGATGATCGAGGTCGCCAAAATGCGGGCGATGTCCCTTCAACCAGCCGCGTATGTGCCGACGCCGCAGGAGGTGTGGAAGCTCATCACCTGCGGCAATGCCGACGCCCTCGGGTTCTCCGGGGCAGGACGGCTGGAGGTCGGAGCGGACGCCGACCTGCTCCTGCTGAAACCTCGATTCGAGATCGACAAGCACCTGATAAGCCGGCTGATCTACACGTGGCGTGACGACTACATCACCCATTGCGTCCTGGACGGCCAGTTGATTGATCGAAGGGAATTGTGAGTACTTGTTCCGTCAGCCGCTTGGCATTCCTGCCTGCGCGGCCGAGGCCTTCGGGGCTGCGCCCTTTGGGCTCAGCCCCTCGGGATACCCGGCATCCTGCCGGAGTTGGCCGCCGCTTGGCGTCCTGCCGGGCGCGGCTGGGGCGACGCCTCATCGATACTCGCCCGCCGCTTCGTTGCTCCATCGCTTTGTTAGTTGTTGCCTAAACTTCTCCTCGGATGTTCATCCCCCTCCGCACAGACCGACCGCCGAAACGCACCCCGGTGATCACCCAGGCGCTGATCGTCGTCAACATGGTGGTGTATCTCGCGGGTGTCTCCGGGTCGTACTTCAGCCTGTTCGAGAGCGCCCAGGTGATGGCGGACTGGGGTCACTTCGACCCGCGTGACTTCAAGGCCTGGCAGCTGGTGACCTACCAGTTCCTGCACGAGCCGCACGGGTTCCCCTGGCACATTGCGTTCAACATGCTCTTTCTGTGGGTCTTCGGTTGCGCGGTCGAAGATCGGCTCGGCCGGGCCGGGTTCCTGGGCTTCTACCTCTTTGGCGGGGCGGTGGCCGCGATTGCCCACTCGGGGCTCGCCCCCGAGAGCCAGGTGATCGGTGCCAGCGGGTCGATCGCCGGCGTCACCGGCGCCTTCCTGGCCCTCTTTCCGCGGAGCCGGATCAAGGTCCTGGTGATCTTCTTCTTCATCGGGGTATTCAGCGTCCCGAGCCTGTGGTTCATCGGGTTCTATTTCGCGATCGACGTTCTCCGGCAGTCCAGCAGCTTGCTCGGCGGCGGCGGCAGCGACGTCGCGTACATGGCGCACATCGCCGGGTACGTCTACGGCTTCTCGATCAGCTTCCTCCTGCTGGCGACGAGCGTGCTCAAACGCGAAGAGTTCGACGTCTTCTTCGTCTTTACGCAGGCCCGGCGTCGCGCGGCGTTCCGCGCTGCAAGCCGCCAGGGTCCGGCGGGCATGTGGGAATCCGCGCAGGCAGACACCCCCAAGCGTCTCGCCCGGCAACAGACGCGGGCCAAGTCAAAGGACCCGAAACAGACGCAACTCGCCGAGTTACGAGACCGGATCAACCTGTTGATCTCTGACGGAGACCTGCCCGCGGCGGCAAGGACCTACCAGCAGCTGCTTTGCGAGTCGCCGGACAAGGCCGTGATCGCGCTCTCGGAGCGCTCCCAGCTCGACGTCGCCAGCCAGCTGTACTCCCAGGAGGATTATGCCGATGCCGCCACCGCCTATGAACTGCTGCTGGCAAGCTATCCCTCCTCGGCAAAGACGGCTGAGGTGCGTCTCATCCTCGGACTGATCTACGCCCGCCAGCTCGATCGCCCCACGCGGGCCCGCGAGCTGATCGAACAGGCCAAGACGAGACTCCGCGACGCCTCGCAGACCGCGCTGGCGGAGAAGCTGCTGGCGGAACTCAAGCCATGAATGTCATGATCTAGCGCAGAGTGCGTCAATGCCTCGCGGCTGATTGAATCGTCCGCGTAGCCGCCAGAACGAGGCAACGTCCGGTCAGCCGCCGCGACTCAATTCGCGGCGGCATACGAAAGCGAGTGTCGGCCCGGAGGGCCGTACGGATCGCTCAAGAAAGTCACCGCGAGGCCGCTACGGAGCGCTCAAGATACTTCACCGCGAGGCCGCTACGGAGCGATCAAGAAAGCAACCGACCAGGCCCGCCGGATCGAATTCGGCGGGCCGTACCAGAGCGAGTGTGCGGCCGGAGGCCGCTACGGAGCGCTCGAAAGAGTTCACCAGATGACCTTCCCGCCGACGCCAGAGACCCGCCGAACCCTTATCAAGATCTGCGGAATCAGGACCCCGGAGATGGCCAAGATCGCCGTCACCGCGGGGGCGGACGCGATCGGCCTGGTGATCGGCGTCCCCCAGTCGCCGCGCAACCTGACGTTGAGCCAGGCCGCAACGATCGCCGGTCCGCTCCCCCGACGGGTCATGGTCGTCGCGGTCTTCCAGGACCCCTCCGCGACACTGATCGAAGGCTGGAAGGGCGCGTGGGTCCAACTGCACGGCAACGAGGACGAGGAGCTGATCGGCCGGGTAGGCCGGATGAAGCACGTGATCAAGGGCTTCCGGTTCGATCGGGAGCAGGTCCTTCGCTTCAACGACTGCCAGGACGTGGACATCCTGCTCATCGACGGGTCAGCGGGCGGCCGGGCCGGGGGCTTCGACCACCAGACCCTGGCCGACCTGATGCCGCAGATTTCCAAGCCCGTCATCGTGGCCGGCGGCCTGACGCCCCAGAATGTGACCGACGCGATCAGAGTCGTCCACCCCCTCGGCGTCGACGTCTCCAGCGGCGTGGAATCATCGCCGGGCGTCAAGGACGCCGGACTCGTCCGCCGGTTCTGCGAAGCGGTAGCGGTAGCGGATAGGTAGGGCTGTCAGCTGCTCGGCGTCCTGGCGGGCTTGTTCTGTCAGCTGCTTGGCGTCCATGTCCTCGCGCCGCTTGGCGTCCTGCCGGCGCGGCTTGGGCCGGCGCAGCTGAGCCTTCGGGGCTTCGCCCCTCGGGATTCCCGGCGTCCTGCCGGGAGGAACCTGCTGCGCTCCGTTCGGTCCCCGCTCCGGCTGACAGCTGATAGCCGACAGCCTTCTACGTCGCCTCTTCTTTGGTCTTCGACACCAGATGCACGCCCTCAATGGCCATGTTCTTGTCCACCGCCTTGGCCATATCGTAGAGCGTCAGAGCCGCAACCGAGACCGCCAGCAGCGCCTCCATCTCCACGCCCGTCCTGGCGGTGGTTGTGACCTGCGTCTCGATCCGCAGGCGGGTGAGATCAACACGTTCAAATGAGACACGCACATCATCAAGGCTCAACGGATGACACAGCGGGATCAGCTCGCCGCACCTCTTGGCCGCCTGGATTCCCGCGATTCGGGCTGCTGCAAGGGCCTCACCCTTGGGCAGCTCGCCCACCTCCAGGAGCTCCAGCGTCGACTCGGCCGCGTGGAGAAAGCCCTCGGCCACCGCCGTGCGCCGCATGGGCATCTTGGCCGAAACGTCGACCATTTGGACGCGGCCGCGATCATCAAGATGCGAGAGCTTGTCGGGCATAGGAAGAAGCTGTCCGCCGTCAGCACGATGGGATCATTTCGTCGCCCATCTTCCATCGTATGCGACTTGGACACCCCGGCGATCGTCATGACAACCCCGGGGGATGACGGATCCAGTTGGTCCTACGTCTCCTTCCACCGCTCGATAGGACAAAAGCTCGCTCCGCTGCGGACGTAGAAGTTCACCATCTGCCCCTCGGCAAGCCTCGTAACGTCCTGTCCCTCCTGGAGAGTGACCCACATCGGGACCGAAACGTCAACGAGCACGCGCCCGGCCTCGACGGCCAGGATCGTCCCCTGCACGATCCGCGGCTCGCCCCAGATCGGCTCCATGAACCGCCCGCCCGCGCGGGCGGGGTACATCCGCAGCGCAGTTGCCCGGATCGTCCCGCTGATGCGTTTGCCCGGCGGCGTGGTGATCTCGGCGGCCGACACCGTCGGTCTCAGGTAGAGCCTGTACTCGGTTCCAGGAAGAGCCAGCACCAGTCGCTCATCATCGAGCTCAGCCAGTATGCCGCGGGCGAGGGCTCTGGACTCGATGTCGGTTGGCATGGAGTTCTCCGGAAGTGAATTGTATTCGGTTGTCGGCTGTCAGTTGCCGTTTACGACGTTTGGGTCTTGAGTTTGGCGGCCGGCACAGCCGGCCCGACGGTCCTCGACCGACGGTCTGGGAAGACCCAGGAAATTCGCAAGCAGCGCGGGACCGTCGACGGTCAGAAAGCTTTCCGGATGAAACTGTACGCCGTCCATGGGTGCCTCCTCCAAACCCCCACCGATCCACCGTAAACCCATCACCTCCGAATCATCCGTCCAGGCGCTGAGCTCAAAGTCGTCACCGATCGTCTCGCGATCAACAATCAGCGAGTGGTATCGCGTGGCCACAAAGGGGTTGGGCAGCCCCTGGAATATGCCGCGGCCGTCGTGATTGATCTGAGAGGTCTTGCCGTGCATCAGGACGTGGTGACGCCGCACCGTCATCGCGTGCACATCGGCGATCGCCTGGTGCCCGAGGCAGACGCCGAGAATTGGGATCCGCCCCCGGAAAAACAACACCAGGGCCGGACAGATACCGCTTTCCTTCGGCGTGCACGGTCCCGGCGAAAGCAGCAGGTGGGTCGGTTCAATGGCGGCGGCCTGCTCGACGGTGATCTTGTCGTTGCGCACGACCTCCACTCGGATCGCAGGATCCAGCTCGCCCACCCGCTGGAGAAGGTTGTACGTAAAGGAGTCGTAGTTGTCGATGAGGAGCAGGTGCATAGGAAGGAAGCTCACTATCGGCTGTCGGCTCGGTCGCACCGCTGCGCGCGGCTGGAGTCAACGCACGCCTGATTATACAAACGGGCGTCCTCTTGGGGCTGAGAGCCGACAGCCAATAGCGGATGGCCTGTTCCTACGCCGCCTTCGTCCCTGCCACGCCGTCACGAGTGACGACGAAGAAAGCGGCGGTGATCGGGTAGGGCAGACGCCTGAACTCGCGCTTGACCCGTTCCCGCAAACGCTCAACAAAATCCGAGGGATCGCACGTCAGCGCCAGGAACATGTCGCGCGCGGGGGCCGCCACGTAGAAGTCACCGTTGAGCGCCGGCGACAGGCGATCATGGAGACATTCCAGGAGCAAGCGGGCGGCGTCGTATCCGTCCTGCCGGGAGACGATGGCGGCGCGGCCACCCTCGGTGGAATCCACGAGCTGGATCTGCAGGTCGGGGGCGTAGCGGTCGAGGTTCTCGCGGGAGATGGTGTCCAAGTCGTCCACCTGAAGACCCCACCGCATCATCTGCTCCACCGTGATGCTCACGGTCATCTGCGGCATGTCGAGCACGTACACGATCACCGTCTCGTTGACGAAGGGCACGTGGGCAACCTGCTCACGGTCCAGGTGGTTGAATATCGACAGCGGCTGGATTCGCGGCATGATCCGCGGCTTGGCCACCGACAGGGGCATTGGCGCACTGCTCATCGCGTCACCTTCGATCAGCCGGCCAAGATAGTTCTCCACCAACTCCAGCCCGCGGTCCGGTTCGTGCAGAACCATCCGGTAGAGGTTTTCCAACCCCAAGTGCTTTCCGTTGAGGATCAGATCAAGCGGCCCCGCCAGCTCGATCGTCCGCTCAGGATAATGGCGCTTGAGTATCTTGGCGACCTGCTCGCCGAAAGCCTCAGGCTCTCGAGGCATGTTGACCATAGCGATCTCCACAGCGTGCATCGCTCGAAATTCAACCGCGACACACACTTATATCTACGGCGTTACAATCAGGGAGTTCCAGCGGAACACGGCTCGTGAGCCTCTATCGGTCAGCCGGCGTCAGCGAGTGTGCTTTTGCCCCGAGACGATTGAGGCCGCTGAAGGAAACTGGCGGTAGGCTGTGGTGATGACCGCCACCTGTACGATCGGCTCGCTGGAGGTTGGTGCCGGCCGACCTCTGGTTTTGATCTCCGGCCCCTGTGTTCTGGAGCAACCCGCGACCAACGCGCAAATAGGTACCACCCTGCGGGATATATGTGCCGGGCTGGGGCTGGGCTTCGTGTTCAAGGCCAGCTTCGACAAGGCCAACCGGTCCAGCGTCCGCTCCTCGCGCGGGCCGAGGCTGGAATCTGGGCTGGAGGAGCTTGCCCGGTTGCGCGAGCTTCTGGGCGTTCCGATAACGACCGACGTGCACGACCCGCGCCAGGTCGACAGGGTGGCCCAAACCGTCGATCTGATCCAGATCCCGGCGCTCCTGTGCCGCCAGACCGATCTGGTAGCCGCCTGCGCCGGATCGGGCAAACCGGTCAATGTCAAGAAGGGCCAGTTCATGTCGCCCGCCGAAATGCAGCATGTGCTCTTGAAACTGCGGCATGGCGGCGCACGACAGATCATGTTCACTGAGCGCGGGACTTTCTTTGGATACCACAAGCTTGTCAACGACTTCATAGGACTCGGCGATCTCATGCAACTGGGTTGCCCGGTCTGTTTCGACGTGACCCATTCAACACAGCTCCCGGGCGCCGGTGAGACCAGCGGCGGCCGCCCGGAGCGCGCGGCACTGCTCGCTCGGGCCGCGGTGGCGGCGGGGGTGCACGCGATCTTCATCGAGTGTCACCCCCAGCCCGAGCGGGCCCTCTCCGACGGCGCGGCCTACCTGAAAGACCGCCTGGGCGAAGCGGTCCTGGTACGGCCCTTCCACCGGTCCCCGCGTGGTTACGAAGATCAGCAACACCGCACCAGCCTCAGCCGAGCGGTCCCCTCCAGAACCTCCACCACTCGCCCCAGCACCCTCTCCGCACGACGAGGCACAAGTGCAGTGATCCAAAGGACAGGGATCCAGCCCTGCGAACGCATCCAGCATATTCAGGACGTCGTCCATGATGATTAGCCCATCCCCACCGCCGTCCGCCGGGCAAGGGTGGATATCGGCGGTGAACCAGTTGGAACCGCACCCATCCACCGTGGGGCGGCCAGCGAAGTAGTCGAGTACGCGAAGAATGTCATCCGGATTCGGCTGAGGGCAGCACGGCGGCAGAAGGGCGGGACGTTGCATAAAATGGACGTGCGAGGCAACGGTAACCGGTGTATAATGCAAATGGTGTCCGGACGTGGACTGTCGGGACAGGAGGCTCTTTCCCATGAAGTGCAGGACCATTGGGTGGCTTGGTGTAGCTATGACAACGCTCTGTCACAGCTCCGCCCAGGGAGGCGCGACAGACGACATGCGCTACGGATGGACGACGAGCGTCGGTCCCGGGATCTATGTACGCGACATCGCGGTCGCTGCCGACGGCACCGCCTGGATCGCCACCGCCGCCGGCATCAGCCGAATCGAACGGCAACCGATTACCCTCGCCGACAAGGCCGCTCATTACGAAACCCTCATCGATGCCCGACACCGGCGTTTCGGATACGTCACCGTTGCGGATCTCGCTCGCCCCGGAGATGTGAGCGAGTGGTCGCTGGCCGACACGGACAACGACGGTCTATGGACCGGCATGTACGGCGCGGGCGAGTGCTTTCGCTATGCCGCCACGAAAGATCCGCAGGCCCGACTGCGCGCCACCGGCGTGTTTCAGGCGATGAACCGCCTGCATGCGGTCACCGGGATTCCCGGATTTCCGGCCCGGACCGTCCTGCCCACGAGCGGACCGAATCCCAACGACACCTACCCCGCCGAGCGTGACAGACGAAGCCAACAGAACGACCCGCTCTGGAAGGTCGTCACGCCGCGCTGGCCCAAGAGCGCCGACGGCGCGTGGTATTGGAAGTGCGATACGTCGTCCGACGAGATCGACGGGCATTTCTTTTTCTACGCCGCGTTTCACGACCTCGTCGCCCGGCCCGGTGCGGAAAAGGCCAAGGCCGCGGGCATCATTCGCGCCATGACCGACCACATCATCGAGCATGACTTCCATCTCGTGGACCACGACGGTCGGCCGACGCGCTGGGGCGTCTGGAATCCGGGCAAGCTCAACAACGACATCGCCTGGATCAAGGAGCGCGGGCTCAATTCCCTCGAGATGCTCAGCTTCCTGGCCACCGCCCATCACGTCACGGGCGACGACAAGTACGTCAAGATCACACGCGATCTGGTGGACAACCATCACTACGCGATCAACATGCAGAACCAGAAGGTCACCTTCCCGCCCGAGGCCATCAATCACTCC
>JADFKZ010000003.1 GCA_022564665.1 Planctomycetota bacterium | reverse complement strand
ATGCTCGGGTCACTGCTGGTGGCCGTGGCGGCGGCGAACACGTTGTTGACCCGCAGGCCCCTCGCCAGGTTCTTGAAGCTCAGGAGCCGGGAGTTGATGTCCAGAAGCGCTGCCTTCTGGCTCTGGAGTGTTGCGACGCGGCCCTGCAGGGCGACCTTGGGGCGTGAGGCCAGGGCGAGGAGCTGCTCTATAAGGGTGGCGGTGTCGATGCCGCTTATCAGCCCGATACCGGTTGTGATCGTCCCCATGGTTGAGCTCCAGAGCCATTGCCCACGGTCAGGCCGCCACGGTCCACGTCGGTCCGGAGGCCTTGGTCCAGCGAGGCCGGGTGAGACCCGCCTGACGCAGCACCAGGAGGTCGCTCGCCCAGTGAGCGAGCGTCCATCGAAAGAGCCGCCGCGCGTTGTCGACCGCCCGCCGGGAATCCCCGGTGACCGAGGAATCCATCATCGGCACTGTGGGCCCCGAGGTATGACCGGTTCGCTTCATGCCAACGTTCGATGAGTTGCGCACCGTGTTGTGCAAATCCCGGTCCATCCGGTGTGCGGCGGGTGTCGAGGAGGAGTGGGCGCCGTACACCGACCGCCGGGGCAGGGGGCGCTCATCCCGGGCCGGGTTGAAGATCGGTCCGCCTGCGGCTGGACTTTCGGTCGTCCTTTGCGCAGGCCGCGCAAAGACAGAACGGGCTCCGCTCACCCCGCCAGCCATCAACAGCGGATGCGCGTGCGATGGTTATTGGCCGTCCGCTGCTGACAGAGGGAGTGGATCGTATGTAAGCTATTGTTACACAGTCGGTTACGCGCTCAAACAGCCCATACGCTCTCGCCGGCGGTGCCGGCCGCCGAAGAAGGCGAAGATTCACCGCGGAGGGCGCGGAGGACCGCGGAGAAGAGAGGAGGGTTCAGGGTTCAGGAAGAGACCTGCAAGCGAACTCTGGGTGGCTGGGTCTGAGTCCCGATTCCATCGGGACGAAGACCTGGTCTTGTTGTTGACCGACCAACCATGGCGTCGTCCCGAACCCCCTTGACTCCGCTACCAGCCAACTATCCCACCTCGACGGCCATCCGCTGGATCAACCCGTCGAACTGGTCCAGGCTGTAGAACTCGATCACCAGCCTGCCGGAGCCTTTGGTCTTGCCGGGGTGGATGTGGACCCTGGTGCCGAGCTGCTCACCAATCTGCCGGGCAAGGGCTTCGTGGCCCGATCGAGCCGCGCGGTGCCCATCGGCCCGGGCCGCCCGGCGGCCATCCCCGTTGAGCGTGGCCACCCGCCGCTCGAGCGCTCTTACGGAGAGGCTCTGGCGGATTGCGAGCTCGGCGAGCCGCCGGCGGGCGTCGAGGTCCCCCACCGATAAGAGCGCTTTGGCGTGACCCAGCCCGAGCCGGCCGCTGCGGACCGCCCCCCTGGCGAACTCGTCCAGCTCGTTGAGGCGGAGCAGGTTGCTGACGCTCGAACGGTTGAGGCCGACCCGCTCGGCCAATTCCTGATGGGTGACGCCGTGCTCATCGATGAGCCGGCGGAATGCTTCCGCCCGCTCGATGGGGTTGAGGTCCTCCCGCTGGATGTTCTCCACCAGTGCCCACTCCCCGGCCGTTCGATCATCGATCTCGCGGATCACCGCAGGCAGCTGCTGAAGGCCAATGAGCTTGGCCGCCCGCCATCTTCGCTCTCCCACCACCAGCTCGTAGGTGTCCCGATCCCCGCTGGGATCGGGTCTCAACACCACAGGCTGCATGAGCCCCGCGGAGCGGATCGAGGCCGCCAGCGACTGGAGGGCCTCGTCGTTGAAGCTCTGTCTGGGCTGTCTGGGGTTGGGGCGGATCTGATCGGTCCCGACCATGAGGATCGCGCCATCGCGCCTGGGGGGTGTCGGGCCCGGACCCCCCTCGGCGCTCGCCTCTGGGAGGGCCGGGAGGGAGTGTGGGGGGGTCCTGGAGACGGCGACCCGTGTCGAGATGAGGCTCTCCAGGCCGCGGCCCAGACGCCTGCGAACACCGGTTGTCGCCGTGTCATTCTTGCGTTTTGTCATGTCCTGTCTCCTGAGGCGAGGGCGTGATGGTTCCACGTGGAACGCAGGCGTCCGATCCAGTGCCTTGCAAACGCTTGGGTGGTTATCGGCCCCATCGTGACTGGGGCAGGAGATCCGCTGCCCTTCAGTCCGCCTGTGGTCTGGCCGATACGCCCGTCATCTTGGCCGCAGCAAGTGCGAGGGCGAGAACCGATGAATGACGTTGCCGCAGCATCGGCCGAACACGAGGCCATCAGGCGGCTGGCCGAGGTCGAGGGGGAGCTTGCCTCGCTTGCGCAGCAGCTCCAGCACACGCAGCAGCTGGCAACGCTCGGCACGCTGACGGCGGGAATCGCCCACGAGATCAACAACATTCTGACGCCGGTCCTGGCCTACGCGCAGCTTGCAAAGGCGAACCCGCACGACACCGCCCTGGGCACCAAGGCGCTGCAACAGGCCATTACCGGTGTGGAGTCGGCCTCTCGGATCACCGAGGCCGTCATGGGGTTTGCCAAGGCCGATGCCGATGGAGACCACAGCGACGTCGCCGAGGTGGTGGAGGCGTCGCTTGCATGTCTCGGTCGGGACCTTGCACGCGAAGGGATCGAGCTTACTCTGTGTCTTGAGACCAACGCCGGGGTCCGCATCCGTCCTCTCGCCCTTCAGCAGGTGATGCTCAACCTGATCCTCAACGCCATCACCGCCTTGCGGGGCACTGGAGGTGAGCTTCGCATCGCGGCGGTTTCACGCGCCGATGGAACGACCAGGATCACGGTCACCGACACCGGCCCCGGGTTACCACCGGGGCTGGCCGGGAGGATCTTCGAGCCCTTCGTGACCGGCCAAGAAGACCCCCCGGCCAGAGATGGCCGCCGGCTTGGTGGATCGGGGCTGGGGCTGGCCGTTTGCAAGCGTCTGATCGAGACCGCCGGCGGGAGCATCGCGGCATCATCGACACCCGGGTGCGGCGCCACGTTCACGATCATCATCCCGACCTATGACTACTCTGAGCAGGACCATACGGTCGCTGACGGGCTGCCACGATCGTCAATGAAGCCAGCAAGATCGCACACGAAGAAAGAAGATCGCTCTTCTAGCTAGATCTCACATGATCTCGAGGCGAACGATCACGATTTATCGCGCAAACTGATCGGAGCCTCCTGGCCGCTTACGTTTCCGACTGTTATCCGGATCCGTATCAGCGTTGCCGGATACCGCTGCCGGATCTGGTCCTCAAGGCCGCCTCGCAGATGCCGGTCGAGCTCGTAGGCGGTCGCGGCGGAATCAACCACCACATGCCCGACCCCACCGCGAATGGCCGAGACGCGGGTGTGGTTGGCAAGGTCCTTTGGGACCAGCGCCTCCCACAACTGGATCAGTGCCCCCAGACGCTTGTGGGTACGCGTCGCGTCGCGTGCCGTCGCCGCCACCAGCTCGGCGATCGATGTGTCGGGGCTGGGCTGGCTCCGTAGGCGGCGCAAACGCTCAAGTGCCTTGAGCGCGTCGGACATGGTGGCAATGGTAACGCGGGAGCCGACAGCCCGCTTTGCTTCAGCGGTTCCTCCGATGAGCCGATGAGCCAATGACGGGCTCCAAGGGCGCGGCCCGTGGTGCTCGTGCTTCCGGAGGGTCACGCCATATCGGGCTTCACTGTCATTCCCCTCGCTCTGCTTGCTCTGGGGGTGAGCGCGGCCGTCGGTGTGATCCTTCGGCGGTCCGCCGTGGGCCGGGCGACTGCCACCGACCCGCGGACGCCAGTACCCCTCCCGACGCCGGACGACCAGGAGAACCGGCCCCAAGATTCGGCCCGTTCGTTGGCCACGCAACGATCGGTCTCGCTGCGCGAGATCGTCAACGAGATGGTCGAGGTCGCGGACGACGAGACCGCATACCTGAATTATGAGACCGGGGAGTTGATCACGCTGACCGACTCCGAGCGGAGCGCGCTGGAGGAGGTCGGGAGCTCAAACGATCTGGTCCGGAGGTTCGGGGAGCGGCTTCCGGAGGTTCGCGAGATGATTGGTGCCGGCCATCTCCTGGAATTGCCCACGCGATTCGATGCTCGGGAGTACTCGATTCGAGAGGGGTTCTGCAACCAGATCAGCGACTCCGATCGCAGGGAAATGCTGCTGAAGGCGATCCGAGGGCCCTCCGCCTTCCGCGCCTTTGACAAGACGATCGACATGCTCGGCGTCCGGCAGCAATGGCATCGTGCCCGCGATGAGGCGTTCGCCGTGCTGGCCATTGACTGGCTGGAATCACACGGAATCAGCTACGACCTGGATATCGTCGGATCAACCCAACCGAAGCGCCAGCAGCTCCGCAGGGCATCCTGAAAGAGGGCTGTCAGCTGTCAACCCCAGATCACGCGGACGCATTCTCTTTCGATGGCTGAGAGTCAGTCGCCACCACGACGTTTGAGGGTTTGGGGTTCAGGGTTCAGGAGGGGAGGGTCGCCGCTTTCCCGAACCCCGAACCCCAATTGCCTTCCTACTGACGCATGCTACTTTCCGATGCAAAAGGTGGCGAAGATCCGCCCCAGGACGTCGTCGGGGCTGATTTCGCCGGCGAGCTCGCGGAGGCTGTCGAGCGAAAGACGCATCACCGCCGCCACCAGCTCCGGCTGCCCGACCATCCGGTCGCCTCGCGATGACGCCAGCAGATCGGTGGCCTCGGAAATATGACCGTGCGCTGAGCGCAGGCAGGCCTCATGACGTGCCCCCAGGACGAGGGCGTCTGCCGCGAGGCTCACTGCCCTCCCGGCGAGCCGTTGCGCGATCAGGGTGCGGAGGCGGTCGAGCCCCCTTCCGTTGCGGGCACTGACTCCCAGACCTTCGTGCGCCTCTGCTTCCGGTACACGATCGACCTTGGTGCGGACGAGGACCTCGTTGGTGTTCGGGACGTGTCCCGCAGCGTCCGGCTCATCGACGGGGACGCAGCGCAGGACGAGCTCCGCTCGTTGGATCGCAACGGAGGCCGCCGCCTTGATCGAGCTCACCAAAGGTGACCCCGAGACCGTGTCGCCGGCGAGATCGACGAGCATGACCTCGGCATTGCCGTGGGCAGTTCGAATCACCAGCGGCTCAGTGAGCACGTCCCGAGTCGTGCCGGCAAAGGAGGAGACCACCGCCCGTTTGTGTCCCAGCAGGGCGTTGAAGAGGGTCGACTTGCCTGCGTTGGGCTCACCGGCGAGCACCACCCATGGAATCGCCCCGAGCTTCTCCATGCCCGTGGATCTGGCGAGAACCGCGCCCAGGCGATCGCTCAGGAGGCCCAGGCGACCCGCCAGCTCATCGGGGCCGACGGCGACGACGCCTTCGGCGTCGGTGAAGTCGATCCCCGCCTCCAGGAGTGCCAGGGCGTCGGCAAGCTCATCGGCCAGCTCCCGAGCCAGGATGCCCAGGCCGCCGCGACGCAGCATCCGTGCGGCGCGGAGCTCCGAATCGCTCGCCGCGGCGATTGTCGCGGCCACGCCCTCGGCCTCAGTGAGGGACATCCTCCCGCTCAAATACGCCCGCGCGGTGAACTCACCCGCCTCGGCGCGGCGGGCGGGGATGCGGCGCGCCGTTCCCGCCGCAATCAGGGCATCGATGACGCGCTGGAGCAACAGGGGGTTGCCTGGCAGCTGCAGCTCGGCCGCGTCCTCGCCCGTGTAGGACCGCGGGCAACGGAAGCACATCAGCAGCGCCGGCAGGTCAAGGCCGTCCAGGTCGATCCGCGCGCGGTGGACGCCGCGCGCAACTCTTTTTTGCGCTCCGTAGCGGCCTTCGGCCGCACACTCGCTTCGTGGGCTCCGCGACCTATCGAAGAGGCCGCTACGCTTGGACGCAAACTGCGTTATTCTCACATGCGGCCCGAGCAGATCGAAGGTCGCAGCGCCGCTGAGGCGGACAATTCCTCTCAGCGAGTGGCCGGGAGGGCTGGCGACGGCGAGGATGACGGCTCTGTCGTTCACCGTGAGCGTGCGGCCGGCACAGCCGGCCCTACCTGCGTTTCTTAAAGGTCTTCGGTGGCGGCTTTCTCTTGGCCTTGGCCCGCTCGACGGCATCGGCAAAGGCCCGGCCCTGCGGGTCCCGTGGCTTGCGCTTGGCCTTGGGCGTGTTGTGGGATCCGCGTTTCGGCGGGGCGAGGTCCAGCTCCTTGATGTGCCGTCGGATGTAGCGGCCCTCGATGATGCCAAAGGCGCTGGACGTAAAGATATAAAGTGTGAGGCCCGAGGGGGCGCTGTAAAGCATGACGGGGAACATGACCACCATCATGACCTTCATGATCTTCTGCTGCTGAATCTGCTCCTTGGTCATGGAGGGGCTGGGCGGGGGTGACATGTACTTTTGCTGAAAGAAGAACACCAGACCCATGAGAAGCGGCAGCACATTGATGCCGGTCATGTTCCAGATCAAGAAGTGAAACGGCTCGGCGAACTCCCAGAGACAGTGGTCGGCGGCGCTGAGGTCGGCGAGGAAGGGCCAGCCCCCGAAGAGCTGGAAGACCCCCCAGAAGGCGGGCTGCTGCCTCAGCTCGATCGCGAAGTACAGCATGGCGTACAACGCGACCCAGATCGGCATCTGCAGGAACATGGGCAGACACCCCAGGAGCTGGAAGGGGTTGACGCCGCGCTCCCGCATCATCCGCATCTGCTCCTTCTGGAGCTTCTTGGGGTCGTCGGGGTACTTCTTCTGGAGCTTCTCGATCTCGGGCTTCAGGTCGCCCATCACCTTCCCGAACCGCTGCATGCTGACCTGTGACTTCCTTGTCAGCGGGTGCAGCAGCGCCCGCACCACGACCACCAGCAGGATGATCGCCAGCCCCCAGTCGAGGGTGACGTCGTGCATGATCGAGAGGAACCACAGCAGTCCGTGGGCCAGCCACTGGAAGGTGCAGATCGCGCAGAAGCTCGACATCTGGTAGAGGATCAGCCCCTGCAACTTCAATTTCTCAAGAGGCCCCGGTCGTGCCAGGAACCGGCGGTCCAGCGGACCGGCGTAGATGCCCACGTCAAAGGCCGTTTCCTCACCCCCGGCCAGCGTGCGGAGGGGGCTGGACAGCCCTGTGAAGATGATCGCCAAAGCCTTGTCGCGGTCGGAGGTGTCGACCGAGACCATCTCGACGACGTCCGCCAGCGACACGCCCGCGCCCCCGCCACCCGCCGGATAGATTGCCAGCGCAAAGTAGCGGTTCGTGGAGGCGAGCCAGGACAGCTCGTAGCCGCGTTCGCGGGTGCGCGAGGTGGGCCACAACGACTTCAGCTCAGTGCGGCGGGCGGGAGGGATGTTCGGCTTGTTTGCAGTGCCGACGTTCTTGAGGACCTTTGAACGCTCAAAGAGCAGCTTGTTGTCGTTGGACGCCACGACACCGGGCAGACCTAGCGGATCCACCAGCCAGCCGAAGCGGAATCGGCGCCGGTCCATGTACCGGGCGCGGTCCACGGTCAGGTCGCCGGGGCCGTACTGCGTCCACCGGACCGTCAGCGGCCCGTCGGTGAGGTTTCTGACACGCTGCTTGAGTGCGATCTCGTAGTCGTTTTCGAGGATCCATTGCCTGGTGATCTGAAGGACCGGCCGGTCCTCTTGATCGACGACCGTCGACTCGAAGCGCCCCGGCCCGGTCTCGCGCCACTGAAGTGGGACTTTCTCGCCGTTGATGGTGATCGAGATTGCGGGCAGGATGGGAATCTGGAAATTGCCCCAGGGCCGGGTCTCCTGGAGGACGTAGCGACTCGTCAAAGGTGGCAGGGGCGGCGACGAGGGATCGCCTCGCTTCAGCGCCTCGTAGTGGGCGTCGGCGCGACGCTTCCAGGCGGCGGTGAGCCAGAAGTCCGAGAGGGTGATCTTCCCGAGCCCCGCCCCGGCGAGGGAGAACTCCAAATAGAGCTTTGCCTGCCCCGGGTCAAGCGAGCCCAGCGGCTGGGGATCGGGTGCCGCCGGATCGACCTCGACCGCGTGCAACTCCTCGAGCTTGGGCGGCGGCGTGGCCGCTTCCGGCAACCGTTTGTCCGCGGCTGCAATCTCATCCGCGGGCGGTGGCTGGGAGACCTCGGCGGCTTGTTGGGGCGCCGACCTCTGCACCTCATCGGGCTTCGGGGGGCTCGTCGCCTGCTTGAGGAACATCGACAGCACCACGGCGCCGGCGACGAGGATGACCCCGAAGGTGATGAGGAATCGTCGCATCGGCGGACTCATGGCCGACGATCGTACCCCGATCCGGCCTCAGGCGCACGGGCCGGAAGTGGAGTCACCTGCCTTCGTAGAGCCTCTCCCCCAGCCAGTCCAGAAGTTGGGGCACACTTCGGATCTTGGCCACGACGGCATCGATATCGTACTCCAGGCGGAAGAACCGCACGCAGTCCCCATCGATGATGACGTAGCTTGCCCGAGGGTCCAGATCGCGGGGCTGCCCGACCGAGCCCGGGTTGATGATCGCCTTTTCGGTTTCGCGAAGCTTGTACACGCCGTCAAGATCATCCGGGGGATAGAAGTCCGGCTCGTCCGTGAACACCCCGGGCACGTGGGTGTGGCCGACGAGGCAGAACTTATCGACCAGCTCGAAGATCTGCTGCATCTTGACCGGCGAGTTCAGGGCGTCTTCCGGGAACAGGTATTCGTTGATTGGCCGCCGGGGAGTCCCGTGAACGCAGAGGAAGTCACGAAAGCTGACCCGGACGCGGAGCTGGCTGAGATACTCCCAATGCTTTGCGACCTCGTTGTTGCCCGCAGGGCTTTCGAACTGTTCCCGCGACCAGTAGGCGGCCTGCTCCGCGGCCAGGTTGAAGTTGGTCGGCTCATACACGACGCCGAAATCGTGGTTGCCCATCAGCGACCATTCGCACCGCTGGGAGACGAGATCGACGCACTCGACCGGGCTCGGGCCGTACCCCAGGATGTCCCCCAGGCAGATGATGCGATCGACATTCTGGGTGTCGATGTGATCGAGCGTCGCCGTGAGCGCTTCGAGGTTGGAATGGATGTCGCTGATGACGGCGGTCCGCACGACGCGTCTCCGACAATCGAAGGGGACGCGGATGCTAGAAGCGCACCGCGCGGCCGTCAACGCCCAACCGCCCGGAAGCGGTGCCGCGGCCGGCTCAGGCGGACCGGCGAGCCATGAGCGGCTGGCCGATGAGCGCCTCGGCCTCGGCTGCGGGCAGCGGTTTGGAGAAAAAGTACCCCTGCCCGAAGTCGCAGTCCAGAGCGAGGATCTGGGCGAACTGCTCCGGGGACTCGATGCCCTCAGCCGTCACCTGCATGGTGAGGTTGTGCGCCAGGGTCACGATGGCATTGACAACCGCCGCGTACTCACGGTTGCTCTCCGTGGTCGCGGCGAACGCCCGGTCGATCTTCAGCACATCCAGCGGGAACTCGTGCAGACAGCTCAGCGACGAGTGACCGGTGCCAAAATCGTCCATGTGCAGCGTGATTCCAGTCCGCTGGAGCTGCTGGAGCACCCTGATGATCTTGGCGGTTTGCTCCGTGATCAGGCTTTCGGTTATCTCCAGACCTACATTGCGACCCTCGACGCCCGTTTCCTCGAGCACCGCGTGCACCAGGTCGACAAATCCGGGATCCATCACCTGGCGTTTGGAGACATTGATGTTGATTGAAAGTGCCCGCTCCGGCGGCAACTTGTCGTTCCACGCCCGCAACTGTCGGCATGCCTCCTGCATCACCCACCGACCGAGCGGAACGATCAGCCCCTTTTCCTCCGCGACGGGAACGAACTCCGCGGGATAGACCATTCCGCGCACCGGATGTTTCCAGCGGACGAGGGCCTCGAAGGCGCAGATTATTCCGCTTTCGAGAGCCACGATCGGCTGGTAGTGGATCACGAACTCCTTCCTCTCGACAGCCCAGCGGAGATCGTTCTCCAGCCTCAGGCTGGCCATGACCTCGGCGTGCATCTTCTCGTCAAAAAGCGCGTGCTGCGCTTTGCCCGCCAGCTTCGCCCGGTACATCGCCGTGTCGGCGTCCCGCAACAGATCCTCGGCGGACTTTTGCTTGGTCTCGCTGAGCGTGATTCCGATGGAGGCGGTGATGACCACCTCGTGCCCGCGGAGCTGGAAGGGATTGGAGATCGCCTTTTGAATCCGCTCGGCGACGAGCACCGCGTCGCTGGGCTTGCCGATGCCGTCAAGGAGAACGACGAACTCGTCTCCCCCCAGACGCGCCGTGGAGTCTCTATCGACCCGGACGACGGTGTCCAGCCCGCGGAGGCAGTTGTCGAGCCGGTCGGCCATCTTCACGAGAAGTTCATCTCCGACGCTGTGCCCGAGGTTGTCGTTGATGAGCTTGAAGTTGTCAATGTCCAGAAAGATCAGGGCATAGAGGTACGATGGCTGTCTCTTGGACCGCTCCCGGCAATTCGCCAGTCGTTCCAGGAGAAAGGCCCTGTTCGGCAGGTTGGTCAGCGCGTCGTGGAAGGCATCGTGCCGCAACTGCTCCTGAGCGGTCTTGCGTTTTGCGATCTCGGCCTGCAGGTTCGATACGAAGGAGGCCAGGTTGCCGGTGAGCGCCTGAATTTCCGTGGGACCGCTTGCCTGAAGCTTGAAGAACTTTTCGTGCAATTGCTGGTCCCGGGATGCCTCGACCAGCGCCTGTACGGGACGAACCAGCTGCCGTGTCGTCCAGTAGCGCACGGCCAGGACGATGGCCAGGTACAGCAGACTGATGATGGTGATGACCCACAGCGCCCCCCGGCGGCGGTGATCCAGCAGCAGGGTCTGAAGCTCGGCAATGCCAGCGGCGTGAGCCCCCAGCTGTCGAACCTGCTTGCGGAAGTCCTCCTTGAGCGTCCGGAAGCGGCTCAATGCCGGCTGGTACCGTTCGGGTGCATCCAGGAGGGTCGAGGTCAACATGCCGTGCTCGACGAGCTGCTCGAGCAGGAGAGTGCAAGAGGCCGTCATGCCGCTGCCGGCAAGAACTCCCGAGCGGTTCAGGTCCGCCAAGTTGCGCCGGCATCGATCGGCAAGCTGGCCGGAGACGTCTTTGGCGGCGGTGGTCTCGGTGGTGAGGATGTCCAGGGTTCCCAGGAGAACCTCGCTGTCAGAGGTGAGTTCGGCAACGCGCCCCAGATCCCGCTCGACAATTACTGCGGTTCGGGAAAGACGCACCATCAGCATTGTGGTCGTCAACCCCACACCGACCGCGCCGCCGACGACCACCAGCAGGAGAATCGAGATGTAGTGCCGGATGCGGATCGGTCAGCCTCCCTCCATCTTCCGCCCTACTCTCGCGATGCCGTGGGCGGCACGGACCGCCGGTGGGGGCCGCGTCTGGCGGCGCGGGCCCTCGGCCGGTGATTGAGGTTTTCTCAAGTACATCGACCGAACCGGTCCAGCGCTTGGGCGCCCCTGCAATTGGCCGCGTGATTCCGGCGCGTTCATCGGTCCCATAAGCACAGGGTCGGACGTGCATCAGCTTCTCGTTACAATGCCCGCCTTCAAACGTCTACGGATCACCTGCAAAGGACCGAATCGTGGCTGACGCGAAGCACTACGACCTGATCGTCATCGGAGGAGGCCCGGGTGGCTACGTGGGCGCCATCCGCGCCAGCCAGCTCGGCCTCAAGACCGCGTGCATCGAGCGGGACAACCTGGGAGGGGTCTGCCTGAACTGGGGCTGCATCCCCTCCAAGGCCCTCCTGCACTGTGCCGAGCTTTATCGCGAGGCGGTCATTGACGGGGCCAGCTGGGGCCTCAGCTTCGAGAAGGTTCGCGTTGACTTTAAGAAAGTCGTGGGCAGCAGCCGCGACATCGCCGGCCGCATGAGCAAGGGGATCGCCTTCCTGTTCCGCAAGAACAAGGTGGATCACTTCCAGGGCCACGCCCGGATCACAAGCCACAAGACCGCTCACAGCCCCGTCCGGGTGGAGGTACTAAAGCCCGCTGGGGATTACTACCACGGCTCCGGCAGCGCGGTGACGCAATCGCTCACAGCCAGCCACGTTCTCATCGCCACGGGAGCGGCGCCCAAGGAGCTTTCCGTCGCTCCCTGGGACGGCAGGACCGTCATTTCCTCCTACGAGGCGTTGAACCTGCCGAAGCAGCCAACGTCGATACTGATCGTCGGTTCCGGTGCGATCGGCATGGAGTTCGCCTACTTCTTCAACGCTTTCGGCACCAAGGTGACGGTCGTGGAGCTGCTTGACCGCATCCTGCCCGTCGAGGATGACGACATCTCCAAGCTCGCCCAGCGGGTATTTGCCAAGCAGGGCATGACCTTTCACACCGGCCACACGATCAAGACCCTCGATCTGCAGCAATCTTCGTCGAAGACGAAGAAGGCCGCCGGGGTCGTGGCGACGATCGTAGACGCCAAGGACGAGCCCAAGACGCTGCGGGTCGACTGCGACGTGGTCCTGGTGGCGGTCGGCGTCGCAGGACGCTTTGACGGGCTGTTTGCGGACGATCTGAACGTGGCCATCGATCGGGACCACATCAAGGTCGCCTATCGGGATGTCGCCGAGCCGACGTACCTGACTTCCGCCCCTGGGATCCATGCCGTCGGCGACGTGATCGGCCCGCCGTGGCTGGCCCACGTGGCCATGGAAGAGGCGGTGGCGTGTGTGGAACGTCTTGCCGGCCATCGCACACTGGGAGTCGACTACGACTCGATCCCCGCCTGCACCTACTGCAACCCGCAGATCGCCTCGATCGGGCTCACTGAACGCGAGGTCATTGGGCAGCAGATCGACCACCAGGTCGGTGTCTGCTCGCTCAAGAGCCACGGCAAGGCGGTCGCGGTCGGCGCCAATGAGGGCTTCATCAAGATCATCACCTCAAAGCCCTACGGCGAGATCCTCGGCGCTCACATTATTGGAACCGACGCTTCGGAGCTCATCGCGGAGCTGGGGTTGGCCAAACGGCTGGAGGCCACCGCCGAGGACATCATCTCCACCGTGCACGCCCACCCCACCATGGCCGAGGCGATCCACGAGGCGGCCCTGGCCACGGAGGGGCGGATGGTGCATGGGTAGGTCCGTCCGTGGGATGCCGACCATGTTCTCTTGCCGAGAGCTGAGAGCTGACAGCCCGATTGGACGCAGAACAACGGCGAACGGTGGGGAAAATTTCGCCTCTGCTCCATGTGTGCAAGTCGCCACTTGCACCTAAGTTACGCGATTCTGTGGCGGCCGGACTCCCGATGGGTTATCCTATCACGGCCTCAAGGGGCCCTCCTGGTGAAGCCGATGGGAGCCGGCCATGGCGACCACAACCGAGTTGCTCACGACCTCGATTGACTATTTTGAGTCGATCTATGCTGAAGCTGCGGGCGACCCGGACCGGATCCCCTGGGCGCATCGGGGGCCGAACCCCGCACTGGTCAACTGGCTCAACGCCGTCGCGCCCTCCCTGGTCCGATGCGGGGCCCGGGTGGCCATGGTTGGCTGTGGGCTCGGCGAGGATGCCCGCGAGGTCATGAGTCGCGGCTACGAGGTCACGGGGTTTGATTGCAGCCCGACGGCGATCAAATGGGCCAGGAGCCTCGATCCCGACCACGTGGAAGGATATGTCCAGGCCGATTTGTTCAATCCCCCACCGCGTTGGGCGCATCGATTCGATCTCGTGGTGGAGATCAACAACATCGAGTCCCTTAGCCCCGACCGCGTCGGCGACGCCGTCAGGGCGCTGGAAAACCTCTTGACACCGCACGGGCGACTGCTGGTCATCGGTCGTGTGACCGATACCCCGGTGCCGGTTGCGGGAGGGCCGCCGTGGCCGCTTACGGAAGCTGAGCTTCTCCAGACGACCGCTGACGTGGGGTTGATCCCCGACGGGCCGGTCTGTTCCTTCCTCGATGACGAAGATCCTCCGGTCAGACGGATCCGGGCGGTCTTTGGGCGGCGAAGCTAACCCAAATGACGGTGGAGTTCTGCCGCGCGACCCTGCCCAACGAGCTGGTTGTGCTTGGGGAAGTTGATCCCGAGGCTCACACCGCCGCCATCGGCTTCTTCGTCAAGACCGGGGCCCGCGATGAAGAACCGGCGCTGATGGGCGTGAGCCATTTTCTCGAGCACATGATGTTTAAGGGCTCGCAGACCAGGACTGCTGCGGATATCGACCGCGAGTTCGACTCCATCGGCGCGGACCACAACGCATTTACGACCAGCGAGATGACCGCGTTCTGGGCGCACCTGTTGCCGGAGCACCTGCCTCGCGCCGCCGAGATCCTTGCCGATATCCTCCGTCCCGCCATTCGCGCCCAGGATTTCGACGATGAAAAAAAGGTCATCCTCGAAGAGATTGCCATGTACGAGGACCAGCCGTTCTGGGTCCTTTATGAGCAGACGATGGAAGCCTTCTATCAGGGCTCTCGGCTCAGTCACCGCGTCTTGGGCACCCGCCAGACGGTGGATGCCATGCGCCAGGACCAGATGGCCGCGTACTTCCGGCGGCGATACTCCAGCGACAACATCACGGTCGCCCTTGCGGGCCGGCTCGACTTTGACGCCATCTGCCGCGAGCTTCAGCGACACACCAGCACGTGGCAGAGGATCGGGGCAGCCCGATCATATCCCCCGCTTTCCTACACCCAACAGGAGGTTTCGATCTCCTCGGCGAAGGTGAGCCGCGACTACACGATCATGGCGGCCCCCGCCCCGGCCATCGCCGAGGAGGATCGCTACGCGGCGGCGATTCTGGCGCAGATCCTCGGGGGGGCGGAGGGATCGCGGTTCTACTGGGCCCTCGTGGAGACAGGGCTCGCCGAGGAGGCCCAGGCGCAGTATGAGGGCCATGATGGGGTCGGGCTGTTCCTTCTCTTCGCCACGTGCTCCCCCGGCGACGCCGACGAGGTCCATAAGGTGATGATGCAGCAGATCCGCCGGCTCCCCGAGACGCTCTCGGCCGACGATCTGGTCCGGGTCCGCAGCAAGATCGCCACCGGGGCCACGCTTCAGGGAGAGGTCCCGGCGGGGCGGATGCACCGGCTCGGACGCCTGTGGACCTCAACCGGCGAGTACCGCTCGCTGGATGCGGAGCTTCAACGGATCAACGCCGTCACGCTCAACGACTTGCGCGAGTTGTACTGCCGGTACCCGTTTCGTCCTCTGGTCACCGGCCACCTTCGCCCGGAGTAGGTGAAACAATGGCTATTGGTGATCGGCTTTCGGCAAGAGAATACGGTCGCCACACCTGCGGCTGATAGCCGACAGCTTCTTTCTCTGCGGCCCCCGCGCTGAATCTTCTGGATCAGGCTGCGGTGACCTTGGGATTGAACACACGGACGCAGTTGCGTCCCGCCCGCTTTGCGGCATACAGCGAGTTGTCCGCCAGCTGAATGAGCAGCTGCCGGCGGGGCAGCGTCATCGACACGGCGGGCTCAAGCGCGGCGACGCCGAAGCTGGCCGTGACCGGCACCGACTCGGCCGCGGCGTCGGTCAGGCGAAACGGCTGGCCCTCTATGGCCTTCCTGAGCCGCTCGGCGATCCTCGCGGCATCTGTTCGGGTGGCTCCCGGCAGGATGACGGCGAACTCCTCGCCGCCGTAGCGGCACACGATGCCCTCATTGCCTGTGGTCTGGGCCAGCCGCCGTGCGATCTCCCGGAGGACTTCATCGCCGGCCTGGTGACCGAACGTGTCGTTGAGCATCTTGAACTTGTCGGCATCGGCGATGATCAGCCCCAGACATCCCTTCCACGTCTTGGCCTGATCGAACCGCGCCCCCAGCTCAGAATCGAACTTCTTGCGGTTCCCGATGCCGGTGAGGTCGTCGGTCAGTGCCTGCCGGGCAAGCGCATCCCGTGTCTGTCGCAGCTGCTCAGCCTCTCGTCGCACGTCGAACTGGTGCTTGATCAGTGCATCATCTGCTTCCGCGAGAATGGCGGCCGCATCCGGAAATTCGCCAACCTCAACTTCAAGCAGACCGCACAGCTCGCGTGCGTCCTCGAGGGTGGAGAAGATCAGAGCCCTGCGTTCCCCGGCGTTGAGATCGAAGACGTTCTTGGCGATCCTGTCGACGATCTGGAGGGCTGACTGCGGTTGGCTGCTTGTCACCAGGTTGGAGATCTGAAACCCCAGAACCACGGTGGCAACCATCGGATCACCCGCCGCCGCCGCCGAGCGGTGGTGTAGACGGATCGGATTCACGAGATTCTTGGGAAGACGCCAGCGCTCGCCGAGACGCGCCCCGGCCTCGGGGTGCGAGAATCCGAGGCAGACGGTCTCGTGGCGTGGCAGTTGGGCGTGGTCACCGCCGGCCTGCGCCACCACTTGCTGGTACTGCTTGCCCAGGGCGGTATGCATCGCCAGCATGCCGATGTCCTGCATCAGTGCCGCGAGAAACGTCTCATCGGGATCGCACGAGTCAGTCACTTGTGCGATTCGGCGAGCGGCCGCGGCGCTGAAAAGGCCGCGGCGCCAGTAGTTGATGAGGTCGAAGCCATCCTTGCACTGCCGGCTCAAATCCACAAGGCTGAAGCCCAAGACGAGCGACTTGACCGTGTTGAGACCGAGATAGGCCAACGCGCGGTTGATCGTCGGGCAGGGCTGGGAAAGGCCGTAGTAGCTGGAGTTGACGGTCCTGAGGATTTTTCCGGACAGCGCCACGTCCTTTTCGACCAGCCGACCGATATCGGCCAGATCAACCTCGGGGTCGCGGGTCAGCTTCAGCAGATCGACCGCCACGGTGGGCAGAGTCGGCAGGTTTGGACAGGCCAGGACTTTTTCCAGCATCTTCAGGACAATCCAGGAGTGCTCCCCCTATCGGTTCCTCGCTTTGGACGCTGGAATCAAATGGCGGCCGGCAGACCGCCGGGCACTATCCTGGTCTGATCAGGTAAGAGAGGAGGCCTCGAGGTCAGTCCGCGTGCGGGTCTTGAGGACCGCCAGCGCCGAACGCCCACCGCGTGGTCTTGGGCTCATTTCCCAGCAGCTCGCGGATGTAGGCGGCCAGAAGGCGGTTGGCATGTTCGACGAGCTTCCGGTCCTCACCCCCGCACGGCTTGCCGGCGGCGATGGCCCGTATGAGGTCGATCGTCCGTCGGCGGACTCGCCACCGATCGGCGGCGCCCGTGTCGGCGACCGCACCCCCGGCGGAAGGGGAGAATGCCAGGTTCGGCCCCTCTTGGGGAAGTGCCCTGCCCGTTTGGGCGTCGGTATCCAGCCGCGGCCGATACCCGGTCTCGCACAGCAGCTTCCATTGGAATCCAAGCAACGTCCTCGGGGCGTCATCGAGGTTTCCCAGAGCTGTTCTGAGCGCCTCGAAGAGCGCCGGGTGCGGGTCGTGCTCTACGAGCATGAGGTGGATCAGGTCGGCCATATAAAGACCCGCCCGGTTGGCGTCGAGCCGTTGCCGCAGCGCCGGGTAGGTCTCCAGCAGGTGCCACTGGGTCACTGTGGCGAGGTCCCGCCCCGGCTTGATGATGGCCACGACTTCGCCGCAGGTGAGCAGGTCGAGTCCTCCGCCGAATGAGCCTCGGGCTCGTTTGGCACCTTTGACGAGACCGCGGGTGATCCCATGGTCGCGGCCGAAGAGGCTCACGGTCTGGGAGAACTCCGAGTAGTCCCAGCGGCGAATGCAGATCGCGGTGTCGGTGATCGTGGGCATGCGCAGAGGCGCCCAGCGCGACGGTTATGGCCGGGCGGGGATCCCTGGGACGATATACTCTCGGTGATGGCAGGGACCACGTGCGGCGCCGACCGCCCTGTTCGGACGATCGCGGTATTGAACCAGAAGGGGGGCGTGGGCAAGACCACCACCGCGGTTAACCTCGGCGCGGCGCTGGCGGAGGCCGGCCGGCGCGTCTGCCTGATCGATCTGGACCCCCAGGCTCACCTGACCCTGCACCTGGGGATCGATATCTCCCCTGACGGCCACAGCGTCTACGACCTGCTCATCGACCCCGCCTGCGAGGTGACCCACTGCCTCGTTCGTGCCCGGGAGAGCCTGGATGTCATCCCCGCCGAGGTCGATCTGGCGGGGGCGGAGGCGGAGCTGGCCGATCACCCCGACCGCCAGCGTCTCCTTCGACACAAGCTCGCAGCCTTCACCGATTCCTATGACTTCGTCTTCGTGGACTGTCCACCCAGCCTCGGTTTGCTTACGCTCAACGCGCTGTCGCTGGCCGGGGAGGTCTTCGTACCCATGCAGGCGCACTTTCTCGCGTTACAGGGCGTGGGGAAGCTGCTTCAGACCGTTCAGTTGGTTCGTCGATCGGTGAACCCGGCCCTGCAGGTAACGGCGATCGTGGTGTGCATGCACGAGGCCCAGACGACGCTGGCCAGAGAAGTGATCGCCGACCTGGATGCGTTCTTCGACGCCGCGCGGTCCCAAGAGGTGCCCTGGAGGAACTGTCGGGTGCTGCGGCCTCCGGTTCGTCGGAATGTCAAACTCGCCGAGGCCCCGAGTTTCGGGAAGACGATCTTTGACTACGCGCCCTGGTGCGCCGGTGCCAACGACTACCGAAAGCTCGCCGAGCGCCTGGTCGCCGAGACCCAGCAGCTCCCGGCCGCACCCGAGATCGTCACCTTGCCTGCATCCACCGCGCCTCAAGAGCGGGTCCCGGTTGCGGCCGAGCCACCGCCTCGGATCTCTACGGCGCCGGATCCCGTTCAGTGAGGCGTGACGCCGACCGCTTGAGGCGCGAGGCCCGACCGTGGCGGCTCCTGTTCGTGGTCTACTGGCTGGCCCTGACCCTGGGCACGCATTGGCCGGGGCTCGGGCTGGGGACAAAGTTGCAGCCCGCCCCGGACAAGCTGATACACATGCTGGCGTTCGGGGTCCTGACGTTGTTGCTGAGCCGGACGCGGTGGATGGGGTTGCCGTGGCTGGCGGGGTTGGCGGTGCTGCTGTGGACGGGGCTTGATGAGCTGACGCAGGGCATGGGAGTGCTGCGGCGGAACATCACATATCAGGACATGTTGGCGGGCATGCTTGGCGTTTGCCTGGTCACGGTGTGGCTCTGGGCGCTGGGTCCTATCGGGGGGCGGGCCAACCGCGTGCGGCTGCGCTGGCGAGCCTTCATCTTCGCCGATCTCTTCTGCCGGCGCGATGGCTGGCTGGCCGTCGGTGCGGCCGCGGGCGGCGGTGGCGCGCTCGTCGGCGCGATCACCTGGCTTTCGGCCTCCGGGACCAGACACGCACTGACCATCGTGTTTCTGGCCGCCACCGTCGGGGCCATGAGCGCCGCCGGCGCTATCGCGGGTGTACTCTACAACCGCCACGCCCGCCGGCTTTCACTTCAGCACCCATGCTTCGCCTGCGGCAGCTCCTGCCGTGGCGTCGCTTTCGACGACCTCGGTCGGGGCCGGTGTCCCGTCTGTGGGGGGACGGTCCATTGCGGACAGTGGAGTCATTCGATCGACGAGCGGCTGTCGACCCCGAAGGTGCGTTCGGTGGTCATTGCCGTGGTGGCGTCGTGGATCACCTATTGGATTGTCATGGAAATCGTCAGCCGCTTCGGACTCACGCGGGGTCTGGTCCGGTGGTTTGACACTCTGGCGGGGGATCTTCAACTGGCCCTCCATCTGACGGGCATGGGACTGATCGTGGCGATGACGGTACGGCTGTATCGTTTCCAGCTGTCCCAATCCTACGACGGGCAGCACGTGCGTTGCCGCGGCTGTCACCACAGCCTGCTGAAGACCCCGCTCACGCACGGCCGCGGCGTTTGCGGGGAGTGCGGCACCGAGTTCGTTCTCGTTGCCCCCGACCAAGTGACGGAGTGACGGAATGACCAAGGGACGAAGCAGGCGGGCGAGGAGGCCACGAAGGTTTGTCCCGGCACAGGATGCCGGGTATCCCGAGGGGCGGAGCCCCGAGGTCTCAGCCGCGCCGGCACGGATGCCAAGCGGCTGACAGAACGAGCGTGACGGCGTGACGAAGTCTCGAATGGGTGAACTGGTCCCGGTCCGTCTCTGGCCGACAGCCGACAGCCCTCTCCAATATGCCCGAACAGTTCGAAGCCCACTCCCGAACGTTTGCCCTCATGACGATCGTGAGCCGGATCTCCGGGCTGGCGCGGGATGCGGTCTTGGGCCGCATCTTCGGGGGCGGGGCGATCATGAGCGCCTTCTTCTTTGCCTTCCTCATTCCCAACCTCTTCCGGAGGCTGTTTGGCGAAGGCGCCCTGGCGGCGGCGTTTCTGCCCGCCTACGCGCGTCTTCAGCGGACCGATCCCGCCACCGCCGGGCGGCTGGCCACGCTCGCCCTTGGTGGACTTATCGCAGCATTGGGAGGGGTCACGCTCTTCGGGGAGGGGCTGCTTTGGGTGATCTGGCACTACGCCCCCCACCAGCACCTTGCCGTGCGGTTGATGATGATCATGCTGCCCTACATGCCGCTGGTGTGCGTGGTGGCGATCCTGGGGGCGATCAGTCAGGTCCATGGGCGGTTCGGCCCTCCGGCGGCGGCGCCGATCGTGCTGAACATCGCCCTCATCGCCGCGGCCGTGGCGTTCGGCGCCTGCGACCGGGCTGCCCACATCACCGCCGTCGCCGTCGCCGTTCTCGTCGCGGGTGTGGGTCAGGTGATGTGGATGCTGTGGGCCTTGCGTCCGCGCCGCTGGTTGCATCTGGATTGCGGCACCGCCGGCAGCGAGATGCGCCGCGTACTTGCTCAGGCGGGACCGATGATCCTGGGCCTGGGTGTCCTGCAGCTCAATACCTTTCTTGACGGCCTCATCGCCAGCTATCCGGTGTCGATCGGCCCGACGATCTTCGGACGCCCGTATCCGTTGGACGAGGGTGCGATGACGTTCGTCAGCTTCGCCCAGCGGCTGTACCAATTTCCCCTGGGAGTCTTTGGTCTGGCGGTTGCAACGGCGATCTTTCCGGCACTGGCCCGACACGCGGGCGACGATGAGGCGTTTGCCGCCCTCCTTCGCCGCGGTCTGCGGTTGAGCTTTTTTGTCGGCCTGCCGGCAAGCTGCGGCCTGGTGCTCGTCGGCCGCCCTCTGGCCACGGTGATCTTCGAAGGCCACCTCTTCACCGCCGCCGACTCGGGCCGCGTGGCGTTTGTCCTAATGGGCTACGCGTCGGCGGTGTGGGCGTACTCGCTGATCCACGTGCTGACGCGGGCCTTCTACGCCAAAGGCGATTCCGGGAGGCCCGTGCGTGTCGCAGTGGCCATGGTGGGGCTGAACCTGGCACTCAACGTGACGCTCATCTGGACACCTCTGAAGGAGGCGGGGCTCGCCTGGTCCACCGCGACGTGCGCCACGCTCCAGGCGGCGGTTCTGCTGTGGCTGGTTCGCCGGCACACCCGGCCTCTTCTTGGGGGTGTGCTGGTCGGCTGGCTGAAGACGGCGGTGGCGACCGGGGCGATGGTGGCGTCGGTGCTCGGTGTCCAGGCAATCGCTGGGACGCCGGGGTCGTGGGCCGCGTCGCTTGCCGATCTCCTGGTTGCGGTCCTTGTGGGGGTTGTGATCTTCAGCGTCGTGGCCCGGGCGCTGGCGATGGAGGAGTTGAGGTGGGTGCTTGGAAGAAAGAACGAAGTGACGAAGTGACGCAGTGAGCCAGTCGCCGTGGAAGGAATTGGGTTCCGAATCCCGCGATGAGGCTCGCACGCCTTCTGGCGAGCATGTAGGACGCCGAACGGCGCGTGACCATCGAAGGCTTCTACGACGACGTCGAGCCAATGTCGGCCGCCGATCGGGCCGCGGTGGCGATGGTGCCTGACGTGAACGAGCAGTTCAAGGAAGCGTTCGGCCTTGGAGCGTCGGAGCTCGGGGGCGCCATGATCGGGGCCTTGTCGTCACCCGCCGCCCGCGCACAGAGCCTCCATTCGGGATCGACGGCTTCGCCGGGTCGGGGCAAGCGCCGCGGCCGGCCGCCGTCCTCGATGGCCCGAGTGTAGAGCATGCAGCCGTCACCCGCACCGCCCTCTGATGACCTCGCTGCCGCACACGAGCCGCATCTTGGCCGGCTCCGCTACGTCAGCGATCTGGGGTTCGTCGACGAGCCCGCTTCCAACGAGCCGGTCTGGATCGCGGACTGAGCGCCGCACAAGCTCTGGCGATTCACCGCCGCCGGCCCTGGCGCGGTCGCTGCGTCGGCCTTTCGCCCCTCGACGCCACTCCACGCGTACCGGCGAGGCTTCCGGCAGGACCTCCCAGCGGTTCGGCCGCCGCCCAGCATCTCGCGCCCACGCGCACCCTCACCGCCGCCGTCGGCACACAAATGACCGCCCCTCTCTACCGCCCCGCCGAAATCGACTGTCCTATCAGTCAGCGCCTCTTGAGCAATCGGTTTCCTACGCTACTCTAACCGAAACCGGCCGACCTTCGCGAACTCGTGCAGAGAATGCCCCATGGCCAGCGACGTCAAGCACCCGACCTGGCTTCCGAGGATCCTGCGGGTTCCGCCGCGGGCGCTGCGGCAGGCGCGGGCGTTCACGCGACGGACGCTCGGTGATACCCTGGACCGGGCGCTTCGGGTCCCCGGGTGGCTCCACCCGGATCAGGCGGCGCTGCTGTGCTACGGCGCGCACCGCTGCCCCGACGGTCTGATCGTCGAGATCGGAAGCTTCAAGGGCAGATCGACCGTCTTCATCGCCAAGGGCATGAAGCCGACCAACCGCCTGCACGCGGTCGATCCGCACCTCGGGGGTACGATCGGCAGCCGCGCGGACGTCGCCGCGGCGAAGCGCCTGGGTACGGACAACGAATTCAAGCCGGATTCGTGGTCCGTCTTCAACGACACGCTCGACACGTGGGAGATCAAGGACAGCGTCCACATCATTCGGGGTTATTCCCATGACGCGCGGGCCGACTGGTCGGAGCCGATCGCCATGCTCTGGGTGGACGGCGATCATCGGTACGACGCGGTCCGGCAGGACATCGACGACTGGGTGCCGCTGACCTGTCCCGGCGCGCTGGTGGCCTTTCACGACACGCACCCGAACTACGGGAGCGATCCCGGCCGGAGCGTCCGCGCGGCGATCCTGGATTCGGGGATGCTCTCCTCGGGGCAGTTCGAGACGTTTCTCGAGCTTCGAAACTTGTGGATGATGCGGCGGGTGTCGTCGATGCCCGCAGCGCGGACTCACTGAGAAGTCGGAGGATCGGCCCGGTAGAGGATCACCTCCTCCGGCCAGACGCCGGTATACGGAAACCGCCGGGAGCGGCAAGCTTCCGTCAGCTCCAGCGACCTCTTGTCGAGCCAATCCTTGATCGTCATCGGCGGCGGCCAAGTGCCCGCGACAAGCCAGAACGCCCGTTCCGACTTTGCCATCCGATCAAGCGCCAGGTGCCCCCCCTGCGTCGTGCGCGTCGTTCACAGCCTTTTCGCGAGCAGCGACGACTGGGACGTTCAGCTCGAAAGCCTCGACTCCGGCTGGCCGCGCTTCTTCGGCATCCTGCGCCTGTATCTTACTCACTTTCGTGGTCAGAACTGTTCAACCATTCACGTGATGGGAAGCGCCGCCGGGCCAGAGTCCAAGGTGTGGGATACGCTAACCGGTGCGCTGGGGCTCGCAGGCGCAACCGAGGGTCAACGCTGGAATACGCTCTCGTCCGGCGTGCTGCCACTCGCCGGCATCGTCGAACGGACCGGCGAACGCAATAACCTTCACGTTCTTCTCCGCCTCGACGATCTGGCGCCCGGCATCGCCTCGCCCAGCGCCTTCACTATGGGCGACCAAGTTCACGTGGGGATCAGTTTCTACCTGTACAGCGACAGGGCATCTGCCGTCGTCGCCCGCGACGAGCATTTGTGGCAGATGTGAATGGAGGAGCACTTCCCCGCAGTCACGCCAATGAATCCGTAGCGAACCACCTGTGAGCGTGGCTCTGATGGTTAGGGCCCCCTGTCACTCCGTTACTTGTCGACCCGCCACTCGTGATCGTCGCGGATGACCGGCCTGTAGAGCGTGTCTCGCTCGACGGGGCGGAACCCCGCCTCGCGGATCGCTCGTTGGAGATCCCACACGCTGGCTTCCTGGTGGGTGGTGGCACTTTGTACCTTGGTGATGTCGTACCAGACGACGGTCCCGTCGATGTCGTCGGCGCCTGCTTGAAGCATGAGCTGCGCCATGGGCAGCGTCTGCATGATCCAGAACGCCTTGACGTGCGGAAAGTTGTCCAGCATGAGGCGTGCGATCGCCAGCGTGCGGAGGTTTTCGAGGCCGCTGGGACCGGGGAGGCGGGACAGGGCGCTCGCATCGGGAACGAAGGGAAGTGGGATGATCGTCTGAAAGTAGCCTGCGGAGCATGTGGCTGGATCTGGAAGCCGTCCATGGGAATACAGCTCACTGGGGCCGGAGAGAACCACACTGCCATCGGGCCGGGCCACGCCCGCTCGATCGGCCCACGCGCCCAACGCGGCGTCCTGCTGGCGGCGGAGGATCTCCATGTGATGAATACGCTCTTTGGGCAGCTCGATGTGTCCGTAGAGCATGGTCGCATTTGAGCGCAGGCCGAGCTCGTGGGCCGCGCGATGCACGTCGAGCCACGTCCCGGCCTTTATCTTGCCGCGAAAGGCCGCGTTGTGAACCCGTTCATCAAAGACCTCCGCCCCGCCCCCGGGCAGCGACCCCAGCCCGGCGTGGATCAGATCCTCAAGCACGCTCTTGATGCCGTCGTACCTTTCGCGGCCGCGGCCGGAGATTCGAGCCAGGTGCACGATCTCCACGGCGGTGAACGCCTTGATGTGCACACGGGGTGACGCCTGACGGATGGCCTGCAGCATCTCGGTGTAGTAGGAAAAGGGCAGCCAAGGATGAAGCCCGCCCACGATGTGTATCTCCGTTGCGCCCGCGCCGGCCGCCTGGGCCGCGTCCCTGGCGATTTCGTCGATCGAGTACTGGTATGCGCCCTGCTGCCCCTTCTTGCGGTAGAAGGAACAAAACGTGCACGCCAGCGCGCAGATATTCGAGTAGTTGATGTGCCGATTGATGTTGTAATACGCCTTGTCGCCGTGCATCCTGCGCCGGACGAGGTCGGCCAGGCTGCAGACGGTCCAGATATCGGGTGTCTCGTAGAGCTGCAGGCCGTCTTGGATGGACAGCCGCTCGCCGGAGATGATCCTTTGGGCGATTGAGCCGAGGCGGCCGTCGGTCGCGGGCGGCCTGCGAGGAGGCGGGGCGAGAGCGGGGTTCGACACGGGCTGGATATGCTACCGCTGGAGAGCGGGCGGGGGACGATTCCGGTGGAACATGCGGGTTATCGGTGCGGGGGTGCCCGGTTTGATCTTCCGGCACTTGAGCGGGTCGATCGGCATGTCGATATCGATCCTGTTTGGGTGTCGCGGGCCTCGAGGGGAGGCGGCCGACGGCGCCGGTGGGGCCAGGAATGAACCATCCAGACGAGGGCGAACGACCCCAACGCGTCAAGGGTTCCGACGCCGGAGTGCCGGAAACAGATGCCGCCTCGGCCGAATCCGCGTCTACCGACAGCCCGCCTTCGGACAACGATCAGGTGCTGGGGATCCTGGACAAGCTCCGGCAGCAGCTTCAGGAGCTTGGCAACGTGCAGCGGCAACACGATGACCGCCTGGCCTCGCTGGCCGAGCGAGCGGAGCAGCGGGACCTCGCCGGCGCGCCGCCCGCCCCCTCCTCCGCGGAATTTGCTTCCTGGTGGAAGAAACAGGCCGTCGCTGACACGCAGGCCGCCTCTTCCCCCGACCCCACCACCCCGTCAGCCGCACCTGACGAGACGGCCGCCGATGGCGGGATGACCCCGGATCCGGATGTCGCAAGCACGAACGATGAGCCAAAGACAAATGAGGTCGAGGCGAAAGATCCAAACGCCGTCAATGCCACCATCGAGACCCTGCAGGCGCGGTTGAAAGACCTTGCCGAGCAACTCGCCCGACGGGATGAGCAGCTTGCTGAGCAGCGCAGGAACGCCGAGACCGCCGAGACTTCCGCCGGCCCCAAGAAGGTCGACGCCGACCCGATGATCAAGCGGCAGCGGAGCCAGATTCAGCGTCTGACCGAGCAGCTTGCCGCCCTCAAGGCTGACGGGGGCCGGGAGGCGACCCGCCGGCGGGACGCCCGTATCGCGGAGCTCGAGGAGGCGCTGGAGGCGACCGGCAGCGATGGCGCCGCCGCCTCGTCCGTCGGCAAGGTCGTCGGGGGTTTCATGGGAGCGATCGGCACCGCGCGCGGCAAGAAGGCCGGGAGACGTTCGGTCGATCGCAGTCGCGATCGGCGCATCGACGAGCTCGCGGCGGAATGCGATCGTCTCAGGGAGATTGCCGATCGAGCCACCAAGAAGCCCGGAGGGGGAAAACAGATTCCAGGGGATGGACAGGCTCAGCAGCAAATCGAGGAGCTTCGCAAGAAGCTCACCGAGGCCGGCGCTACCAAGAGGCAGCAGACCGAGTTGCAGGCCAGACAGGCCCAGGAGCTGCGTGATCAAAAGCAACGGTTGTTGCAGGCCCAGGAGGCACTATCGGCCTCGGAGCGCGTGATGATCAGGAAGTGGGCTCGCCCTCGCGCGGCGGCGACCCTTGGCTGGCTCGTGCTTGTGGCCGTGGTCTGCGCGGGGGTGAGCCTATTGGCCGCCAATCATTTCGTTCCCGCCACCATCTCCGCTTCCGTGGAAATAGAGGCCAAGTCGCGGTTCGGCGGCCCGATCTCCGAGAAGGATGCCGCCGGCTGGGAAACGTGGCTGAGGGGCATGCTCACCAAGAATGGCTTCCACAAGATCCTCGCCAAGCGGCTCGCTGCCCTGCGGCTGGACGCGTACGAGGACCCAACGGTGATCGGTGGTCGGCTCAGCAACGATCTGAAAGTGGATTCCAGCAGGTTGGGTCTGGTCACGTTGACCCTTGCGGGCACGGACCCCGACGAGGTCACCGCGATACTCGACGTACTGGCCACCACCGTCTCCCGCGAATCAACCCGGCAGGCGGGCAGACGCAGCGACGGCGCCCGAGCCGTCGTTCGCGGCGAGCGCCAGGGCGCCGACGGTCGCAGCCACTATGCAACGCTCAACGCGATCACGATCCGGGATCAGCGGCCGATCGCCGCCGGTGTCCTCTTTGGGGTGCTGATGTTGATCAGCGTGCTGCTGGTCGGACGGATTCACCGCTCGCTGTTGAAGGCCAAGCAGACGATCGACGGGGAGCAGGATCTGTTTGATCCCGACGGGCTCTACGGCGGGGAGAACGGGTGATTGGCAATGTTATCGGCCCGCGGCGGGAGGCTGGGCAAACTCTTTCTTTTGCGAATGCTGGGTGGGACGGATGAACCCTCTGCGGCCAAAGACGACCCGGAAACGAGCCGATACGCGCGCATCTGGCGGACTTCCGGCTGCGAGGCGCCGGCTTCGCTTGATTGCAGGGGACGAACCGATGCCCAGGTTTCGCGCGCACAACACAGGTTCAATCCGCTTTCCGGGGCCGCCTTCACCGTCGCCACAGGAGGAGGCCCGCGACACGTCGGACCCTGGTGCAGGCGACCCCCCGGTGGCTGATCTTCTGGCGGCGTTCGAAGCGGTCAGCCGGCGAATGAAAGATCTCGCTCGCGACCTGGGGTGTCTGGGTTTCTTCGACGACGACGACGATCGCCCGCGGGCAGCGTAGAAAAGCCGTCAGCTCACGGCGCCGCGTGTATCGGTTTCCGCAGCGCGGCGCACTGTCGTCGTTGCCGCCGGCAGGAAGACCTCCCCGGCGTCTGTGGACAGCAGGAGGCCGCGACCCGGATCCGTGCGCAGAACTTGACCGGTGACGATCTCTTGACCCCTCTGGAAGGTTGCTCGCGATCCCCGCAGCCAGTCGCGCCGGGCAAACTCCTTCTCCAGCACGGCCCTCTCTTGGGAAAGCGACCGGAACACGGCGGGCAGCAGGATGCGAAGCGCCTCGAGTCGGTCCACGGGCCTGGAGATCTGCGCCAGGCTGACGGCGCGATCGGCCAGCTTCGGGGGCCAGCGGATCTGGTTCACGTTCATGCCGATGCCGATGAAGGCGAGGCTCGAGGTCTGTTGGATCAAGATCCCGGCGAGCTTGCGGCCATCGACGATGATGTCGTTGGGCCATTTGATTCCGACCGGTCTGTCAAGCAGCTTCTCCGCCGCCTGGGCCGTGCCGACCGCGGACGCGACCGCAAGGTATTCCGGCGCCGCCGCGGTCCTGACGAAGGTCGCGGCGATACCAAGGTTCTCCGGGTCCAGCCAACGGCGACCCAGCCGTCCACGTCCGGCGGTTTGCCGCCACGCGACGACGACATCATTGGCAGACGCACCGATCCGCCTGGCCGCCGCCTGCGTGGAGTCGGTCTCACGCACCACGAAGACCCTGTGCTGAGAGCCGCCGCAGGCCTCGAGCGCCGCTTCAAGACGGTCCGCCCATTCTTCGATTGGAGTTTCACCGATCACGAATCAATTGTTCCATTTCCAACGCGATGTCCATCGCCGGCGCAGACTGCGTGATCGCACCGACGGAGATCCGCTCCACGCCCGTTTCGGCCACCGCGCGGACGTTGTCCAGGGTGATGCCCCCCGAGGCCTCCAGCTGAACCCGCCCGTCGCAGCCGTCGCGAACCCGCACCGCCTCCGAAAGCTCTCCAACGGTCATGTTGTCCAGCAGCACGATGTCGATGAGCCCCGGCGGGCACCGCAGCACCTGCTCAAGCTCGCTGAGCGTGTCAACCTCGACCTCCACGAACCGCAGATCATACCGCTCACGCCCCCGGCGGCATGCCTCGGAGATCGCGGCCGCGAGCTCGTCGGGTCTCAGATGGGCGCGGTGGTTGTCTTTGATAAGCAACGCATCGTAGAGACCGAGCCGGTGGAGGGTCCCGCCCCCGCACCGGACCGCGTATTTCTCGATCGATCGCAGCCCGGGTGTCGTCTTCCTCGTATCGCAGACGACCGCACCGCTTCCTGCGATCCGCTGGACGTAGCGGCTGGTTTCGGTCGCGATCCCACTCAGCCGGCTGATGATGTTCAGGAGCGTCCGTTCGACGGTGAGAATCTCCGCTCGCGGGCCCTCGAGTTGCCAGAGCCCCTGGCCGCCCGTGCATTGCGTCCCGTCGGATGTCATGATCGTCGATCGGGTGGTGCAGCCGAACGCCTCGAGAATGACGCCAATGGCGGCGGTGCCCGCGACGACGCCCCCAGCACGGGCGACCCCCCTGGCGCGCGCCGTGACGCCGCCGGCGACGAGGCTTGCCGTGGTGACGTCGCCGATCTCGGCGAGGTCCTCGGCGCGGGCCGCCTCCAGCAGCCGTTGGAGCGACCCGTCGGCGGTGAGCGTCTCGAAGAGCTGCGGAAGCGACAGCGTGTTGAGATCGACCACGACGATCCTAGTCTAGTAGACTCTCATCATTGATCGAGCAGGAGGTAACCATCTTCGACAGGATCATCGCAGGTGAGACCCCATGCCACCGGGTGTATGAGGATGATCAGGTCCTGGCCTTTCTGGATATCGGGCCGCTGAGCGACGGCCACACGCTGCTGATCCCCAAGGAGCGGGCGCGATATCTCCACGAGCTCAGCGATCCGGCGGCGGCGGCGTTGGGGCGGGTGCTGCCCCGGTTGTGCCGCGCGGTCCTGGCCGTGACGGGGGCCACGGCCTACAACGTAATCCAAAACAACGGCTCCGCTGCCCACCAGGCCGTCTTCTATGTTCATTTTCACATCATCCCGAAGTTTCCCAATCGAGGTCTGGGAATCTCCTGGTCCGCGGGCTCGCTCGACAGCGCCAGGGCGACGGAGCTTGCCCGGAAGATGCGGGCGGAGATGGGCGTCGGGTAACGTCAACCGAGCGATAAAAGGAGAGACTATGACCAGGACAATGCTCGTTACATGTTCAGCGGCGCTTCTCGCGGCGGCGGTGGCGGCGGTGACGATCTACGTGACTGTCTTGTCCGGTGACGGCACAGACAAGCTGCCCATCGATGCGATGACGGAGGAGGTTCTCTCCGAGGAGATCGAGCCACAGTTCCCGGGAGATCCGGTCTCTGGCGACTGGACCCAGACGGATTCCGGCCTGAGATACTTCGACATCGTCGTGGGCAGCGGACCACTGCCGGCGGGACCCACCAGCACGGTGACCGTGCACTATTCGGGGTGGCTGGTCGACGGGACGAAGTTCGACAGCTCCGTCGATCGAGGTCGGCCCTCGAGCTTTCGACTGAACCGGGTGATTGCCGGCTGGACGGAGGGTGTTGGATCGATGCGGATCGGAGGAAAACGCAAGCTGATCATTCCCTACCAGCTTGCCTACGGTGAGCGCGGGCGGCCGGGCTCTATCCCGCCGATGGCGACGCTGATCTTCGACATCGAATTATTGGGAATCGAGGATCGGTAAGGAACTTCTTACGGAAAGACCCCCCGCAGATCGTAGACCTTGCCAATCCGCTCCAGCGCCGCGCAGTAGGTGGCGGTGCGCGTGTCGCACTCGTACTTGACGCGCGCCACCTTCACCCGGCGGGCCGCCAGCACCATGTGGGTGTTCAGACGCTCGTCGACCTCGTCGAGGGTCCAATACACCGACGATTTGTTCTGCACCCACTCGAAGTAGGAGACGGTTACGCCGCCGGCGTTGCACAGGATGGCCGGCAGGATCTCGATACCACGCTGCTTGAGCACCGCGTCGCCTTTCGGCGTGGTGGGTGCGTTGGCGGCCTCCGCGATCACCTTGGCGTTGATCAGTCTGGCCTTCTCGGGTCCTATCATTTGCTCCAATGCAGCAGGGATGAAGACGTCCACCGCGACAGAGTAGAACTCGTCGGTGCTGATCTGCTCGGCCTCCTGGAAGCCGGCGACGCCGCCGGCCGCCCCGACGTGCTTTCTCAGCGCGCCGGAGTCGATCCCGCGGTCGTTGTGGATCGCACCCGTGTCATCGAGCACGGCCACCAAGGTTGCTCCGAGCTCGTTGAAGAGCCGAGCCGTCCAACCGCCCACGTTTCCGAACCCGATAAGGCTGAAGGTCATCCTGGCCAGGTCGATGCCCAGCTCCGGCAGCATCTCCTTCAGCACGTCGACCATGCCCTGCCCGGTGGCCTTCTCGCGACCTGCCGATCCGCCCATCCCCACAGGTTTTCCGGTGACGATGCGGAGCGTGTCGTGCCGCTCGTGCTCCGGGCTGGTCTGGGCATAGGTATCGGCAAACCACGCCATGATCTGGGCGTTGGTGCCCACATCGGGGGCCGGGATGTCGTAGTCAGGGCCGATCTGGTTGCTGATCGCCGAGCAGAAACGCCTGGTCACCCTCATCAGCTCGTCGGGGCTGAGATCGCGAGGGTTGCACTTGACCCCCCCCTTGGCGCCGCCGAAGGGGATCCGCACCAGTGAGCACTTCATGGTCATCAGGACGGCCAGCGCCTTGATGTCGTCGAGGTTGACCTGTGGGTGATAGCGGATCCCCCCCTTGTACGGACCCAGGGCGTTGTTGTGCTGGACGCGGTAGCCTTTGAAAAGCTCATGGTGACCATCGTCCATGAGGACGGGGAAGTGCACCATGATCTCGTTGAGGGGCTGCGCGACGATGATCTGCTGATGGTGCTTGAGCCCCACGAGCTGGGAGGCGATCAGGACCTGCTCGATCGTCTGGTGGAAGAGGTTGGTCTCGTCCTTGGCGATCTCGAGCTCTTGGAAGACCGCAGCGGGAAGATGCCCAGCGGTGGCGGATGTTTTTGTTTTGGGGGTCGCGATCGCCTCGGGCATGAAAGGAGTACTCCGCCGGGTGAGCTGCGGTGGGCTTTCGGTGGCCCGGTGCCGGCGGGGGCCGGGACACCCCTCGCCTCGATCTGTCGGGGAGGAGGATGATAGCCAGCAATCAAAGAGGAATCACGGCGAGCCAAGGGTGGCCTGTGCGGCGACCAGACGAGCGATGGGCACGCGGAAGGGCGAGCAGCTCACGTAGTCCAGCCCCACCTTCTCAAAAAAGTGCACTGAGGCGGGGTCGCCGCCGTGCTCGCCGCAGATCCCGAGCTTGAGGCTGCTCGACGTCTGGCGGCCGAGCCGGCACGCCGTCCGGATCAGCTCGCCGACGCCGCTCTCGTCGATCGTCTGAAAGGGATCGGTCGTCAGCAGCTTCTTTTCCAGGTAGTCCGGCAGAAACGAGTTGATGTCGTCGCGGCTGAAACCGAAGGTCATCTGGGTCAGATCGTTGGTCCCGAAGCTGAAGAAGTCGGCGACCTCGGCGATCGACCCTGCAACCAGCGCCGCTCGGGGCACCTCGATCATGGTGCCGATGGGAATGTCGAGTCGTCCCGTGTACTTCTTGGCCTTGCGAACCTGCTCTATGGTCTGCTCAGTGAGGCGTCGGAGATATTCAAGCTCGCCGCGCAGTCCCACCAGCGGGATCATGATCTCCGGCCTGGCGTCAATGCGTTTGCGTTTGCAGGAGATCGTCGCCTCTGTTATGGCGGTCACCTGCATCTGGAGGATTTCCGGATACGTGACCGAGAGGCGGCAGCCGCGGTGGCCGAGCATGGGGTTCATCTCGGCCAATGCATCCACCCGCTGACGAATCCGCTTCAGTGACATCCCCGAGGCCTTGGCCAGTTCGCGCTGCGCCTTGGGATCGTGGGGCACGAACTCGTGCAGCGGCGGGTCGAGGAGCCTGATCGTCACCGGCAGGCCCTTCATGGCGGTGAGAATCCCGACGAAATCCTTTCGCTGGTAGGGCAGCAGAGCCTTGAGGGCCTTCTCGCGCTGGGGCTTGGTCTCGGCCAAGATCATTCGCCGCATGTCGTTGATGCGATCGCCTTCAAAGAACATGTGCTCGGTGCGGCAGAGCCCGATTCCCTCCGCCCCGTACTCGCGGGCGCGCTGCGCGTCGGCGGGCGTGTCGGCGTTGGTGCGGACCCCCAGGCGGCGGCGGGAATCCGCCCATGCCATGAGCGTGGAGAACGCGCTGGGGAGCTTTGGTGTGGATCGCTTGATTTCCCCGAGCAGGACCTCGCCCGTCGAGCCGTCAATCGAGAGCGTGTCGTTCGGAGTGAGCGTGGTGCCGTCGATCGTCAGTCGACGGCCCTGGGCGTCGATCTCGACGGCGCCGGCCCCCACGACGCAACATTTTCCCCAGCCCCGCGCCACCACCGCTGCGTGGCTGGTCATGCCGCCGGTGGAGGTCAGGATCCCCACGGCATGGTGCATGCCGTCGATGTCCTCCGGGCTCGTCGACTTGCGAACGAGGATGACCGCGGTTCCGTCCAGCCCGCGGCGTACGGCCTCCTCTGCGCTGAACGCGAGTAGACCGGTCGCGGCGCCGGGCGAGGCGGGCAGGCCGATGGTGAGGACCTTGGCTGACTTCTTGTCGGTTTGGGCGAAGCTCGGAAGCAAGAGTTGCGTCAGGTCCTCGGCGGGGACCCGCCGCAGGGCCTCGTTGCGGTCGATGAGGCCCTCGTTCGCCAGGTCCACCGCGATCTGGACCGCCGCGGCACCGGTGCGCTTGCCGCTTCTGGTCTGCAGCATGTAGAGCGTACCGCGCTCGATGGTGAACTCGATGTCCTGCAGGTCGCGGTAGTGACGCTCGAGGATGTCCTTGATTCTGAGCAGTTGGTCGTAGCAGTCCTTGTTCCACCGGCGCATCTGGTCCAGGGGACGAGGCGTGCGGATCCCGGCCACCACGTCCTCGCCCTGGGCGTTGATGAGGAACTCACCGTAAAACCTGTTCTCGCCGGTTGAGGGGTTGCGGGTGAAGGCCACGCCCGAGCCGGAGTCCTCACCCAGGTTTCCAAACACCATGGCCTGCACGGTGACGGCGGTGCCGAGAAGCCCCGTGATGCCGTTGATCTGGCGGTAGGTGACGGCTCGCGGCGCGTTCCAGGAGCGAAAGACGGCCTCGATCGCGCGCTGAAGCTGCTGGTAGGGGTCCTGTGGAAAGGCCGCGTGGGCCGCCTCGCGGTAGACCGCCTTGTAGGTGTCGCACAGCTCCTTCATCCCCTCGGCACCGACATCCGTGTCCGCCGCCGCGCGGTACTTCTTCTTGATGGAATCGAAGGCGGCCTCGAACCGCTCATGCGCGATGCCGGCGACCACGTCTCCGAACATGTTGATCAGTCGACGGCACGCATCATGGGCAAACCGCGCGCTTCCCGACGCTTCTTCCAGACCTCTGCGGGAGCGGTCCGTCAGCCCGAGGTTCAGGATGGTGTCCATCATGCCGGGCATGGACACCGCGGCCCCGCTCCGGACGGACACGAGCAGGGGATTGGTCTCGGAGCCGAACGACTTGCCAGTCTCCCGCTCGAGAAAGGCCACGCTGCGCTTCACATCGTCCATAATGCCCGCGGACAGGTGCCCGCCCGCCTTGTCATACTCGGCGCAGACGCGCGTGGAGATCGTAAACCCCGGTGGAACCGGGAGCCCGATCGAGCTCATTTCGGCGAGGTTGGCACCCTTGCCACCCAGGAGGTCCTGCTGCGTGGCGTTGCCTTCGGTGATCGTTTTTCCGAACCGGTAAATCATTCGCGAAGGCGAAGTCTATCATCCCCCAGGGGTCTGTGCCTGTCGGTACCATCGCGCTTGTGGGCCATCTCAGGAGAGTCCGACGGCTTGATTGGACGTGCACGCCGCTTGAGGTGGTGGCGGCGTGGCCGAGCGATGAGCCGCTGGTTTACCTTCATTCGGCGCGCCCGCACCCGCGCTGGGCCCGCTGGTCGATCCTGTCGAGCCCGCTGGGGAGCCTGCGGTTTAGCGGTCGGTCGGTGGTGAGCGGCCGGCTCGGCGGTCGAATGTCGATTCAGTTGACGCAAGATCCGATGGCCGATCTCGATCGCGTTCTGGCCGCCGACGTTGGCGCCTGGAAAGCGTGCCACGACGGTGACCCGCCCTTTTTAGGCGGCTTTATCGGCTACCTTTCCTACGATCTTGGTGGATCTCTCGAGCCGAAAGCCGGTGGACGCGCCCGCGGCGGGCGCGCGGGCCATGATCGGGGCTGGCCACTGTTGGAGCTCGCCTACTGCCCCGGTGCCCTGGTCTACGACAACCTCAGCTGCGTCTGGTACGCCGTGGGCGATCCGCCCTCCTTGCCCTGTCCGACACCTGAGGCCGACCACCGCATCGGTGGGGGAGAAACGGGTGTCTTTCACACGGGCGTGCTCAAGAGCAACGTCGAGCCGGATCGCTACCTGGCCATGATCGCCCGGGCGAAAGAGTACATCGCGGCCGGCGACATCTTTCAGGCCAACATCACCCACCGCTTCTCGGCGTCCTTTACCGGCTCCACGCGAGCGCTGGCAGCGCGGGCGTTGGCTGCAAGCGGCGCCTGGTATGGCGCGTATCTGGAGCTGCCGGGGGGCCGTTGCGCGGTCTCTCTGAGCCCGGAGCTCTTCCTGGCCGCCGATCTCGCCGCCGGCAGCGTTGTCACTCGGCCGGTCAAGGGCACGCGGCCGAGCCGGACCGCCCCGGATGAGCTTCTGGGCTCCGCCAAGGACACCGCGGAGCTGAACATGATCGTGGACTTGATGCGAAACGACTTGGGCAGGGTCTGCCAGTACGGCTCGGTTCGCGTGCCGCGGCCGAGGGTGATCGAAACCCACCCCACCGTGCACCACGGCGTGGCGGAGGTGACCGGCATGCTTCGGCCCGATGTCAGCGTGGGCGATCTGCTGCGGGCCACGTTTCCCGGAGGCTCGATCACCGGAGCGCCGAAGATCCGGGCGATGCAGATCATCGACGAGCTGGAGCCGCACCGTCGCGGACCCTATTGTGGGGCGATCGGCTACATCTCCTGTGGCTGTATGCAGCTGAACATCGCAATCCGGACCATCGTGCTCACGGGTCGCCGCCCGCGGGGTGTCTGGGACCAGCTCACGGGAACGCTGGACTATGGCGTGGGGGGTGGGATCGTCGCCGATTCCGATCCGCCAGCGGAATACCGTGAGACGCTGGACAAGGCCGAAATTATTCGCTTGGTGCTCGGCCAGAGCCGACAGCCAACAGCCGTTATCCAATAGCCTACTTGCTATCACCCTCTCGCTGCTCGAACTGGCTCTGCTGCTGGATGGAGATGTACCGGCAGATCTGATCGACCACATGCTGCTGGTGGTTGGGGTTGAAGGAGAAGTCAAAGGCAACGCCGGCGTAGGTGTGTTGCGTCGAATCGACGCTGGTGTGCACCAGCTTGCCGGTGGCGCAGATCGGCGTGTTTAACTCGGGGGGCAGGCTGAACCGCAACCAATAGAGCTTGTGTCGGGTGAGCACCTGAGCGTCGGCAGGCTTGACCCGAAGCCCCACGCCCCCGCCGCCGATGTTCAAGAGCGTTGCGGTGAGCTTCGGGCCCACCTCGGGCATGGTCTCCTCTGCGCCCGCGCCGTGGGTGCGCCCGGCCTGACCATCGCGGTCCGCCCGGAACCGCAGCTCGTTGGCCCGCTCCGCGATCACCACGCTCTTGGCGTCCAGCAACGGCCACATCTCGACGTCGGGGAGGTTGAGCGACGCCGTCTGTACGCGGTAGTGGCTGCGTCGCTGGCATCGCTGAACGCTCCGCGGCATCGCCAGCCGGAGTGCATGAGTCGTCTTTGAGCCGTTGGCCGGGTGGCTGGTGGGGCCGAGGTTCGCGGTAGTGAACATCCAGCGGTTCTGGCCGATCGCCATGATCGCGATCAGCTCGATTCCCTGCCGGAGGTGGATGATCTGGCCGAGCGTCTTGGGCTCCTCGACGATAATCTCCCGGTCGGTCACCTCCAGCAGACGCACCCGCCAGATCAGGTGCCGGCCGTCGCCACCATTGTCCTGGTAGTTTCGGGCGACGGCGATATCAAGCGCGCCGCGGCGCTGGTGAACCTGCTTGAGGCAGCGGCGCCATTCCATGGTCCGCGAACGGTTTGCGGGCACGGGCGTCCCCTCTCCGGCGACAGACGTGATGCGGAGAAATCTGGAGAGATATCGTCGGCTGTCCAAATACACTTCACCCTGAAACACGACCCGGACCCGATCAACGCCCCTCCCGCCGGAGCGACTGGAATGTGTTGCCCCGTCCTGCGGGTGCGAGCCGATAATGAGAACGATTCTCTGTCAGCTGCTTGGCGTCTATGTCGTCACGCCGCTTGGCATCCTGCCGGGCGCGGCTTTGGCCGGGCGCGGCTGGGGCCGGGACAAACCTGCTTGGCGCTGTTGGGTCCTCCCCTCCGGCCGATAGCCGACAGCTGAAAGCCCGCAGCCTCCAGCCGTCAGCGATGAGCTATCGGCTGTCGGTCTTGACCATTTGCCCGCGGAGGCTTTCGACCAGCGAGCGGGCACGGGTCATCTGGTCGCGGCTCAGCGGCTCTCGGCCGTAACGCGCCCCGTAGAACAGTTCGGTGATCTGGGTTACCGCCGCCGCCGGTTCCGGGTGGCGGTGTGCCAGCACCCGGGCGAAATCCAGCGGCGGCTGCCACCACGGCTTGGGACACCCCGATTTCTCGAGTACGCCGAGCATGTCCAGATAGAAACCCAGCTGACGCAGCATCCGCTGGTGCTCGCCGCCGGTCACGGATTCCAGGCGCAGCGTCGATCGTATCCGCGACGTTCGCTTGATCTGCTTGGCGAGGGCGATCACAGCGATGACGAGGGCCAGGGCGACAATACCCATCCAGATATACCCCGCCGGGCCGAGGTAGAACGCCCGGTTGACGCGGGCCATCCATATTCTCGTTGCCACGAGGGTGTCGGCGATCCTCTGCGACCACCTGAGGTCGAGCGTGTTGGTCAGGCTCAATTGGCTGTGCCGATCGAACGCCACGAAACCGTTGTGCCACGTTGCCTCGAAGCGGTCGAAGATCCAGTGAAGCCGATCAAAGATCCCGTTGCCGGAGCCGTGGATCTCTTGGAGTGTCGCCGGCGGCGTTGGGTCGACAGCCGTCCAGCGATCGGGTCCCGTCTTTGTCTCCACCCACGCGTGCGCATTTGACTCTCGAACGATGTAGCGATCTTGGCCCTCGTCATACTCCAGGGCCACGTAGCCGGTGACGAGCCGTGCCGGGATGCCGACGCAGTTGCACAGCGCTGCCAGGGACGACGCGAAGAATTCGCAATGACCGCGTCTTGTCTCGAAGAGGAACTGGAAGATCGGGTCCCCCTCCGGCCCGTCGCCCGAGGGCAGCGTGATGTCGCGGAGGTCCGTGAGGTAGGTAAAGGGCCCGGTTCGTAGATATTCCGCAAGGACCCGAGCCGCCTCGTGGTTGTACCTCCAGCCCTCCTCCGGCAGTTCGGCGGCCTCCAGTAGATCCCGGGCGAGCGCCTTGATGCGGGGGTGAACGTCGCGGAACTGCCGGGTGATCGGGTCTGGCGACTCGCCGTAGCTGAGGTTCCTGAGCGTCGTGTCGGAGGGGGCGGGTTGGGCCTTGATGGTGTACCGCCGTAGTCGCCGGGAGCCCGCATAGTGGATCGTCAGGGTGACGGGGTCCATGCGGAAGCTTTGGGCGTCGGTGGTGGCGATCGAGACCGGAGCGTAGACGGAAAAGAGCGTCTGGCTCGGGCTGAGTAGTTCGATTTCCTGCGTGAGGGTCGGGCCCGGGGCCGCCTCAGCCGTCCCGAGCTGCGCGAACTCGTGCGGCTGCGTCTTAATCAGCCGCCGTGGGCTCCCCACCGAGGCCGTCCAGTGACCGTGGCCGTCATAGCGGTCAAGCACGGCGCCGCGCAGAAGAAGCGGCCCGTGCACGCGGCGGGGGCCTTCGGACAGGGTCAGGGTGAGCACGGCCTTGCGTGAGTCGGTGATGCGGGTTGATGCCATGAGGTTGACGATGCCGCTGAAGCCGGCTCGCTGTGTCGACGCTGCCAGATCCGTGCCGAGAAAGCCGTGTCCGAAATCCCGTGGAAAGAGCACAAAAAGAGCGGTGCTCGCGAGCAGTCCCGCCGCCGCGATCGCCATGGTGAGCGTTCGAAAGTGAAGCGCGGTCCGGCGGCCGAAAATCGGCTGGAGCGATCCCGCGGGCCGCAACCCTCGTGGGAGTGCCTCGAGCCGGGCCGTTCGCGTGCGTTCGTAGGAGGCGTAGAGCTGGAACAAGAGCAACGCGTACAGGCCTACCGCGGCATACACCAGAAGGACCGCCGCGAAGAGAAGGTCCGCGGACTGGACGCACCCCAGCAAGACCAGCAGCAGGCTGAGGCTCAAGAGCTGGGCGTAGTCGCGGGGGCCCTTGCGATGGTAGAGCTTGATGAGCACGAGCCAGATGATCAACCGCCCCAACACGCCCGGGACGTCGTTTCGGTGGTAGAAGAAATCGACCAGGACGTTGAGGGCGACGGCAACGACCAGGACATTGGAGGTCCACACCGGAAGCGACCTGCTCCGTGGGCCCTCCGTCAGATACCAGCTCAGCGCGGCGAGAACCCCCGCCACCAGCAGAAGGCCGACGCTCTGGCTGGCGATGCAAAAGGCCACGATGCCCATCAGGATCACCGCGTAGGCCGTCACCGGAAAGCTGCTCAGGAGCTTCATGCCGCCTGCTCCGTCGGCTGCCCGGTGTGCTTGGGGTCCAATAGCTCGTTGGGGTCCCATCCGATCGGTCGCACGACCAGGCTTTCAAGCTGCCGGGCGGTCAGGTGGATGGCGTTGGGACCGCCCACGGCCGGCTCGGCCCGGTCGGGGTGGGCGACGATCTGCCCGGCCCGCTCGGAATCCATGGCCCTTTGGCGATGGGGTTTTTCGCGGGTGGCGTCGAGGTCAATGCTCGCCAGCGCCGCCATCATCTTCAGCTGATGCCAGTGGCCGTGTCGGATGGGAATGGAAGGCTGGCCGGTGCCGGGAAGGGAGAGCCCCACCTCGAATCCCCGGCGGCCCGCGGCGTAGATGATCGACGCGGCAAGGCTTATGGAGAGCTCTTCGAGCTGGCGGGGCGAGTGCTTTTCGTCGGCGTCAACCCGCAGCCGCCCGGTTGGCGTCGTGAGGTTCAGGATGACCCGCAACCGTGGTGGGGCGGGTCTTGTCCGCTCGATCGAGACCAGTTGGTCCAGCAGCGCTGTCCGCTTCCAGGCGATGTGACGCATGCTGTCTCCCGGCCTGAAATCGCGCATGCCGAAGTAGTCGTCGCTGCCAGCGGGATCGGGGGGCCGCCGCGAGATCTTTGCCCCGGTGAGCCCCTGGGGCCCGATGCAATCGACAACGCGTCGATTGACCTCGTAGAGCAGCGGATAGACCAGGATGTGCTGGGGCTGCGTAACGGAAATCGATTTCTTGATAATGCCAAAGGGAAAGGTGGTCCAGATTCTCAGCGTTTCAAAGCGGGCCTCGCCGCGGCGGCTCGGCCAGAGGACCGCTTCCCCGTGGACGGTCTCCCGCGGCCCGATGTGCATCACCCACGCTCGCGCCGGTGCCATGAGCCTGCCGAACCCCTTGGGGCCGGCGGCGGCACACTCCTCGATGTGCATGTTGAAGATGGAAAAATATCGGCTGCGGTTGCTCAACGCGTAACGCACAACGAGCGGCTCGCCGACGACACCATGGGCGGGCACGATCCGTTGGACATGGAGCTGGCGCATCATCAGGCCCGAGACGATCCCCGAGATGAGCATTGCCGAGATCATCAACCCCAGGATCCAGAACAGCAGGTTGTTCTGCCCGTTCATGGCGGCCACCGCCACGAGAAAGATAAGACCGATGTAGGCGAGTCCGGGGAGATGGAGGTGGTAGCGACGCCTCACGTCAATTGCCTGCGAAGGGTCTACGGGGAGGACCGGAACCGCTGGAGCTGTTGAAGGAGGTCCTCCCGGGGCTCGGAGAACCCGGGGGCCAGGATGATCAACAGCCGCATGTCTCGTGTTGCCGAGTCAAGTCGCTGGAGGCTCGAGGCTCTCGCGAAGCCGGGCTTGGTTGCTTCAATGCGCCAACGCTCGTCCATCCATCCCGCGCCGAAGGCGTCCAGCGCAACGGCGAAACGCCCGTCGAGGTCGGTCAGGCCGCTCGCCGCCACATAGGCGGAAAGCCGCCCAGGGTCCCGCTCAACGGTGATCCGGGCGTCGGGGAGTCCGGGCTCGGCCAGACGCGGGTCATCGGGCGCGACGAAGGCAATGTTGCCGCCGACGCCTTCCACGACTCGGCCCTTCAGTACGTAGCCGCCGCACCCGGTAAAGCCGCCAAGCAAGCCCACCAGGACGAGACGCCTGAGCACGCGAAGCTGACAGAGCCGAAGAGTCATCCGTTCCCCTGTGTCCGGCAGGGCCGGGCGTGCCGTTTGATAGTAGGGGGGTGAAAAGTCGGGGGTTCGGGGGTCCGGGGTTCGGGAAAGCCGCGAGCTGCCACTCCTGAACCCTGAACCCTGCTCTTTTCTCCGCGGCCCTCCGCGGTGCATCTTCGCCTTCTTCGGCAGCCGTCATTTCAATCTGCTGGCGGCTCCGCGTCCGTTGCGGCGGAAGCATCCTCCAGAGGTGGCAGCGCCTCGAGTCCCGGGAGACCGAAGATCTTCAGAAACTGGGGGGAGGTCCCGTAGAGCATGGGCCGGCCGAGTTGCTCGGCGCGGCCGGCGATCTTTATCAGGCGCCGCTCGAGCAGGCTGCGCAGGACTTCGCCGCAGGCCACACCTCGGATCGCTTCGATCTCTGCCCGCATGACGGGCTGGCGGTAGGCGATGATGGACAGCGTTTCCAGCGCTGGCTGGGAGAGCCTCAGCTCCTGTCGCTGGTGATGCAGCCGTTCCAGCAGCGGCCCGAAGGCGGGCAGCGTCATGAGCTGCCAGCCACCGGCCAGCCGCTGAGCGCGGAAAGAGCGGCCGGTCCTCTCGTAGTCGGTGTTGAGCTCCTCGAGCGCTTGGCGGATTGTCGTGGCGACGGTCTTGGGCTCGTTCCCTCCTATGCCGAGAAGGTCGGCGAGACGGCCGTCGGGAAGCGGCCGCTCACTTGCAAGCAGGAGTGCCTCGATCTTGATCGGCAGCGGCTGGTCGGGACACGGTGGGTGCTGGATGTCCTTGCTTGGGGCCGCCTGTGTCATATCGCCCCCCCGCGTTCGGCGGCGGCCTTCGCCAGCATCTTCTTGGCCAGCGCCCGCTGTTGGTCGCGCTCGACGCGGTCGAGGTCCTCGCCCTTGGTGGTGACGCGGGCATTGGCCTCAGCCAGCTCGGCATCGGCTTCTTGGACACTCAGCCTTTCAGCAGCCGTGGCACGGCTGGTCAGCAGCGTCAGCTCGCCTCCTTGGACCTGGGCGAACCCCCCTTCAACGAGATACCAGCGGCTCCCGCCTTCCGCGGCATCCAGCCGCAGCGACCCAAAGCCCAGTCTCGTCAGGAGCGGCGACTGGCCCCAGATGATCCCGTGCTGGCCGTCCCAGGCGGGAACCGAGGCGTAGACCACCTCGTCATCGAATACGGTTTCGGTGGGGGTGACGATCGAGCAGTGAAACGTTCTGTCCACGACGGGCTCCATTCAGTTGTCGCCCGAGATTGTATCCTGAGAAGCCGTTTCACAACCGGCATCGGCCGGCGAATCGGTTATGAAACAGCTTCCTGATCTCCTCGATCGCGCGTGCCACTGGGTTCTTGCGGCCCTCCGGGCGTGCCGGTAAAGCTCAATGCGGCGGAGTTCAAACAGTAGCGCAGCCCTGTGGGCGGCGGGCCGTCGCCAAAGACGTGGCCGAGGTGGGCATCGCAGCGACTACATTTCACTTCGGTCCGCTGAACGACGTGGCGCAGGTCGACGTTTTGTTTGATCCGATCCTCGTCGATGGGCGCGTAAAAGCTCGGCCAGCCCGTGCCCGAGTCGTACTTGTCCCGCGAGATGAAAAGCGGTTGACCGCAGCAGACGCACGTGTAGGTGCCCGGGGCCGTCGTGTCGCAGTACCTGCCCGAAAAGGCGCGCTCGGTGCCGCCTTCGCGGGTGATCCGGTACTGCTCGTCGGTGAGCAGAGACCGCCACTGCTGATCGGTCCTGAGATCCTGCTCGCTCACCGTGCCAGCTCACGTGCCAGGTTGTAGTTGCGATAGACCGGCTCCTCGGTGACCTCGCGGATGACCTGGGGGGCCAGCCAGTCGGGCAGCTTCAGCGGCGTCACCGGCGAGGGAAGCTCCACCTCCGCCAGCACGACGTCCAGGTCGTCGAAGACGTCGATCTGCCACAGATGCCCAGCCGACTCGATGGCGTACCGCCTCTTGGTCAGACGCCGGCCGGCGGTCCGCGACCACGCTCGCTGAAAGGTTTCGCGGGGTATTGCCCGCTCGCGCCTGATCCGAACCATGCCTGTGCCCTTCTTGACGGTATGGGTGAACAGGACCGAGCCGTCGGGGCAGGTCATCTTGCGAAGCCGGCCCTCGCCGCCGCCGGGTTCGTCGGTTCGCGGCAGATAGCCCTGCTGGATTGTGTACGCCACGGCGTCCGGCGGGATCGGCGGCACCTTCTTTCGAAGAAAGACCCGCTCGATCTCGACCGAGGACGCACACATTGCATTTTAGGCTCTTTCTGACAACCCCACCTGTCGTAGGCCGGCCCTACCTTTGCGTGAGACAAGGGGGCTCGGGGTTCGGGAAAGCGGCGAGCTCCCACTCCTGAACCCCCTCTCTTCTCCGAGGCCCTCTGCTGCCCTCCGCGGTGAATCTTCTCTTCCAAAAAAAGGCCGAGCCGGAGGGGTTTCCGGTCTCGGCCGTTACTCGGGAGCCGCTCTCTATGCTCGCTCATGCATAGGAGGAGGAGTGTTGAGCCAGGTCCCGAAGGCTCTTACATGAGCGAGTCTTTCCCTTTGAGGGCGCCGAGTGCGCTGCCCGCCAACTTGCGCAGGCGGTCAGACATCTGGGCATCCTCCAAGAGTGCGCGGAGCCCCCGAAGCAGGGCTTCATCCGACTGGCGGCTCACCCGCTGGTTGTACCGCGCCAGCGCCGCGGCGATCGCCGCGACATACAGACGCGCCGCCAGCCGCCGGTCCGCCGAGGTTTCACCGAGGATCCGCATTGTCTTGAAGACGCTCTTGGCCTTCCGCAGGTTCTCCAGCGACACGTTGGGGTCGGTCAGGAGGGCGACCGCCGAGGGCTGGGTCGGGTCGATGTCCCGTGCCAGCCAGTCGGCGACGGCCATGGCGGGGTCCCCCGCAACTTCCAGGGCCGATCGCAGGGCGTCGGTGATGTGTTCGGTCAGTGTCGGGCTCATGACGATCCCTCGAGGTCTCTTAGAAGCTGGCGGATTTCCTCTCTTGTGTCGTCGGGATCACTGACGGTTTGAGAGACTTCGACACACAATGCATTGGCGAAGCGGCGCTTTATGGTGACCATCATGTTGGCGGCCTGAAAGGGGTCCTTCAGACCCAGCCGCCGGACGAGATGGGTGTAGTCGATGGGGGGCTCGCCGAGAAGCATCGGCCGTACGACTCGGTGCTCGAACACACTCCAATGCGCATCCAGGCCGTCCTGCAGGCAACCCGCCCGGACGTTTGCCAGAACGCGTCGGATGAGCGTCGCGCTGAACTGGTGGCAGAAGGCCGCCTCTGGTGTTCGACGTGGGCCGCAATCCACGATCTCCCGCCGGGCTCCGGTGATCGTGATCCTCATCGCCGACGAGTTGGATCGCCGCTTGCGCTTCTCATGGCGATGCCGTTGACGAAGATAGGTCTTGACGGCGCTCAACAGCAGGGCGCGAAACCGCCCCCGCGTCGGATCCGCTCCCCCGCAGAGGCGGCGGGAGATCAACACGTCGCAGACGAAGCCCTGTGTGAGATCGGCCGCTGTGTGCACGTCCCGTCCCATGCCGCGGATGTAGGCGTAGACGGCGGGCCAGTACCGCCGAACGAGCCGCTCCATGGCGGTGGCCGCAGCCTGCTCGTCCTCTTGCTGGGCGGCTTCGGCGATCATCGACCAATCGGTATGCGATGATCCGGCGTCAACCAGATTCACGCGGGACCTCCTGAGTGTGCCCTCCTGTACGTATCTATGCCGTTACGAGACCCGTCTTGCGCGCCGAAACGCCAAAAACAACAAAAACCTCCCCCATCGCCCGAGCCCCTCATCCGTCGGAGGGGATCGGGACCTGATCGATCACCTCGAGCCCGAATCCCGCGAGCCCGCGAAGGGTCTTGGGATGGTTGGTCAGAATCCGCAGCCGGCGGAGCCCGAGATCCATGAGGATCTGGCTGCCGATGCCGAAATCCCGTTGGTCCATCGGCTGGGCCTTGGCGGCTACGCCGTCGTTCCGCGTCAGGTCGGGCAGGTTGACGTCGTCACGGGCAGGACGCGCGATCCGCTGGAGCCGGCCGCGGAGGTCGTCGCCGGTGCCTTCGGGTCGAAGATAGACCACGGCGCCCCGCCCCGCCTCACTGATCATCTTCAAGGAGGCTCTCAGATACTTGCCCGTGGGGTGAGTCGATTCATCGAAGATGTCCCCCAGAAGATCGCGGCGGTGAACACGCACCAGGACAGGCTCGCGGACTTCGCGGGGCCGGCCCTGGCCATCCAACTCACCGATCCCGCCCGTCGTGAGTGCCAGGTGGGGCATGGCGTCGATCGTGCTGTGGTACGCAAAGAGGCTGAAGTGGCCGTAAGGGGTCTCGATCTGGGTCCCCGCCACCGGCTCGATCCGCGTAATGAGCCGCTCACGGGCCAGTCGGTACTCGATGATCTGCTCAACGGAGCACATCTTCAGACTGTGGGATTTCGATATCGCGTCCAACTCCCGCATCCGGGCCATCTCGCCGTCGTCGCCGACGACCTCGATGATCAAGGCCCCGGGGTGCAGCCCGGCGAGCTGGGCCAGGTCTACGGACCCCTCGGTCTGTCCTGTGCGGACGAGAACGCCGCCGTCGCGAGCGCGCAAGGGATTGATGTGCCCGGGGCGGACGAAGTCCTCCGGCGTGGTGCGGGGATCGATCAGGAGCTTGACGGTCGTGGCGCGGTCGAACGCCGAGACCCCGGTTCCGACATCGTGTCTCTGATGCGCGTCCACGCTGACGGTCATCGCCGTCGAGTGCATGCTGGTATTGACCGACGCCTGCGGAACCAGCTCGAGGCGATCGCAGTCGGCGCCCCCAAGCGCCAGGCACAGGTAACCGCCGCCGACACGGGTCATGAAGTTGACGATCTGCGGCGTCACCTTCTCGGCGGCGCAGACGAAGTCGCCCTCGTTTTCACGGTCCTCGTCGTCGACGAGGATGATGATCCTCCCGGCCCGAAGCTCCCCGAGGATCTCCTGAATGGGGCAAAGCGGCATCGCGCTATTGTAGACATTGGATGCCTCAGAAAGTCACCAAACCACGGAGCGACACAGGAGCATCGATGAGGCCTCCCACGCACGCCCCGGCAGGATGCAGGGCATCCCGAGCGGCGAAGCCGCGAAGGCTCAGCTGCGCCGGCCCACAGCCGCACCCGGCCACAGCCGCGCCCGGCAGGATGCCAAGCGGCGTGAGAACACAGACGCCAAGCGGCGTGAGAACATGGATGCCAAGCAGCTGACAGAATAAGAGCGACAGCTCCTACGCCTTCGTGTTGTGAGCCCTGTCCATTTTTCGAACCCGTTCCCCATTTGGCGACGGCCGCCCCAGGAGCTCGATTCCCACCCGCTTGACATGCCGGGCGGTGGCTAGGATGGCGGTGAAGCGGGCGTTGTGGGCCTCGAACGCCTCGCCGATCTTGGGCACATGCCCGAGGTGGGCCAGGATGAACCCCGCCACCGTGTCAAAGTCCTCGTTCTCCGGCAGCGTCAGCCCCAGTTCCTCGTTGAGGTCGTCGAGGTTGTACCGACCGTCCACTTCGACATGACGCTGATCGATCGAGACCAGGGCCGGCTCCTCCTCGCCGTCGGGCTCGTGCTCGTCGCGGATCTCTCCCACAATCTCCTCCAGCACGTCCTCGATCGTGACCAGCCCCGCCGTTCCGCCATATTCGTCGACGACGATCGCCATGTGCACCTCGCTCCGCTGGAATTCGGCCAGCAGGTCGCCAACGGGCTTGGTCTGGGGCACGATGATCGGTTGGCGCAGAATCGGCTTTAGCTTGAAGTCCTTGCCGTCGGCTCCAAGGTAGGGAACCAGGTCCCGCACATAGAGGATGCCGATGATGTGGTCAACGTTCCCGGTGTGGACTGGGATCCGGGAGTGTCCCACCTCGGTGATGAACGAGCGAATCCTGGCGAGGTCGTCGGTGATGATGATGCTCTCGATGTCGGTGCGAGGGGTCATGATCTCCGCGGCGTCGGTGCTGGTGAACTCGACGACGTTCTCCAGGATCGCGGCGGCTTCCTCGTCCAGGCCCCCCTCTCGATGGGTTTGGTCGATCGACCGCAGCAACTGTGCCTCGCGCTCGTGGCCCTGATTCAGGTTGGCCCCGGAGAGCCGGCGGATTGCCTCATCGATGAACGCCACCGCCACCAGCAGCGGATAGCAGGCGGTGGTGACCAGCCTCAGCGCGGGAAGGCTGCCTGCGATGATCCCCCTGCCCACGTAGCGGGCCAGCGCCGCGGCCAGTACGCCGGTGATCACCCACAATACTGGTACCGAAACGAGCCCGGCCACCAAGAGATCAATCCACTGCGGGCCCGTTTCAGTGCGAAGGTGACCGACCTCGGCCAGCACGAGGACGAAGAGGCCCAACCTGGCCATGATGTCCAGGAGGGATACAACAAATATGGCCGGGCGGAACCGCTCGGCGAGCCACGACGCCGCGTCCGACATCCCCTCGTCTTCAAGCTGTTGTTCGAGCGCCAACCGGCCGCTCCCCAGGAGCGCCAGCTTCAGCGCGGCCAAGTAGCCGGCGGCGACCAGTGTCGCCGCGGCCAACCAGACATACAGATCAGTCAAGTTTGTGTTCCTCGGTCACGGCCCCAGGAGCGCGATCGTCGTCGTGACCCGCCAGATCGCGCGCATAGGTTGGCCCCACACCAATGGCGGCGAGTATGCGGTCCTCCTCAGCGTGGATCGCCGAGCAACCTCTTGGTGTCTCGTCTTCGAACCCACAACAGTGAAGCACGCCGTGGGTGGCATACAGCAGGAGCTCGCGTTCGATGGAGTGCTTTCGCTTCGCCGCCTGCCGGGCGGCCACGTCGGCGCACACGACGATGTCGGCCTCGGCCGGCTCGCCCTCCGCCTGGACCTCGAACGTCAGGACGTCGGTCGTTTCGCGCACGCCGCGGTGCATGCGGTTCAACGATCGCATCTTCGCCGCTGCGACAATGAGAACCGAAACCTTTGGTGGCGCGTCGATCTCCCGAAGCACCTGGCTCAATCGGTCCACCACCCAGGGCAGGTCGAGGGCGGGCCGTTGAGCGATGACGTCCGCCGCGCACCGGACTTCCGGGCGTAGCGTGATAGGTTCGGCAGCGTCCTCGGCATCCGACGATGGTCCTGGACCGTCTTCCACAGAGGCCCTAGAGCCGTATCTTGTCGGGGCGATTGCGTTCATCCGTCCTTCGCCGTTCAGAACCCGCGGGCTCCAGCGGCTTACACCCTCGTAGGATACGACCTGTTTCGGCCCATCGCCAGCCCAAATCCAGCCCCGATCCGACGTATTCGCCCTCTCATTCGTCCTGGGCGGCCCTCGACACGGCACCCGACGGCACCGAGGCGAACCGGACGCGGGCCTCGAACTCATCGCGGAACTTGTTGACGATCGTGCGGATGGCCCAGTTGTTGCCGTCGGCGAGGCCGCAGATCGTGGTCCCGGACATGACGCCCATTGACCCGGCCAGCTCCAGGAGCAGATCGAGGTCCTTGCTGGTGGCGTCGCCCGCTTCGATGCGGCACAGCAGCTTGTACATCCATGCCGATCCTTCGCGGCAGGGCGTGCACTGGCCGCACGACTCTTTGGCGAAGAATCGGGCGATGTTGCGGGCCACGGCGACCATGTCCGTGTCCTCGTCGAAGATGGTCGGGCAGGCGGTCCCCAGGCCCAGAACCTGGTACTTGCGGCCGATGTCGAAATCCATCTCGGCCTCGAACTGGTCGGGCCCAAGCACGCCCATGCTCACACCGCCCGCGATCGCTCCCTTGTACCTCTTTCCACCGCGCATCCCGCCACAGTAGGTCTCGACGAGCTTGTTCAGCGGGATTCCGAGATCCACCTCATAGCAGCCCGGCCGATTGACGTGACCCGACACGCCCATGAGCTTCGGTCCGTAGCTCGGTGGCGCGCCGATTGAGGACTCACAGCCCATGGACTTCCACCACTGGGCACCGTGCTCGATGATCCCGACAACGGCGGCAAGGGTCTCGACGTTGTTGATGATGGTCGGCCGACCGAAGATTCCCTTGACTGCCGGAAAGGGCGGCTTGATGCGCGGCCACGCGCGCTTTCCCTCAATCGCCTCCATGAGCCCGGTCTCTTCTCCGCAGATGTAGGCGCCAGCGCTGCGGTGGAGGTAGCACTCCACGGCGAAGTCGCCGGTTGTGCCGAGCGGTCCCTGCGAGCCGAATACACCGTGCTCGTAGGCTTCACGGATCGCGTTTTCGACGATGGTGACCTGCGTGCGATACTCGCCCCGGATAAAGAAGTAGGCCGTGTCGAGCCGGCACGCGTAGCAGGTGATCGCGATCCCTTCCAGAACGAGGTGCGGGTCGAAGTCGATCAGCAGCCGGTCCTTGAACGTGCACGGCTCCGCCTCGTCACTGTTGATCGCGAGGTACCGCCGTCCGCCGTCAGGCTCCGGCAGAAAGGACCATTTCAGCCCACAGGGGAATCCTGCCCCTCCGCGGCCGCGGAGTTGCGAGTCCTTGACGATGTCCAGAATCGCCTCCGGATTCATCTTCAGTGCCATGGCAAGCGTCCCGTAGCCGCCGGTTGCGGCGTACTCCTGGTAACCGACTGTGTGGCGATCGGCGGCATCACCCCAGGGAGGGGTCGGTATCCGTTTGGTCAGGACTGGCTCGGTCAGGGGCATGAGGATCAGGGTTCGGGTTTCAGGGTTCAGGGGTTGGGGGGTCGCTGGGCCGGGCAGGCTGGATCTCGATTTCCTCAATGGTCGTTCGACGCAGGACCATTGTGCCGCGAGCCTCTTCTTGCATCGATTTCTTCACGACGTTCGTGCGGCCCCGGTCGCTTCTGAGGGCCTTGGCGATGTGCCCGACGAACGCGCCCAGGTTGTGCATGAGGGACCCTTTGCTCATTTTGACCTTCGCACGTTCTGGCGCTTGGGCTTGTGCCTCGTGGTGGTCGGTGCCTTGGCCGGGAGGCCGTCGATGATCTCGTCGATCTTCTCGATGGTCAGGTTCTCGTGGAGGGTCTCGTTCACCAGCGCCACTGGAGCGGTGTCGCATGAACCGAGGCACTCGAGGGTCAGAAGCGTGAACCTTCCGTCATCGGTCGTTTCGTGCGGCTCGACGTCCAGCTTGCGGCGGAGGTGGTTTAGGATCACCTCGTGTTCGCAGAGCTCGCACGCGACGGACTGGCATATGGCGATGACGAACTCACCCGTCGGTTCGGTGGTGTACTCCTCGTAGAAGGAGGCGGTATCAAGGACATCGGCGGGAGTTATCTCCAGGAACTGCGCGATCTCCACCATTGCCGCCGGCGGAACGCACCGGTAGCGGTGCTGCACGTCGTTGAGGATCGGCATCAACGCGCCCTGTTTCTTCTCGTAGCGTGGCAGGATCTCGGCAGCATAGCGGTCCCTCATCTCCTTGGTGAGATAGGGCTTGGGGGGCTGTTGGATCCGCGTTGTCGCTGAGGGCTTGACGTTCCAGGGCATCGTTCTGTCAGCTGCTTGGCATCCTGCCTGGTGCGGCTCTGGCCGGGCGCGGCTGGGGCCGGGGGGTGCGTCGTACTCCTTGTTGGTTCGCCTTGGTGCCTCCGTGCGCCTTTTTCCTACCGATCCAGCTCCGCGGCGATGATGTTCAGCGATCCCAGCACCGCCACCACGTCAGCGAGCTGGTGGCCCTCCAGGATCCTGGGAAAGACCTGGAAGTGGAGGAAGGAGGGCGGCCGCGTCTTTGCCCGCCAGGAACATTTCGACCCGTCGCCGACGAGATAGTAGCCCAGCTCACCGTTGGGCGACTCGATCGCGGCGTAGGTCTCGCCGACGGGAACGTCCCAACCGCGGTTGGTCATGAAGATCTCAAAGAGCTGAATGGTGCCTTCGATCGATCCGTACACATCGCCCTTGTCGGGGAGTGAGTACTTGGAATCGACCTCGACATTGACCGGCCCCGTGGGAATCCTGTCAATGAGCTGGTCGATGATCCGTCGCGACTGACGGATCTCCTCGAGACGCACGAGATACCGGCAAAGGCAGTCGCCGTCCTGGGCGAGGGGAACCGAAAACTGAACCTTCTCGGCACCCTGGCCGTCCCAGTTGTCGGCAAAGCAGAGATACGGCTCGTCCTTACGGAGATCGCGGCGGACGCCGGAGGCCCTGGCGACGGGTCCGGTGAGGCTCCAGGCGACCGCGTCGGCGGCATCGATCGCCCCGACCCCCTGGAGGCGGTCGACAAAGATCCGGTTGCGGTTCAATAGTGTCTCCAGATCCCTGATTGCCTTGGGCAGCCGCTCGTCGATGAACTGGCGGACCATCCCGCGGAACACGGTATCGTCGGGGATATCCCGCATCAGTCCGCCGACGCGGGTGTAGTCGGGGTGAAACCGTTGGCCGGAGATGTAGTCCATGATGTCGTAGATGAACTCGCGCTCGTTGAACCCGTAGAGAAAGCCCGTAAAGGCGCCCAAGTCCAGCGCCGCGACGCCGACGCACATGAGGTGATTCTGGATCCGGCCCAACTCCCCGAGAATCGTTCGCAACACAGTGCACCGCGGCGTGAGATTGATCCCCAGGAGTGTCTCCACCGCGTGGTGCCAGGCGATGTCATTGACGATCGGTGAAATGTAGTCCATCCGGCTGACGGTGCAGACGTACTGGTTGTAGTCGTGGTGCTCAGCCAGCTTCTCGAAGCCGCTGTGCAGGTAGCCGATGTGTGGGGTGGCCCTCACCACCCGTTCGCCATCGAGCTCCAATACGATCCGCAGCGTGGTGTGCGTGGCCGGGTGCTGCGGTCCGAAGTTCAGCACCCACCGCTCGTGGCCCTCGGGGCGGTCGTGAAGGTACTCCGTGGACTCAATGTCGACGTCGTAGCCTTGGTCGGGACTGAGCGTGTAAGGCATGGGGTGCAAAGTATAGCTAGGAGTCCGCGTCGCAGTCTTCTGCGACGCGGACTCCTAGCGGGTCGCGGACCGGCCGAGGCGACGTCGCAGGGCCCGGCGCATATCGCGGGCCAGAGCCCCGACCACCCACACGACCAACGCATAGAGAAATGAGTTGATCGCGAACCCGCTGAAGATGGGTGCTCCCGGCAGCGACACCGCCCCCAGCCGGAGGATCTTGGAGGTCGTCGTCGTCTTCCGGCCCGCGGTGCGCTGAGTCCCAGTGCGGGAGGCCAGCGACCTCATCGGGAATCCCCACGCCTCGCTAACGGTGGTAAGACGTGCGGGGGCGACGGGGTCCGGAGGCGTGATCCCAGCCCACGCTGGCAGGAGGGTCTCGGGCCGTCCACGGTTGTACGGCCCGCCTACCACGCCTCGCCAGCAGGTGGACATCACGCGTGTACCCGCGGAAAGGTTCCAGCGGTACACCGTCCAGTGGTGGTTCTCCCCCAGCGGCGCGTAGAGCTCCAGAGCCGTCGCGCTACCGAAGTCACCCACCCACACGCACGTCCACGCCACCGCGACGTTGATCACGGCACCGGCAAGAAGAAACAGGCAGATCCCAAGCGCTCCTGGAGGTCGCATAATGACCATCCATCGGCATGAGGCCGGAGGGACTGCACGATAAGCGGCCGGCCGCGGGGGCTGCTCTGTCCGACAGCCGGCAGCCGATGGCCTGCATCTGCGCAGCCCTTGGTGTTGAGTTCTTCCTGGTGAGGAGTCAGGGGTTCGAGGTTCCGGAAGCGGCGAGCCCCCACTCCTGAACCCTGAACCCTCGATCCGCTCCGGCTCATAGCTGAGGGCCCTCTTCCATCATGGCGCGAGACGGTCGGCCACCGCTTTCAGCAGCCGCTGCTCGAAGAGCGGGTCCCTCGCCAGCGGCGTCCAGAACAGTGGCGGCGTCGGCCCGGCGCCCCCCCCGCCGACCGTCGTCCGAGTGATCAGGCCTCTGGTCCAAGTGCCGCGGTGAAACCCAGGCTCGTGGGCGCGCTCGAGCCAGACCCACACCCGCAGGAGCAGGGGGCCGTCGTGGCTCGCCAGATTGATGGGGTCGTTGCGTGTTCCAAAGGGGTCCCAATCTTCTGCGGGTTCCGTCGTCCCGGCCGGTGTGAACTCGAAGCGAGCGCGCCGCCGCTGAAAGGCGATCGTGCTCTCGACCGACTGTGAGAACGTGGCATTGTCGTCCCGCCACGGCTCGAAGATCGAGCCTGCGATGCTCGGGGCGGTGTCGATGAGCCCCCGACGCCGGTCGCGAAAGCTCGGGGGCATTCCCGCCCTCCGCGCGGCCTCCACAGCGGCGTCAAACGCCTCGTGATACTCGGCGGGGTCGATCCGCAGGTGGGCCTGCCCCGTCCCCTGCGTTGAAGCGCAGCCGATCGCAGCCAGCAGAGCCGATAGCTGACAGCCGATAGTCGACAGCCTCTTCATGCCGGCGGCTTCCGCTCGAGGGGCTCTCTCAGCCCCAGTTCAGCGTCGGTGACGGCGTTGGTCAGCCACACTCGGCTCCCGCTGAGGACAAGCCCCGCCGGCCGCCCGATCTCAGCAAGCATCTTGAGAAACTCGCTGTCGTCGATGTGACGCACAAGCAGGATGTGCGCGGGCGGCGAGGCCGCGTTGCCCTCCCCGCCGGGCGGTCTGTCCGATGGCCTTTGCGATCCGATCACCCATGCCGCGATACCGATGAGCATTCCCAACCCCCCCACCGCCACGAGGTCCAACAGCTGCCGCCGGATCGTCCTGAGCCGGTTCGGCTTCATCGAGCGGATCACCCGCCTCATCGCGTCTTGGACAACGTCCAGACAGTACGATTCGTCGCGTCCGGTGGCTCGCCGGGCTTCGGTGAAAATGGTGTCGAACCAGCTGCGATAGAAACCGCACAAGGCCTCTGGGTGGCCCGCGGCGATCTGGGCTGTCATCACTGCGATGGTTGGCTCGACCGGCGGGCTGGAGCCGGAGGTCCGTTGGCGCATGGGCCAGTCAATCGTCAGGGCGTCTACACACACCTTGGGGCTTTCTTTGGCGCTCGAGTGGGACCGGCAGGTCGCGAACCCGTGCCGGTGTCGCGGCCAGCTCATGCTCTTGGCCCTCAAGCATACGCTGAAGCTCGGCGATTCGCACTTCCATCCGCATCATCTCCCGGTGGAATACGCGCAGCTCCTCCAGCGCCTCGATGACGCGCTGCCGCTCGGTGTCGATGGCGGCGATGAGCTCCGCTGCGGACCCTCCCTGGAACTTTACCGAGATGAGCTTGGGTGCGTCGTCGTCCCGCCCTCCCTGGGCGGCCGCAGTAGATGCTCATAATCCGGGGGAAGGGCTGCAAGCACGCCGAGCAATGCGCGTGGGTTGGCCGATCTCATCTGTGTGGTCTTCTGGGGTAGCGTGGTGTGTGAATCAGCAAGGGGCCCGCGAAGGTCAAACGGCGATGTGGCCGGGATATCGCGCCCAAAGTATGGATAATTCCCTTTCGGCTCCCTGCCCAGCACCCCCCGAACGCGGGCTTCGAGCAGGCGATGCCGCCCCTTCGGCGGCGCTGCCGGCCAGCTGTGGACAAGAGGCCGATCGCCAAGACCTCAACCATGGGCTGCAGCGCAGCCGATATAGATACCGATGCCGACAAGCATTGAGTCGATCCTGAAGCTCGAGGTGCCGCTGATCGTTCAGATTGCCCGGCGGACGATGACCGTCGAGGAGGTGATGTCAATGACCCCGGGCGCGATCATCGAGCTGCCCAAGTCAGCCGCCGACGAGCTGGAGATCCTCGTCAACAACAAAGAGGTTGGCATGGGCAAAGCGGTCAAGGTCGGCGAGAACTTCGGGGTGCGGGTGACGTCTATCGGCGGTCTGGAGCAGCGGATCACCGCTATGGGCGCTTCGAGTGACACCGCCGTCGACCACTCGAGGAATCTGCCGGAGAATGAAGAAGGCTCATAGAACTGTTTCGAGCGATCCGTAGCGGCATCGCAGCGTCGCGGCGTCCTTGCCGCTCGTGTCTGGCAGCCCTTCGGGCTGCGGGGTCGCTCTTGTTTGGCAGCCCTCCAGGCTGCGGGCCGCACACTCGCTCTGGCGGCTACGCGTCCGATTCAATTGGCCGCTACGCCATGTTGCACCTGAGGTTACCCCCCGCGGGGGGATGGGCGATCCCCCACAATACCCCCCGGGCCCCGATGTCGGGACCGCCCGTTTCGGGACGGCACCGACCGTCCCCCACCTCGCCTCCTCCCTCCGGACAACGTCGCCGGACCGGGCCTTGTGCCACCATCGCGGCCCGCCCCCAGCGAATCAGGCGTTGAGCTCCTGCGCGCCCCCGACCACAAGAAATACACAGGAGCGACAGGCTAAAAATAACACGGGTTGCCGCAGATGAAAGAGCGCAGCCGACAATTTATCCACATAGATCCGCCCCGGGAGGGAGCTGGACGTACAGCCCGATCCGGGGTATCTGAAGGTGCGTCTTGAGGGTCTCGAGCCCGGGTCCCGGCCAACTCCAACAGCCGCGGCAGGTCGACCGAGGGGGGGCACCTGCCCAAGAGAACCTCCGCGCGGTCCCGCAGCCGCTGCTAGAACTGTCTCGAGCGCTCCCTAGGGGCCTCCGGCCGCACAATCGCCATCACGATGTTCATGAATAATCCTGGGTGGCGGATCGTTCTCATAACTCGCTTTGGCGCAATGTGTTGTGAAAAATCTACTCTTCGTTGAATTCCGCCATTGACCCGGCTGCGGACAAGGGGCTACTGTGGGGACGAGATCATCTGAAGTGGGCTAGAGACGCGGCCTCCAAGGCCGTGGCGCACCGCCGTCCGGGACTGTCGGAGCGCCCGGGCGGCGGGTTTTTTTTCTCAAAGCGGTGTCATACCCCTTTGGCGACGAACTGCTCCGGTGGCGGCTGGCCCGGGTTTTCGAGGCTATGTATCGCCAGTTGCTCGGCCATCGCCAGCGCGTCGGGCATATCGCTGCCCGCGAGTATCCCATGGAGCAGTCCCACGATCGTGGCCGAGTGTGCCTGGCGGCGATGGGTGTGTGTCGTGTGCTGCGACCGCTGGCCAAAGTAAACCCCAAGCGGCTGGCCCTCGGCGGCGAACAGCACGAGGGTCAAATCGGCTTGACGAAGCAGCAGGTCCGCCGCCTCTTTCTGCGGCCCGCCGGCCGTCTCCGGGAAGAGTTGCGCCAGGGCCGCGTCATCCACCACCGCCGCCTCCGAGCACTTCAGCGCGGCCATGACCCGGTGCCTGTCGAGTTTCTCGCCGCCGCGATTGGTCAGATCGAAGATGCGGAACGCGACGCTGCACTCGGCGAGGAAGCGATCGCAGGTGGAGCGGGCCTGGCCGCTGCGTCTGGCCAGCGCGCCGAAGACCACCGCGTCGGCTCGCTGCGCGACGTCGGCGAGGTCGAAATCCCACTGCAGATTGTCGAACGCAAGGGGCGCGTCGAGGCTTCTTCTGGGACCGGATGATCGGACAAGCAGCCGCCCCGTGGCGAGGTCGGGATCGCTCTGGAGACAGCTGACATCAACGCCGACTTGCCGCAGTTGATTCCGCAAGTCCTCAGCGGTGCGGTCCTGGCCGAGGCGGGAGATGGCAATGCCGGTGTGGCCGAGCCCAACGGCATGGATCGGTACTTCCAGCGCCAGGCCGGCGGGGCATTGGGAATCAGGCTGCTCGGACATCAGCGCCTCGCCGATTCCCACGATGACCCGTGATCGCGTCATGGTCCGATACTCTATCGAAGTGCAGCTGTCTTGCTCGCCGCTGGTGATGAAGATAGGCTCAGGTACATGGTCTTGAGCCAGGTTCTACCGCTTGTCATGGTGGTTCTGGTTGCCGGTTCAGAAGAGCCAGCGCCCAGGCGGCGGGCGGTCTCGGCGCTGGCGCGACTGGCTTTCAGGCCCCAGGATCTTCAGATCGGTGGCCTACAGGACCCGACCCCCGCGCCGCCCGCCTTCGGCGAGAAGGGATCGTGGCGGTGGAGTCTTATCGGCGGCGGCGCTGCCGAGTTCGAAGAGTCCCAAAACCGCTTCGGTCTGTTGGGGGGAGGGCTCAGCTACTTCCTGATCAAGAACCTGAGCTTGGAGCTGGGGCTCAACCTCCTGTTCGTCGATCAGAGCGACGACGCCTTCGGCGCGAACTTCACCCTGCTGACCCGCTGGCATTTCCTCAGCGCCGATCGGTGGACGATTTTTGTCGACGGCGGCGCCGGCATCCTGGGCACGACGGACAGGGTCCCGAGCCCAGATCTCCGTGAGCCGCGGGGCGGGGGCAACTTCTCCTTTACGCCGCAGGCCGGTGTCGGTTTCAGCCACGAGCTCGATGACGACGCGCGGCTCCAGTTCGGGGTTCGGTGGCACCACATCTCCAACGCCCGCATCCGCGAGAGCAATCCGCCGCGGGACAGCTTCTTCATCTATACCGAGGTCAGCTTTCCGTTTTGATTTACTTTGAGCGCTCCGTACGGCCTCGCGGCGTCGCAGCGTCCTTGCCGCTGTTGTCTGGCGGCCCTCTGGGCCGCGGGGCCGCTCTTGCTTTGGCAGCCCTCCGGGCTGCGGGCCGACACTCGCTCTGGTACGCGGCTGCGAATTCATCCGCCGCCGCTGATCGGCGCCACATTCTTCAGCGCTCACCTGCCGTCGAACTTGCCGAAGGCGAGGCTGACGTTGTGGCCGCCGAAGCCGAAGGAGTTGTTCAGGGCATAGCTGACGGGGCGCTCTTGAGCGGTGTTGGCCGCAAAATCGAGGTCGAAGTCGTCGTCGGGATGATCCAGGTTGATGGTGGGTGGAACTTTACAGTGGTAGACCACGAGCACGGTGATGATCGATTCGATTCCACCCGCCGCGCCCAGCGTATGGCCGGTCATCGACTTGGTTGAGCTCATCACCAGCTTCCGCGCATGTTCGCCGAACAGCTCGTTCACGGCACGGACCTCGGCGGTGTCGCCCAGCGGTGTCGACGTGCCGTGAGCGTTGATGTAGTCGATCTGGTCGAGCCTGATTTCGGCGTCGGCGACCGCGGTCTCCATTGCCCGCCGGGCGCCGTAGCCCGAGGGCTCCGGGGCGGCGATGTGGTGGGCGTCGCCGGAGGAGCCGAAGCCGAGCAACTCCGCGTAGATCTTCGCCCCGCGGCGTTTGGCATGTTCGAGCTCTTCCAGGACAAGCACGGCCGCACCCTCAGCGAGCACGAAACCGTCGCGCTCCCGATCGAAGGGGCGAGAGGCCTTCTCCGGCTCGTGGTTGCGTGCTGAGAGGGCCTTCATCGCGGCGAAAGAGCTGATGCACAACGGCGTGACGGCGGCCTCGGCACCACCGGCGAACATCACGTCCGCCTCATCCCGCTGGATGAGATGCCCAGCGGTGCCGATGGCGTGGGCGCCGGTTGCACACGCGGTGGCCGTCGCGGAATTGGCCCCGCGAAGGTTGAGCCGGATCGAGACATTACCCGCCACGGCGTTGACCATCAGCTTGGGTACGGTAAAGGGGCTGATCTTGGTGGGCCCCTCCTTGAGCAGCCGCGTATGGCCGTGCTCGATGGTGAGGATGCCGCCGATACCGGAGCCGATGACTACGCCGCGGCGATAAGGGTCGCCGGAATCCAGATCGATGCCGCAGTCTTGAGCTGCTTCTACCGCCGCGTACATACCGAGCGCGCAAAACCGGTCGATCCGTTTGATCTCGCGTCCGTTGATCCGGGTGCGCGGGTCCCACCCCCTGACCTCGCCGGCGATCCGCACCGCCCAATCGTCCCCCTGCTCAAAGGCGGTAATGGGCCCGATTCCCGAGCGACCCGCCAGCAGTGACTCCCACATAGTCGGCACGTCCAGACCGACGTCGCTCACGGCTCCCAGGCCGGTGACGACAACGCGCCGGTTGGGAGATTTTCTCATGTTCAGGGGGTCTCGGGAATCTCCATCAAGGACACGGGCCCTGACCGCGGCGGACTCCGGCATGTGGGGCACTGAGCCAGGAACCTAGGCCTCCGCGCCGATGCTGTTCTTGATGAATTCGATGGCCTGGCCGATTGTCTGGATCTTCTCGGCCTGATCATCGGGTATAGAGGTTTCGAACTCGTCTTCGAACTCCATGACCAGTTCCACCGTGTCCAGGCTGTCGGCTTGGAGGTCGTTGGTGAAGTTTGTCTCGCGGGTGATGGTATCTTTGTCAACACCCATCTGCTCGGCGACGATATCGATCACTTTGGTTTCGATTTCAGATTCCGTCACGGTGAGATCTCCTAAGGTGTTGGCTCGGCCAGCCGGGCCCGACGGGCGATCACTATAGCTGCAATCCGGCCCGTTGCAATGCGTCTGTGAGCGGCCCGCAGCCGACGGCCGCCGCGTGGAGGCGGGGGCCGATCAAGCCCGTAGTTCGAGACCCCGGACGGGGCCGAGGTCGGTTCAGCGAGCCAACCCCCCGTCTACCACGAGGACCTGGCCGGTGAAATACCCCGCGAGGTCCGAGCTCACAAAAGACACGGCGTGTGCGATCTCATCGGGTTGCCCGAAGCGCCTGACGGGCAGGGTCTTCATCAGCTCCTCCTTGCGATCGGGAGAAAGGCCGTCGAGCATGCTTGTTTCCACGAAGCCGGGCGCGACGACGTTGGCGGTGATGCCCTTTGAGCCAAGCTCCGCGGCCAGCGTCTTTGTCAGCCCGATCAGGCCTGCCTTGGCGGCGGCGTAGTTGGTCTGACCGGCGTTGCCGATGATACCGGTGACGGAACCGATGTTGACGATGCGCCCGAACCGGCCGCGCATCATGGGGCGGGCCGCGGCCCGACAGGCCACGAACGCCGAGCGGAGGTTGACATCGATGACGGTGTCGAAGTCGGCGTTGCTCATCCGCAGGATCAGACCGTCACGGGTGATGCCGGCGTTGTTGACCAGAATGTCCAGCCTTCCATGGGTGGAGGCCACTTCCTCGATCATGCCGGCGAGGGCTTCGGCGTCGCTGACATCACACGCGCGAACCTCGGCGGCTCCGCCGGCGGCCGCAATGTCCTGGCGGACCGTCTCCAGTGCCTCGGTGGATCGGCTCACCAGGACCACCAGACGCCCATCCACGGCGAGTCGCTTGGCTATGGCCCGCCCGATGCCGCGGCTGCTTCCGGTGACAATCGCAACTCGCTGTTCGATGGCTCGGCTCGTCTGACAAGGGGTGAAGAAAAAGGCCCGCCGAGGAGCGGGCTTGGATTGTACTTTTCACAGTGGCCTTGCCAACCAGCCGCTCTTACGGCGGTCCGGGAGGACGCCGCGGCGGTCCCTTGGGCTTGGGCCGCTTGCCCGGGCCCGGCGAGCCGGGTTGCCTGGTGGGCGGTCCGCCGGGGCTCATCGAGAATCCGCTGTCGAACCCGGGGTCACTGAGGTCCTTCTTCGGTACGATGAACTCCTCCTCCAGCTTGTTGGCGAGCGCCAGCTCCTCGTCGAGCAGCTTGAACCACGCCGCGATCCAGTCGTCGCCGCTGAGCTTGCTCATAATGTCCGGCGGGGTGGCAATCGCATCAAAGGTCGGCTTGTCGATCCCGGTCGTGTACACCCACAGCTGCGGCTGGAACCCGGCGCCGACCCAGAAGACGGCCAGGGCGCATGATTCGCCCGCGTGCTCGCCCGTTTGCACAACGATGCGGGAGATATCGGCGGTGGTGGTCTCCCACACGCCGGATGCGACGAGGTCATCCAACTCCATCCGGTCAATCTCTGCGAGCATGCTCCCAAGGACCTGCGCGTCTCCCCTGGCAAATGAGTCAAAGAACTCCAGCACGGCCCGCCGCTTCGCGTCGGTCTCCGGGGCGTCGGCCTCCGAAAGCTGAACCCGCTGGTCGATGCCCAGCTCGGCCATGAGCTGGTTGATCGGGGTCACGGTGGGCTTCGGCGGCGGCGATGGCGGGGGGGCCGGCTTCTGGGTGACCGGAGCCGGCGGTGGGGGGTTGCCCCCGCAGCCGGTTACCCCCAGGACCCCGACCAGGAGCAGGCCCGCGACGGCGGCTGGACCGAGATGACTCCGATTCTCAGGGGTGGTCATGGGTGTGTACCTTTCTGTCGCGATCAATACGGCGCATCAGGCCCCGCAGGATAGCCCCGGGGGCCAATTCGTGGTAGCGAATTGTATCACCACCGGCAAGCCCGCGGCAGGTCTGGGCCCACCGCACGGGGCTGACGATCTGTTGGACGAGGCGCCGCCTGAGAAGTTCCAAATCTGTGGCGTCATGTGGTTGGGCGGTCACGTTTGACCAAACGGGGATTTTCGGAGGGCTCAGGGTCGCCGCGGCGAGCGCATCGGCCATTCCGGCGGCGGCCGGCTGCATGAGGGGGGGTGTGAAGG
>JADFKZ010000038.1 GCA_022564665.1 Planctomycetota bacterium | reverse complement strand
CCGGGCCATCGACCTCAGAGCGACTTCGAAGGTCTCCGCCAGGTATCGCTTTCAGAAGGACCGCGGCCGCGCCGGCTCATGCTGCATTCTGATAACAACAACTCTTCGGCCGGGCGTGTTCAGCCCAGCTATCATCCCGGATCTCGCCATCTGAAGCGTGGCGAGCCAGGAGGCATTGATGACCGGGCAACCCGCGGAGGATTCTCCCGCCAAGACCGGGTCACGTGCCGGATGGCGGCGGCTGCGGCTGAGGCCCGAGACCACGCTGCTTGTGTTCGCGGCTCTGTGGACGCTGGGGGCAAAGTTTGTGGTCGTCCGATCACTGAGCGCCCCCAGCATCGCCACCGACATGGCCCGGGCGGGGCTTTCCGATCTTGTCTTCTTCTTCGCGGTTGCCGTGCTCTTTAGCGTGGGGTACGTCTGGGCGCCTAGGCATCTGGTGGCACAGGTGACGCTCGTGGTGTCGGCGATCGTGCTCGCTTGGTCGCTCCTGAACGCGGCGTGGCTGATCGCCACGGGCGTTCAACTCCAGCCCAGCGTGCTGAGGGTGCTCGGAGGGGATCTGGCAGAGTTCTGGCCGGTGGTGAAGACCCATCTGGCCCACAACCTCGCGTATGCGATACCGATCATGGCGACAGTCGCCGGCGGCGGCGGCTGGCTCGTATGGCGATTGGTCCACCCCGTCCCCGCCCTCAGCGATCGGCGTCATCATGTCTGCCGGGGGGCGGTCCTCGCAGCGCTCATGGCAGCTTCATGCCTAGGACACATGATCGCTTCCGGCGGCGCCCAGACCGCCTACGCAAGCGCCGTGATCGGTTTCTCCAGCCACTGGCATGCCCTCACCCACGTGCTGAGCGCGGCGACAGACAGGCATGACGTCACCTCGACACGACGGACGCTCGCACGTGTTGGGGAACGAGAGATCGGCCTGCCTCAGTCAGACCGCCAGCCGCTGCCGAACGTCGTCATCATCCTGCTGGAAAGCGTCTCCCTTCACGCCACGGCACTCGGCGACCCCCAGAAGACGACGACGCCAAACCTTGCCCGACTTGCCGCCGAGGGCGTCGAGTTCGTCTCCACTCGAACACCCGCCGCTCAGACAGGCAAGGCGTTCTGGGCCGTGCTCACAGGTTCCACCCCCGAGATCTCGCCGGACTACGCCGAGGCGGTCCTCGCTGACACCGCCTATGCAAGCCTGGCCTCGCTGCTGGCACGCGTCGGTTACCGCAGCGCGTTCTTCGAGATGTCCAAAGGCTCGTTCCAATGCGCTCCGGGGCTCTTTGCCAACCTCGCCTTTGATTGGGCATGGTTCCGAGAGAACCTCGAGGACCCCACCACCCACCTCGGCTACTTCAACGGCGATGACTTCAGCATGATCGAGCCGATGTTTCAATGGGTGGACGCGGGCAAGCAGCCGTTTCTGCTGACGCTCATCACCAGCGTGTCCCACGACCCCTACGTGCTGCCCGACTGGTATGAGCACGAGGCGGGCCAGAGCCGGTACGAGCAGTACCTTGAGGCAATCCGGTTCACCGACGCGTTCGTGGGCAAGGTCCTCGCCGAGCTCGAGATGCGTGGCCTTTCAGACAACACGCTTTTGTGCGTCATCGGTGACCATGGAGAGGGGTTTCGTCCGGAGTCCCGCCGCATTCGCTGGTCACCATTCGAGGAGGTCATACGCGTGCCATGGGTCATCCGCTGGCCGGGCCGCGTCCAGGCCGGGTCCCGGATCACTGGCCCCTGCTCGCAACTGGACGTCACACCGACGATTCTGCGCCTCATCGGCTTTCAGATCGATGCGGCCGGTTTCGACGGCACCGACGCCTTCGGCCCGCTGCCATCCGATCGACGGTTGTATTTCTCAACGCCCTACCGCGACAGCCCGCTGGGCTACGTCCAAGAGGATCGCAAGCTCGTCTACTGGCCCTACACCGACAAGCTCTATGAGTTCGATCTGGCCGCAGACCCGGGTGAAGAGTCCCCGCTGGTGATCGATGGCCCCGAAAAGGACGCGGTGATCGCCGATATCGTGCGTTGGAAGCGCGATTCGCGATTCGTGATTCCGGCCCGACGGTTTCGCGAGCGGCTGCTCTACGAGCACTGGCAGGCGTTCAGCTCCGGCCGCTCCGCCTGGGCGTACTACGTCCCATAGGCGCTGATCCCGACAGGCAGCACGGATGTATCATGCGCTGCGAATCGCAACGGACGCTCAACCACCGGAGCCGGAGTACTCACATGGCGAACGCCGCGCCGCCCTCTGCGCTCAATGGCCGAGTCGCTGTCTGGCAGCTGTTGATCCTGCTGGGCGTCTGCCTCCTGGCGTTCCGGCGTAGCGGCGAGACCATCATGCGCCTTGCGCTCAACGACGGCGAATCAGCGCACCTGCTGGCGGCGCCGTTCCTCATCGGACTTCTCGTCCTGCGGCGGCGACATGAGCTGAAACTGCAACTTTCAAGGGGGTCAAACTGGGGCGTCGCCTTTGTCCTGGCCGGTCTGACCGCCCACGCGGCGGCACAGTGGCCCTTCAACTTCACCGGCTACCCGAGCTGGCTCACGATGGTACCGATCATTGCCGGCATCATTCTGACGGTTGGTGGATGGCGAGTACTGAAGCTCTGCGGCCCCATGCTTCTGATCCTGCTGCTGGCGATCCCCATCACACCTCGACACTACGCGTTCCTGATCATCGGCCCCGAGACGCTGACCCTCAGGGCCGTGCAGGTCACGCTGGACCTGCTGCCGGGCGTTTTCGTCGAGCTGGCGGGACCGGAACTGTCGTATTTCGGGTCTCAAGGCGCCGGCCATATCGCCCTGGGTGAGCCCCATCGGGGCGCCTCGCTGTTCCTGGCCTACCTCTCGATTACCGTCTTTGTCACCTTCGCGAGCATCCGGGCGCCGTGGCAGGTGGCGGCGATGGGGTTCGCCGCCGCCCCGATCGCACTGATCTGCAACTATTCGCGGCTGGCGATGTGGGGAGCGGTTACCATATATGGTGGCGCGGGGCCCCTGAGCCCGTACCCCCGCATCATCGCGACCACCCTGTCGCTGCTTGGGGCCTGGGGCCTATCCGTGCTGGGTGTGCTGGTCGCGTCGAAGATCGTCAAGCCCCCCCAGCCGCGTCCGGGCTCCCGCAAGCCGCGGCCCGCCGAGATCTCGGAGTAGAGGCGATGGCCAAGAAAGATCTGCTTCCGTTGGGTGCGTTCCTTTCACCGCCGTTCGTGGCGTGCGCCCTGATGCTCGGCGGCGCCGCAGCCGGTCTCCAGCCCGCGGTAAAGGCATTGGTCCGGCACTACAGCAAGCAGTCGATCTCGCTTCGGCGCCCACTGGACGAATTCGATGCCGCTCGGCTGGCCTCGTTTCGCGTGGTGACGGGCGGCACCGCCTTCGACGTTGCGGTCTCCGATGACGTGGGGACCGACGACGCACTGCGGCTCGTCGTGGAGAAGAAGGGCGCCGCGACGGAGGGCAGGAGAGAGCTGGACACGCTCCTGTTCGTCACATACTACAACGATCCCCGCGACACCATCCCCCACACCCCGGAGGTCTGCTATCGCCAGGATGGAGCGACCGTCAACGCCATCACCCCTGTGTACCTCGATGTCGATGGAATCGACCCGACGGGCCCAAAGAGGATCAAGGCCCGGCTTCTCGATTTGGAGCAGGCCGGCTTGAGAGAGGTATTGATATACGTGTTCTGCTCCAATGGCCGCTTCTACGATGATCGGTTGTGGGTGCGCATGGCGCTGGGCATGCCCGGCGACGGGTATACCTACTTTTCCAAGATCGAGGTCCTGACGGCCTGCCCGCCAGGCGAGTCATTTGCCGACGCGGTCCAGCGTTGCAAGCTTCTGCTCCGCGAGGCGCTGCCGATCCTCACGGAGCATTTTCCGGCAAACGATGATCTAAAGCGTCCCTAAGCTCCCGCGCCGAGCGACAAGCACCGTGTGGATCACGGCGATAAAGACAACCAACAGGGCGACCAGCGCGACCATGCTGCGGCGCTTGCATACGGGCCCCCAGACTTCGGGGAAACTGATGATTCGATCCGTCAAAGCCTCGCGGTCGCCCGAAGTGACCGCGACCGACGCCGGCACCCGGCCCAGTTCTGCGCCCGCGCTTTGCGTTCGTGCGGTGAATACCTTTGACTGACCGGGGAGGATCGCATGCCGCTGGCTCTCCGCCCGCGCGACAAACCGCGGTCCGTCGACCTCAACCGACCAACCGTCGGGAGCGAGCTGGCTATAGCATTGATACGCCAGGACCTCGAAGAGGGTGATCGGCGGGGCGTCGAGATTGGCAACCTCCCAGGTGTAGATGTGGGAACGCACTGACACGCTGATCCTGACCCCCTCCTTCTCCAGAGCAGGCGGCGTCAGCGTCGCGACGATCAGGATGGCTCTGACCAGGTTCTGCATTGCGAGCCGGCGGATCGGTTATGAATCCACTTCTGACAATCCTACCGTACCCACATGAAGCCGATGGCCCTCGCCACCCTTACCGCGGCGGTCTCCGCCGGCGCTGTCATCTCCGCGTGGACCTACCCACGATGGCGAGACGACCAGGCACTTCAGCAGATCGTCGGCCCCGATGGCCGTGTCCGCGCCGCCGGCTGGGGCCGCCTGCTGAAGCCCGCAGATCGACCACGGTGTGAGAGGCTCGCCGAGCCGATCAACGCGCTGCTCAACGCCGGCTCCGACGATGCCTTGCGCGATGCGGCGGACGCCCTGGAGCCGGTGGGGCTGTGGGGATGGGGCCGGCAGCCCGATCCGCTGATCTGCCGGGAGCTGTCGCTCAGAGCGCATCGGGGCAACGAGACCGACCAGCTCATCTGCGCCGAAGCACTCTTGGATTGTCCGCTGACGTTGGAGCCGGCCGTGGTGTTGCCCCTGGTCAGACAGTTGCTGGAATCGCCCTCAAAGCAGGTGCGCGAGCGTGCGTTTGCGGGTGTCTGCCTCTGGGCGGGCCGCGACCGCGCTCACCTCCTGGCCACGTTGCGGATCGAGGACGACTCACTGAAGAGGCTGAGTCTCCTGGCTCAAAGCTGGGGCAGCCGGCACGCGGGCGTGCCGCGCCGGATGGCCACCCCCGATCGCCAGACCGAGCTGCGCCGCGTCCTGGCCGACCCCCGCCTGGACCCCCGGCACCGGCGCCGCGCCGCGTGGCGGTGCGCGGATCCGGGCGGGCAGGATGTGATCGACCTGCTCAAGGAGGATCCCACACAGTCCGACGGAACCGTCTACGCAACTGTGCTCGTGGCCGAGCGATTCCTCCCGCGCCTCGACGCCGCAGCGCTTGCCGAATCGTGGATACGCGACTTCAACGATGACCGCAAGCGCGCCGGCGCCCTGCTGGCGATGCTCCTCGGCGTGCATGCAGACCTCCTTGAGCGGGCGTATGAGCTCGAGAACGTCGCTGCGGTGCGGACCGCCCAGCGTCTTGCACTCCATGCACTTGACCGGCCCGTCGAAAGTGACGACCCCCTGGAGTTCGCCTACCGAATCCTCTATCGCGCCGGCGGAGAGTTCGACCCGGACACCGCGCTGTGCCTTCTGGCGAGCGGTTACAGGCCCGTCCTGAAGCTCCTGACGACGCAGCCCCGGGTTGCCGACGGCCCGATCTTCGGCGAAGCCGCCCGGCGGCGGGCGTGGCTGATCGAGCGGTTCGCGCCCCAATGGCATGAGGAAGCGGGGTTGCCGAGCGCCAATGATGCGGCCGCGATTCGCCTACACTTTGATGACCTCAATGCGCTGCGCCTGCTGACACAACGTCGAATGTCGTTCGATGAGACAACGAGAACGTTCATCAGCCGAGAACCCCGGGTATCCTGAACCCATGCCCGACGAGCCATCCTTCCAGACCGCCCTCCGCGTCGTCATGATGCCGCGCGACACGAACAGGTACGGGACGATTTTCGGAGGCGTCATTCTCTCCTATATCGATCAGGCGGGCTTCATCGAGGCCCGCCGGCACGGCCGCCACCGCTGGGTAACCGCCTCGCTTCAACAGGTGAGCTTCCGGCATCCCGTTCACACGGGGGATGTGGTGAGCTTCCAGACGCGGACGCTCGACACCGGCACCACCTCCGTCAAGGTCCGCATCCGTGTTGTGGCGGAGCGGTTCACGACCGGCGAAACGGTCGAAGTGACTGAGGCCACGACGACCATGGTCGCCATTGACGGAGGAGGGAACCCAATCCCCTTCCGCTCGCCGGCGAGCGTCGGTCCTCCGGAATCGGTGAACAACTCATGAACGCGCCGAACCACCGCGAGAACCGACCGCTGCGACTGGCGGCCCTGATCAGCGGCGGCGGGCGGACACTGATGAATATCGCCGACCGCATCGAGGCCGGCTCCCTGCCCGCCACCATGGAGTTGGTGATCTGCTCAAGGCACAATGCGCCGGGGGTGCACCTCGCCGCAAGCCGAGGGTTGGAGGTTGCCGTCGTGGTCCGGAGGGACTATTCCTCGGACCGAACGCTGCATGACGCGATCACTTCGCGGCTCCTGGAAAAGGGGATCGAGCTGGTCTGCCTCTGCGGCTACCTCCGGTGGCTCCACGTGGAGAAGCCCTTTGAGGGCCGGATTATGAACATACACCCAGCGCTGCTTCCGGAGTTCGGTGGCAAGGGAATGCACGGGCTTCGCGTGCACCGCGCCGTGCTCGCTGCGGGTCGGAGTTCCTCCGGTTGCACCGTGCACTTTGTCGATGACCAATATGACCACGGACCCATCATCCTTCAGCGGTTCTGCCCGGTGCTCGCCACGGACGATGAGCACCGCCTCGCCGTCCGGGTCTTCGAGCAGGAGTGCCTGGCCTATCCAGAGGCGATCCATCTCTTCGCGCAGGGGAGGTTGCGGATACTCGACGGGCGGGTGGAGATTGCCTCGGCGAGCGACGAAGTGACCAAGTGACCGCCAAAAACTCTTGCCTTTGCGTCCAATCTGGATACATTCAATCTGGCACGCCCGGCCGGCGACGTTGTCAGGAGACGGCGGATGCGCAAGGCAGGGGGTCTGGGTTGCGTTGCCTTGGTGCTGGCGGCCACGGCGGCCGGCCCCGTCCCCCCGGAGGCGGTGATCCTGTACGAGGCCGCGTGCCTGAGTTGCAGGCAGGGGGACCCGGATCTCGCGGCGTCGTACCTGCTCCGCGCCATTGGGGCGGGGTTCGCCGATGTCAGCCATCTGCGGCGCGACCCTGAACTACGGGCGCTCCGCGACCACCCTGTTTTCAGCGCTATTCTCGCGGCCCGGGATGCTGCCGACGGACGGCTCGCCCACCGGCGGCTTGAACGTTGGCGGGAGCGGTATCCCGCCTATCGATGCGAGATCGACGAGCCCGCACGGATCAGCTACCTCACCGCCCTCGACGAGACCGCGCAGAAGCGGATGCGGCGGATGCTTGACGACCTGGCGGTTCACCTGACGCGCTCGCTCTTCGAAGCGATGCCCGCCCACGGCGTGCTGATCGCAATCCCCACCGAAGCGGACGCGGCCCGCATCCTCGATGACCCTCACATTCATGGGCGCTACACCCATCCAACCCGCCAGTTGATCGCCAGAGACGCGGGCCGCTCCCTCCGGCACGAGTTCGTACACGTGTTGCACCAGGGTCACATGGACCGGCTCGGCCAGCAACACCCGCCGTGGGTCCAGGAGGGGCTCGCTTCGCTCTACGAAGAATACCGACTGGGGCCCGAGGGTACCATCGAGTTTCCCCCCAACGACCGCGACGTCTTCGCCACCGACCTGCTCAACGGAGGGAAGCTGCTCTCCTGGCCCGAGCTCTTTTCGCTCTCATCGAAGCACCTGTCGTCGGAGGCGCGCCGCGCCTACCCCCAACTCAGATCGATCTTCCGCTTTCTTGCCTCCTGGGGGAAACTCGAGGCGTTTTATCGATCCTTCGTGGACGGCTTCGATGAGGAGCCCGCGGCAATCGGCGCGCTGCAGCGCACCTTCGGCCAGCCGATCGACCGGCTCGAGTCGCGCTGGCGCAGGTGGCTGGCCGAACCACGGCCGGAGGCAGACGAGCGAACCGAATCGCCCATAGCTCGGAGAGCCGACGCGGAGGCCCCGGAGAATGGATAAGAGAGATCTTCTTTTCTCTCATTTGTCTCTCCGTGTTCTGCGTGTTCTCCGTGGCCCTCGGTGTTTCCCTCTTCTCGGGGTCCTCTGTGTCTCTGCGGTGAATCTTTTGGCCTAGACTTACCGACCATGCATCTTTCCCTCCGTCATGCCTTGGTGGTTGTGGTTGGGCTGGTCGCGGCCGGCGGTGCCGACCGACCCCACCCCGGCCGGGAATCCGGCTCGCTGCAACAGCGGATCTATGGCAGCTTCGTCGAGGGCGACTGGACCCGCGCTGCGAACCTGATCGAGCGCTACCTCGCACGGACCCCCAACGACGCGGTCATGCTCTACAACGGGGCGTGCGCCTACGCCCGCCTGGGCCGGCGCGACAAGGCGGCCACCTATCTGATGCGGGCGGTCGATGCCGGGCTTCGCGATCTCGACGAGATCGCGACCGAACCCGACCTCGAGGGGATCCGGGACCACCCCACCTTCGTGGCCCTGCTTCAGCGGGTCCAATGGAAGGCCAGCCGGGACGCCACCGCCGCCCTGGCCAAATGGCGGGCCGTCTACGGGGAGGAGCACTACCGCTACGAGAAGGACGAGGAGCGTCATCTGGCCTACGCCACAGCGCTGGACCCCGTCTCGCACAGCCAGATGCGGGGGATGCTCCAGCGCCAGGCGGACCACCTCCACCGAACACTCCTGGGCGCCTGGCCGAGCCCATACGTACTCATCGCCGTGCCCACCCCGAATGATGCCCGGCGGCTCTTTGAGGCCGATGAGATCGGCGGAATCTACGAGCACAGCAAGCGGCGGTTGATCGCCCGCGATATCGGGGGATCGCTGCGTCACGAGTTCTTCCACGCCTTGCACTATGCCCACATGGAGCAGCTGAAACAGAAGCATCCCTTGTGGGTGCAGGAGGGTCTGGCATCGCTCTACGAGGATTACATCTTCACCGATGATGAGCAGGTTGTCTTCCTCCCCAACGAGCGTCACAACATCGTCAAGTCCCTGGCCGCCGTCGGCCGTCTCACCCCGTGGCGCGACCTCCTGGCACTGTCCGAGGAACGGTTCATGCACAGGGCAAGTCAGCTGTACCCGCAGTCGCGATCGATCTTCGAGTTCCTGGCAGAGCGGGGCCGGCTACAATCGTGGTATCGCGCCCTGATCGAACACTTCGACGTAGACCCCACCGGAGCCACGGCCTTCGAGACGTGCTTCGGGATGCCGCTTGCCGACGTCGAGCGGTCCTGGCGTCGATGGCTGACGATCAGACCGAAGATCGACACACGCATCGATGATGGCGATGCCGCGCTCGGCATCAAAAGCAGACCCAACGCGAGCAATGACGGCGTGGTCATCGCCCGGATCCTCCCGCGCTCTGCCGCCGCGGGCAGCCAGCTTCGCGCCGGGGACACGATCGTGTCCGTCGACGGCACACCCACCCGTTCCCTGGCCGAGCTTCAAATGCTCATCGCGGCAAAGAGAATCGGGGACACGGTGCGGGTTCGCGCCCGCCGCGACGGCGAGTATTTCACAGTTGTTGTCAGGTTGCGGCCGCGTCTGCCGATGAGGTGGTAGACGTGTTTGATGGCCTCACCCCGGCGCCCTAGACTATAGAAAGCTCCCCAATGCGCGGCGCGGGGCGCCGCGGCTGGGGGGGGATCATCGCGATCGATGACAACCACTCAGTCGGAACGCACGTTCACCGCAGATTTCAAGCGTTTCTTCATTCGAGGGCTCGTGGTGCTGCTGCCCACGGTCTTGACGCTGTGGATCATCGTTCAGGCATACAGGTTCGTCGATAAGACCATCGCGGATCCGATCAACGACGGGCTGAAGGCGGGGCTGGTCCAGCTGACCAGCGTCTGGCCGCCGCTGCAGCTGGCCTTTGACCCCTCCGAGAAACGTGTCAATGAAGAAGTCGCGACGCGAATCGCCATGCGATTCGGCGTGGATGCGCCGCAAAAGGTCAGGGAGGACCTGCGGGCGGAGAACATCCGACTGTGGTGGGATGACAGATGGTACATGCACTTCATCGGCCTGATCGCGGCAATCGTCGCGGTCTATATCGCCGGCCGGCTCCTGGGAGGATTCTTGGGACGCCGAATCTACAGAAAGCTCGAGGGCGCCATCACGACCGTGCCGGTCGTCAAACAGGTCTACCCCTACGTCAAGCAGATCGTGGACTTCCTATTCAGCGATGAGCGGCCCCAGAAGTTCAGCCGGGTGGTCATTGTGCAGTACCCGCGCAAGGGCATCTGGTCGGTGGGGTTCCTGACCGGCAACGCCATGAAGTCGATCGTCCGTGAGTCGGGCGACGCGGTGACGGTGTTCATCCCCAGCTCGCCCACCCCCTTCACCGGCTATACGATCGTGGTCAAGCGCCGCGAGGTCATCGAGATCCCCCTCACCGTCGAAGAGGCGATCCGCTACGCCGTCTCGGCAGGCGTGCTGGTCCCCGACCAGCAGCTCATCGAAGATGCCATCGAACCCGCGATTGATACCCAAGAGGTGACGGACCCGCCGCGGCGTCCCGAGACCACACCCGCTCGAACCACAGACACCTAGCCCGAGGTCCACTGGAGGTCCTTCCGCAGCAGGGAGATACGACATGCAGATCAGGTTCAGTGCCAGGAACATTCAGGTCACTGACGCGATCGAGGCCTACGCATCAAAGAAAATCGAGAAGTTTCCCCGATACTTCAATCGTGTGCAGCAGGTGGAGGTGCTCATCGACAAGGCCAAAAATGGCTACCGGGTCGAGATCATCACCGACGTCGAGCATCATGATGCGTTCGTCGCCACCAGCTCGCATGATGACCTGTACACCTGTCTTGACGCGACGATCAATCGACTGATCAGACAACTGAAGGATCACAAGAGCAGGCTCCGAGACAACAAACACCACACCCCGATTGGGGGGACCCAGGTATGAAGCTGCTGGACATCGTCGTGAAAGACGCAATCATCCCGGACCTCGTCGCAACGGAACGCGACGCCGCCATCGCCGACATCATCGACGCCCTTGTCAACGCCGGAGCCCTGAGCCCAAAGCTGCGCGACGAGTTCATCAAGGCCGTTATCAAGCGGGAGAAGCGCGGCTCGACTGGCTTCGGCCACGGCGTCGCCGTACCCCATGTCAAGCATCCGGCGATCAGCAAAATGGCAATCACGGTCGGTATCAGCCATACAGGGGTCGAGTTCAACGCCCTCGACAAGCAACCGGTCTACGCGATCTTCCTCCTGCTGAGCCCGGAAGACCAGCCCGAAGAGCACCTCGACGCGATGGAGGCGGTCTTTGGAAGCCTGAGCCAGGAGACGTTCAGGCGGTTCCTGCGGCAAGCCAAGACGGTCGACGAAATCATGACATTGCTGCAGGAAGCCGATGCCAAGGCTCCCGTCCGCTGAGACGGCCGGTCTGTGGTAGACTTGGCATCCTCGCTGTTGTAAATCGGGCGGAGCTCAGGCAGGTGTCAAAAACCACGTCGGCTGTCGTAACCGTCGCCAACAAGCTCGGTCTTCACGCCAGGCCGGCCACGCTGTTCGCCGAGACCGCCTCGAAGGCGAAGTCCGACATCTCGGTTCGACGCTGTGACCAGGAGCAGCTCGTCGACGGCAAGTCGGTCATCCAGATGATGCTCCTGGCGGCCACCGTCGGCACGCGGATCGAGATTGCCGCCACAGGCTGTGACGCCCACGAAGCAGTGAGCGCATTGGTTGAGCTCGTCAAATCGGGTTTCCTGGAGGACTGACGAGCACTATTTTGAGCGCTCCGTACGGCCCTTCGGGCCGACACTCGCTCTGGTACGCGGCGGCGAATTCATCCGCCGCCGCTGATCAGGCGCCTCGCTTACTTCAGCGCTCCGTACGGCCCTTCGGGCCGACACTCGCTCTGGTACGCGGCCTATCAAAAAGGCCGCTACGCTTTGACGCAACAGCTCTATCCGATGACTTCCGCCTTGACCTCCCGACGCATCAGATTGCGGATTGCGTCGGTGGGGTCCAGACCCTCAAAGAGGATGGCGTGGACCGCCTGAGTGATGGGCATCTCCACTCCATTACGCTGTGCCAGCCGGACCACGGAACGGGTGGTAGCAACGCCCTCCACCACCGAAGCAGTCGAAGAGAGAATCGAATCCAGCGACTCGCCGCGACCGAGTCGCTCACCGCAGCTTCGGTTGCGGCCCAGAGGGCTGAAGCAGGTCGTTGCCAGATCGCCGACACCGCCAACCCCGAAGAATGTGTCCACCTTCGCCCCCAACGCCACGCCGAGCCGAACGATCTCAGCGAGCCCTCTCGCCAGCAGCGCGGATTTGGCGTTGTAGCCGGCCTCCAGACCGTCAACCATTCCCGCCGCCAGCGCGATCACGTTCTTGACGGCGCCCGCAATCTCCACGCCGAGAATATCATCGTGCCGGTAGGTCCTGATCCAGTCGACATCCAGGAGCTGCTGGACTCGTCGAGCGAGCGCCGAATCACTGGCGACGGCCACCATGGTCGCGGGTTGGTGTCGGGCGAGCTCCGCCGCGATGGTTGGCCCGCTCAAGACGCACATCGGCCGCATGTGAGGCGATTGACCGTCGCCGATCACTTCCGCAATCACCTGAGTGGGCCTCAAGAGCGTCTGGTTCTCGATTCCCTTGGAGACACTGATGACGGGCACCGTCGGATCAACATGGGGTTTTAGTCGTTCCCAGACCCCTCGGATGAACTGGGTGGGGATCGCGTTGATGATGATCCCGGCCCCCTTGAGGAGGGCCTCGTCGTCCCCCGTGACCCCAACGGAGTCCGGAAGGACGAACCCCGGCAGCCGTCGCGGCGAGCGGCGGGTCGCGGCAAGCTCCCGTACCCGGGTGGGTGACCGGCCCCAGAGCCTGACCCCGACCCCGTGGTGGGCCAGGGCGTCGGCGAGCACCAGGCCCATCTGTCCGTCACCCACGATGGCGACCTGCTCAACCACGGGTGGGGGCTCCGATCACCTCAGGGCCCGAACCGGGGCCGAGCCCTCAGCGTACCACCCTAGACTAACCCCCGGGAGACAACCATGTCGGAGCTAAGCGTTGCCGGCGTCCCGGAACAGGAGCTTGAACTTCGGGACGCCGACTCACGCGGTGCCGAGCGGCTGGAGCGGCGTCTTACCGTTGCCCTGGCCGGCGGCGTTCTTCTGGCGGTCTCCTGGATCGCCGGCCGGGCTGGCGCACACCCGCAGGTGGCCCAGATCCCCGCCGCCCTCGGGGCGGTCGTGCTGGTCATCCCGCTGCTGGTGGGGGCGTGGAAGGAGATCCTGCGTGGCCGACCCTCCTCAGACTCGCTCGCCTCGCTGGCGGTGCTGGCCGCCATCGCCAGCACCTACTACCTGGCCGCAGGCTTCCTGGCGCTTTTTCTGTGGACCGCAAACCTGGTGCTCAGCCGCACCGCCTGGGGCGCCCAGCGGGCCATCCGCGATCTGATCGACCTCACGCCCGAGACCGCGCGTCTCGTGGGGCCCCAGGGCCAGGAGCAGGAGGTCGCCTTGGCCACGGTCAAGGTCGGCCAGATCACCCGGGTCCGCCCCGGTGAGAACCTCCCGGTGGACGGCCGCATCGTCGCCGGCTCCACCGATATCAATCAGGCGTCGCTGACGGGGGAGGCCGTCCCCGTCGAGGCGCAGGTCGGCCGGGATGTGTACGCCGGCACGACCAATCTGACCGGTCAGATCGATATCGAGGTGACCGCCGTCGCCGGCGAGACCACGATCGGCAAGGTCGAAAAGCTCATCCGTGAGGCGGAGTCCGCCAAGACGCAACGACAGGAGCTCATCGAGCAGTTGGCGTCCTACTACGTCCCTGTGGTCCTGATGGTGGCCGGCCTTGTGTGGTTCTTCACCGCCAAGAACGACGCCATCAAGCATGAGGCCGCGATCCGGGCGATCACCGTGCTCGTCGTCACCTGTCCGGGAGCGCTATTGATCTCGCACCCCACGGCCATGGTCGCGGCCTTTGCCGCCGCTGCCCGGCTGGGCATCATGATCAAGCAGACGGCAACGCTGGAGGCGGCGGCCGCAATCGATACCGTCATCATGGACAAGACGGGTACGCTGACCACCGGCCGTTTCGCCGTCAGCCGGCTCGCCCCCGCCGCCGGCGTCGAGGGCGCCACCCTGCTCCAGGCGGCCGCGGACGGAGAGCAGCATTCCAATCACCCGCTGGCCCGATCGATTCTCGAGACCGCCGAGCAGGCCCGCATCACGCCGAACCCGGTGAAGAAGTTTGAGGAGCTCCGTGGCCGCGGCGTCATCGCGGGCGAGGGCGACGGCGAGATCCGGGTGGGCCGCGCCGACTGGCTCGCCGGGAACCATCCTTCGGTTCGCGCGCAGATCGACGAGATCGAGTCCAAGATCCAGGGCATTTCGGGGGTGCACGTCATGAAGGCGGGGCGATACCTCGGCGCGGTCGGTCTGGAGGACAAGATACGCCGCAACGCGCCCGAGATCATCCGGAAGTTGCGCCAGCTCGGCGTTCGCCGGGTGAGCATCTTCACCGGCGACCGACTCTCGGTGGCCAGGAGGGTCGGGCGGGCGGTCGGCGTCGACGCCATCGAAGCGGAGTGCCTCCCGGAAGAGAAGCAGGCGGAGTTGAGGTACCTCATGCAAAAGGGGCATCGAACACTGGTGGTCGGCGATGGGATCAACGACGGCCCGATTCTGGCCTCGGCAGACGTCGGGGTGGCGATGGGCCTCTCCGGGTCAGATATCGCCACCAACACCGCGGGCATCACCCTCATGAACGACGACCTGCGTCTTATCCCCTTCCTCCTGGAGCTGGCCCGCCGGGCCCGCAACGTGATCGGGCAGAACATCGGCGCCTCGCTCCTGCTGGCCGCCATCGGCCTGGCTCTCGCCGCAACCGGGAGGATAAATTTCTTCCTTGCGCCGCTGCTCTACGCCCTGGGCTATGTCGTGGTGATCGCAAACAGCCTGCGGCTGGTCCGCTTCGGTGAGGAGTTCAGCGAGAAGGAGCAGAGCCGTCTGCACCGCGAGGCGAGCCGGCCTCTCAAGCCCGCTCGGGCCTCGGCGGTGGACACAATCCAGCCAGCGTGAAATCCCCCGCCGGTGGATCGGAACATAGGATAAAGGGAGGACCCCAACATGGTCATTCTGGCCGATGCTGTGAGTCGACTCTTGAGCGTGCCGACGGTCATTTTCGTCATCGGCGGCACCATCGCAATCGTGGCAATCCTCTTCGGGTCGATCACCAAGATCATCGTCAGTCGCACCAAGGAACGCACCAGGCGGGAAATTGCTGCCTACGTCGCCGAAGGGTCGATCGACCCCGACAAGGCGGTGGCCCTGCTGAACGCGGGTCAGAAGAACGACGACGTCTGCAAGAAGGCGTAGAGGGCTGTCAGCTTTCAGCTGTCAACTGTCAGCCAGAGAAGAGAAGAGGCGGTCGCTTTTTCTTGCCTCGACGCACCAACCCATTCGTGCGACGGGCGCTGACGGGGCCGCGCCAACGTCGAGCTTGTGAGCCTCTCCGCGGCCCTCCTCGGTGAGTTCTTTTGTGAACGCAAAACGGGCCAAGGGGAAACGGCACTACACGACCGCGAATTCCTTCTCCATCTTCTCGCTGTAGCGGCCGAAACGGGCGGCGCCGTTAAGCCGCGCCCGGTGACGGAAGGCCTCCTGGGCCTTGCGGACGTTTGCCGCCTTTCCAGCCCACGTTCGCAGCGGTGGATCCTGTAACGCGCGGCCGTAGGAGAAGCTCAACTGCCACGGGTGAGTCTCCGCCAGCGCGTTCATGGCGTTCAGATGGGCGGTGGCCTTCTCGTTGCTCTGGCCGCCGGAAAGGAAGACGATTCCCCCAACGGCCGCCGGAACCACGCGTCTGAAACACTTCACGGTCTGCTCGGCCACTTCATCGACACCCGCCTGTCGCGGGCATGCCTTGCCGGCGAGAACCATGTTGGGCTTCAGCAGCATGTCCTCGAGAACGACACGGTGTGCCGCCAACCTCTCAAAGACGCTGCCAAGCGTCTCCTGGGTCACCTCGAAACACCGCTGGATCGTGTGGTCGCCGTCCATGAGCACCTCGGGCTCGACGATGGGAACCACGCCCACCTCCTGCGACAGGGCGGCGAAGCGCGCAAGCGCCTCGGCGTTGGCGTCGATACAGCGGCGACTGGGAATCCCCGCCCCGATGGTGATGACCGCCCGCCACTTGGTGAACCGCGCACCAAGCCGGTGGTATTCGGCCAGTCGGTCCCGCAGACCGTCAAGGCCCTCGGTGATCTTCTCGCCGGCTGCGCCGGCGAGCGGCCTGGCCCCGAGGTCCACCTTGATCCCCGGGATCACGCCACGCCGGGTGAGCTCCTCCACCAGCGGCGTCGAGTCGTCGCTCGTTTGCCGGATCGTCTCGTCAAAGAGAATGACGCCGCTTATGAACTCCTCGAACCCCGTCGTGGTGAAGAGCATCTTCCGGTACACGCGGCGGTTGTCCTCGGTGGACTCCACGCCGATGGTTGCAAACCGTTTCTCGATGGTGGGGAAACTCTCGTCGGCGGCGAGGATTCCCTTGCCCCTGGCAACGAGAGACTTGGCGATCGTGCTCAGATCCTCTGAGGCCATCAGCGTATCCTAAATCACCGTACGCGATTATGCACTTGCCGGTCGGCGGTGAGCTGTAGAATCAGCACATCACTCTCTCCCAACGTCACTTGCGCGTCGAATCGCGCACGGTGATTCAATATCCGACCGCCTGACCGTCGCGCCGGAGGTCGCTGGCGCCGAAATAGCCGTTCTCGAGCCTGTAAATCGCCTGGCCGCCCCCGTGCTGCACAGTGCGGGCCTCGGCGATCGTGATCTCGTGGCCGCGCTGCTTGAGCTGCTCATAGACGGCGGGCTCGAAGCCAGGCTCCAGTGCCACCCTGAGCCCCCCCTCCACACGCCACCGCGGCGCGTCCAGCGCGGCCTGCGGGTTCTGGCCATAGTCGGCGATCCGGATCAGGACCTGTACGTGGCCCTGGGGCTGCATCAGACCCCCCATGACGCCGAAGCTCATCAGCGGCTCACCGCCCCGGCTGACGAACCCTGGGATGATCGTGTGGTAGGGCCGCTTGGCCGGCCCCACCTGGTTGGGATGCCCCGGCTTGAGCGTGAAGCACGCCGCGCGATTCTGCATCGCGATTCCGGTGCCCGGAATCACGATCCCGGAGCCGAAGCCGGCGTAGTTGGACTGGATGAACGAGACCATGTTGCCCTCTTTGTCCGCGGCGACCAGAAGCACCGTGCCCCCGGACCGTGGCTGGCCGTAATGAGGGTCCCGTGCCCGCTGAGGATCGATCTCGCCGGCACGGCGGGCCAGATAGGCCTCATCGAGCAGATCCGCGACCTCGACATCCATCCACCCGGGGTCGGCGATATATCGATCCGCGTCGGCGAATGCCAGCTTCATCGCTTCGATCTGGTAGTGAAGGCTGGCCGCGGTGTCGACGGCGTGCTCGGGGAGTGGGTGGTGTCTCAGGATCCCGAGCGCCTGAAGCGCCGCCAGCCCCTGGCCGTTGGGTGGGATCTCGCTCAGCGTATAGCCGCGGTATTCCAGCGAGATCGGCCTCACCCACTCCGGTCGGTGCGAGGCGAGATCCTCAGCCGTGAGCAGCCCGCCGGTGGAGCGCGCCTCGGTCTCGATGAGCTGGGCCAGCTCGCCCCGGTAGAACGCCTCGCCGCGGGTGTCGGCGATTCGCTCGAGCGTTTCGGCATGCCCGGGGCTCCGGAACAGCTGCCCCGGTCCCGGCGCCCGGCCCTGAGGGCAAAATGTCTCTTGAAACGTCCGGAAGCCCTTGTACTTCTCGCAGGCCAGCGCCCAGTAGTGGGCCGTCTGCGGGGAAACGGAGAAACCTTGACGGGCGTACTCGATCGCGGGACCGAAGAGCCTCTTAAAGGGAAGCGCCCCGAAGCGTTCTGACAACGCCACCCACGCCGAGACAGCACCGGGAACAGTGACACTGTCCCATCCAAGATCGGGCACCTCCTCGCGGTCAGCGAAGCGCTCGGCCAAGAGCGTCTTGGGAGATCGACCCGATGCGTTGAGCCCGTGCAGCCCTCCGCCCGCCCAGACCAGGCAGAAGGCGTCGGATCCAATCCCGTTTGACGTCGGCTCGACGACGGTCAACGCGATCGCCGACGACACGGCGGCGTCGATCGCGTTCCCTCCCTCCCAGAGCATGCGGAGCCCCGCCTGTGCAGCGAGCGGCTGCGAGGTGGCCACGATATTCCGGGCCAGCACCGGCATCCGCTGCGAGGAATAGGGAAAAGACCACTCCAGCTCAGCCACAGCACCTCACTGTACGTCGCTTGGAGTCCAATTAAAACGAAGAGGCCCACGCTCTCGCGGAGGCCTCTTCTTTTCTCCCGGGCCGTGGCGCATGCCTCAGCCCGCGATCGGCTGACGTCCCGGCACGGAGGTGGGGCCACGCCAGGCTCGGTCAGCCTACGGGTGCGTTGTCGTCGACACCGCACCGCCGCGGGAAATCTAGCACACCACCGCCGGAGGGGCGCTTGACAGATTCGGATTGTGGACAACCGGTGACGAACCTGTCGTCTCTGACACGTGCCGTCTCGCTGATCCAGCCGCCGCAGATCACTTGATCACCGTCGTAGCAGACCACCGCCTGCCCCAGCGCGACGGCGAACTGGGCCTCGGCGAAACGCACCTCAAGACGGTCCTGAGCCGTTGCGCGAACCCGTCCCTCAACCGGCTCCGCGTTGTAGCGGATCTTGATGGTGCACTCGATCCAACGGCCGTCATCCGGATCGCGGAACCAATTGGCTTCCGACGCGGCGCACCCCTCGGCCAGGAGCTCGGCCCTGCCACCCACGCACACCGTATTGCTGGCCGCGTCCTTCTGGACAACGTAGAGCGGGTACCCCATCGCCACCCCCAGGCCGCGCCGCTGTCCGACGGTAAAGTGCTGGTGTCCCCGGTGGCGGCCGAGGACCTTGCCCGAGGTATCCACGATGCTGCCCGCCACCATTTTCGTGTGACGTCCGACGAGGCCTGCGTAGTCATTATCGGGTACGAAGCAGATCTCCTGAGAGTCGGGTTTGTCGAAGACCGGAAGATCGAGCTGGCGGGCGATCCTTCGGACATCCGCCTTGTGATATTCGCCGATCGGAAGCAGCATCTCCCGGAGCCGCTCCAGCGGTGCACCGAAGAGCACGTAGCTCTGGTCCTTGTCACGGTCGACGCCCCGCAGCAGCCGCGGCGCGCCGGGGCCCCCGTCGATCCTCGCATAATGGCCCGAGGCGACGAACCGGGCGCCCATCTGCCTGGCATAGGAATGCAGCTTGCCAAACTTCAACCAGTCATTGCATCGGATGCAGGGGTTCGGCGTGCGACCCGCGTTGTACTCGGCCACGAAGTAATCGATGACCCGGCCAAACTCCTTCTTGAAGTTGCAGATGTACAGGGGAATCTCCAGCTTGGCCGCGACACGGCGGGCGTCCGCGGCGTCGTTGAGTGAGCAACACCCGCGATGTCTAGTCTCAGAGCCGGTCTCGGCGGAGGAGCCGAGCCGCATGAAACACCCGACAACCTCATAGCCTTCGCGCACCAGCAGCGCGGCGGCCACGGACGAATCCACGCCGCCCGACATGGCGACGAGCACCTTGATGGGGGTGGTGGAGGGAGTGGGTGATTCCGCCATTGTGCGAACAATGGTACCCTGCTCAGCCTGACCTTCCTCTACGCCGGTATCGACGAAGCTGGCTACGGCCCCATGCTCGGGCCGCTGTGCGTAGGCTGCTGCGCTTTTGAGGTTGAGCGCCACGACCCCCTCTGCGGCGCTCCCGACCTGTGGCGTCTGCTGGGGTCGGCCGTGTGCCGCAGCCCCAGCGATCGGCGCCACCGCCTCGCGATCGCCGATTCCAAGAAGCTCAAACGCCACCATTCGCAGCGCGCGACGGGCCATCCGCTCCAGCACCTCGAGCGAGGCGTGCTCTCCTTCTGCCGCGCCATGGGAGTCCAGACGGCGGACGACGTCGCGCTCTTTGACCACCTCGAGGCCCAGGTGCCGTCGCAGCCCTGGTACGACTCATCCACGCCGCTTCCGCTTGCCCACCAGGCAGTGGAGCTGGACCTGGCGGCGGGGGTGCTGAAGCGGGCGATGGACGCCGCGGGCGTGCGCTGCGTGCTGATGGCGTGCCGGATGATCCCCGCCGAGGAGCTGAACCGACAGGTCGCCAAGATGGGCACCAAGGCCAGCGTCAACCTCTGCAGCGTGATGTGGCGGATCGAGGCCCTGTGGCGGGGGTGGCCCGAGAGCCACCCGAGGGTGGTGGTGGACCGGCTCGGGGGTCGGATCCACTACCGGAGATCGCTTTCGGTGTGCTTTCCCGGCGCCCGGATCCGCGTGCTCGCCGAAGGACCTGCCCTGAGCCGCTATCGGCTGCAGCGCAACGGATCCCTCCTGACCGTGAGCTTTGGTCCACATGCCGAGGACGCCCACCTCCCGGTCGCCCTGGCATCGATGATCGCCAAGTACGTCCGCGACCTCATGATGCTCCGGATGAACCGCTTCTTCGGCTCCCGGTTGCCCGAGCTGAAACCCACCGCGGGCTACGTCGCCGATGCACGTCGGTACCTCGACCAGATCGGCCCGCTCATGAAGCGTCTGCGGATCTCCCCCTCACGGCTCATCCGGCGGGTGTAGGGCCGGTTCGCGGCCACGTTGACAAGGATCCGGCGGCGTCTACAATTCGCCGCCTTTTTCGAAGCGCCGTGCCCGACCGGTCGATGAGAATCAGGCAGACACGCGAGCATCCTCGGGTCCAGGGCCCCAGCGAGGGCCCGACCCTCACCGGAAGGAGACGACCGTTGCCGGAAGAAGTTGAGCTCGCCCGCTTGCGCTGAGAGGTCCCCCAGGGGCCCGCGCAAGTCGGGCTCAATCAGGGGCCCGGATCCTCGCCC
>JADFKZ010000163.1 GCA_022564665.1 Planctomycetota bacterium | reverse complement strand
CCGTCAATCGACCCCTGAACAATCCCGCCACGAACGAAGAATCTGTTGCCCCCTCCCGCGACCCGCGGTGGACAGTACAATGCCGCCTCTTCATGTGAGGCCAGCTCATCACCGACGTCGATCAATTTGAAAGCATCTTCCGCTCCGCGGCCAAGGAGCCTCTTGTCTTTGAGCCGGTCAGGATCGGCTCGGTGCTCGTGGTCACCGACCGCCGCGGCAACGAGGCGTCCGCGTTTGATCAAACGGTGAGGAACTTCCTGGGAGTGCTTCGGGCGCCGGAGACCCCGACGTGGACGCTGGTCACCGGCGACGAGTTCGACACGCTCCGCGGGCTTCTTGCCATCGTCGACCGAGCGCGGTCCGACCTCGTCTGCACCTACCGCCACCTCCACAGCCGACAGTGGGAGGATCCCTACACCCTGGGCGACTACGTCGAGGTCCTCACCCAGGCCGCGGCCGTACCCATCCTGGTGCTGCCCCACCCAGAGGCTCGGCGGGCCGCAACGCACGCCATCAAGAACACCGACACGGTGATGGCGATCACCGACCACTTGACGGGAAACCACCATCTGATCAACTACGCCGTGCGGTTCACCGAGCCCGGCGGGACGCTCTACCTGACCCATGTCGAGGACGAGGCCACCTTCGAGCGCTACATCGGTGTCATCTCCAGGATCTCCGAGATCAACACCGACCTGGCGCGGGAGCGTATCGGCCACCAGCTCCTCAAGGAGCCGCGTGACTTTATCGACTCCTGTCGCCAGATCCTCGGCCAAGCGAATGTGAGGGTGGATATCAAGCCGATCATCACCCTCGGCCATAGGCTCAGCGAGTACCGCACGCTCATCGAGGAGCACGAGGTCGACCTGCTGGTTTTCGATACCAAGGACGAGGACCAGCTCGCCATGCACGGTCTGTCCTACCCGCTCGCCGTCGAGCTGCGGCAGATTCCACTGCTGATGCTCTAGCCCATGCCGACTCAACTGCTCACACTCGCCGTCGAGAACAACCATGCCGGCGAGGTATCGATCTCGATCACGCTCCTGTTTGGCGCGATCCTGGTGGCGATGATCGCGTGCCTTGCCTTGGAGGAGAAGCTCCACGCCAGGAAATCCATCATCGTCGGCACCTTCGCCACCATCTGCCTGCTTCTGGGCGCATGGGTTTTGCCGCTTCCCTTCGGGCCGGCGGTCCTTCCCGGCGGTCACGCGGTCAACCTTCCCGTGTACATCCCGGCGATCGACTGGGGGGTGATCGCGATCATCCTCGGCTCGAGCCTCTTTGTCGACGTGACCTCCAAGTGCGGCCTGTTCGGCTGGATTGCGATCAAGCTCACCAAGGCCTCCGGTGGCGACCCCTTGAAGCTCCTGTGGGTCTACGGCTTGATGACGGTGGTCTTCTCGGCGGTCCTCAACAACGTCACCGCGATGATCATCGTCGGCTCGCTCTCCGCCGTCTCGCTGAAAAAGCTCACCAGGCAGGAGCTTCTTCTGGGTTTTCTTCTCATCGAGGCTCTCCTGACCAATATCGGCGGGCTGCTGACGCTCATCAGCTCCGTGCCCAACATCATCGTGGGCACCACCGCCGGCATCAGCTTCGTTGAGTTCTTCATCAAGTCCAGCCCCTTCGTCGCGGTGGCCACCGTGGCCACGCTCATCCTCGGGGCGAAGCTCTTCGGCATCCGGCGTCTGGCCGGCGCCGATGAGCGGGCCGAGGCGGCGTTCCTCGTCTCCGGATTCGATGAGAACGACGGGATCGAGAGCCGGCGGTTCTTCTTCTTCGGGGCGTTCATGCTGGTGGCGTTCATCGCAACGATCGCGACGACATCGGTCCTTCCGTTCATCAGCGATCTCGGAATGGGGTTCGTCGCCCTCGCCTTCGCCGGCGTGATGCTCATCCGTTACAAACACGATGTCAACCGCTTCTACCGGGCGCTGGACTGGGACCTCCTGGGCTTCTTTGCGGCGCTCTTTGCAGTGATCAGCATCATGGAGCACGCCCAGGTGCTCGCCCTGATCGGCACGGGGGTTACGCACCTGATCGAGCTGGGCGATCGTCTCGGCCCGGCCTCGATCCTGATTTCCTCCGCCGCCGCAAGCTCGGTAACGGACAACATCCCGCTTGCCGCGATGCTTGCCAAGATCTTTGCCGCGCTCGACACGCCGCGGGAGTCCACCCTGTGGTGGGCGGTCATCTTCGGCGCCAACCTCGGCGGCAACCTCACCCCCATCGGCTCCGCGTCGACGCTCGTGGCGGTGACGATCATCCACAAGCATGGACTGAAGCTTTCCTTTGGCGGCTTTGTGGTGAGGGCATTTCCCTTCGCAGTGTTCCAGATCGCGCTCGCCGCCGGCTACGTCCTCCTCTTCCTTTAGTTCACGAGGTCCGACGCCAGCCGGTCGGGCGGGACTGGGAGGTTGTCATGCGGCCGCCGGTCAACCGCGTGCTGCCGGTGAGCGGTTGGCGGCTGCAGGGGCTCATCCGTCGGTTCGAAGGATGAGACGATTGGCCAGTCTCGCTTTCAATCCGCTCGAGGACCCGCGTGTTCGCCTTACACCTATCGGACGGTGTGAGATCCGGATATGGCGGGGAAGAATCGGATCCCTGGGGTCTCGATCGTCGTACCAGTGAGAGGGCACGATGCCGGCCAGGACCGGTAAGCCAGGAGAAGTAAGGATGAAGGAATCGGCCAAGGCAATTGTTACACTCGGGTGCCTTTGCGTCGGCGGTGCAGGCATCTGGGCATCGGAGCCCTGCCGCGCTGCCGATCACGGCGACACGCCGGTCCTGATCAGCGCCGGTCGGCACGACGCCCGCATCACGGACCTGTTCGCGTTTACGCGCGGGGATCAGCTCGTGCTGATCGTGAGCCTGGATCCGAGCATCCCGCCCGGGGTGCAGCAGTATCAGTTCGCGTCCGACCTGAGGGTCAAGATCCTGATCGACAACGACAGCGAGGTCGCCTTCGACGACGCGGCGGACCTGGAGATGTTCGGCGGCACAATCCTGGGGCCGCACAAGGTCCAGAAGGACCTCGCGCTCCATGTCGAGTTCGACATGGGCGGCGAGCCGATACTCGAGACGGTGGGGATCCCCAGACGCGATCGCGAGCAAATCCTCCTGTTCGCGGGGCTCCGGGACGACCCGTTCATCCGCGCACCCCGCACCGGGCGGAACATCGCCGCCATCGTGATCGAGCTGCCGCTGGACGTCGTGCTCAACGACCAGGACACGCTGCTCATCTGGGCCACCTCGGCCGTTGATGACCTGGTCGGGCCGTTTCAGGACCTGGCCGGCCGTGCCCTGCGGTCGCAGTTCCCGGAGAACTTTCCCATGAATTCGCTCGCGCCGAAGCGGCATGAGAAGGTCATGAACGTGCCGCCCGACGTCATTATCTACGACACCCTGTTGCCCGCCGCGTTTCCCAACGGGCGCGAGCTCGCGGACGACGTCGTGGACCTCGTCGGCGACCCGCGCGTCCTGAACAGCGACTTCCCCTTCCCCGCCGAGAACGACGTGCCGTTCCTCGACGTGTTCCCCTATCTGGCGCCGCCGCATCCGGCGCCATGACACAGGAAGCCGCGCGGGTGGGGCTTGACCGATCGGTTGGCTGGGGTGGGCTCTTGATGTGGGCCCTGGGCTCGGTGCTTGCCGGCCTGGCGTCGTGCGGGCCAGCGAGCACGTCGAGCGACTGGGACGCGGCCATCGGTTTCTACAGGCAGAAGGTGGCCAGGGACCCCCGGCTCTACCCCGCTTATGCTCAGCTCGGCGCAAGCTACCTGGCCCGGGCCCGCGTGACGCTCGACCCCGCCGACGTGGCGGCGGCCCGCGAGGCGCTGGATCGCTCTGTTCAGATCCAGCCCAGCTTTGCCGCCTACAAGACCATGGCGGCCGTCTCTAACTTCTCCCATCGCTTCAACGACGCGATCCGATGGGCCCAGCGGGCGCACGAGGCGTCCCCGGAGGATGGCGCCGTGACTGCGCAGCTTGTCGAGGCATACCTAGGGCTCGGGCGCATCGATGATGCGGCGGCGCTGCTGCAGCTCGATCAGCCGCCCGCGGATTACTACCGCGTCGTCGCGATGGGCCATTGGCTCGCTGCCCAGCCGCGGATGGATGATGCAGTCGATGCGTATGTCGCTGCGGCCCAGCTCGCCCGCGAGGCGCAGGTGGACGAGCTCGCTGTGTGGGCCCAGGTGCGCGCGGCCGGTCTTGTGCTCGACGCGGGCCGCGCCGACGAGGCGCGGCAGTATCTCGAAGCGGGGGCCCGCCTGCGGCCCGATGACTTCTGGCTCCGCGTCCATCAGGCCGAGTTGCGCGAGGCCGAGGGCCGGCTCGACGAGGCCCTGGCCATCTACGAGCGGCTTCTCCGCCAGACCCCCAACCCGACGATCCACGCCCAGGCATGGGCGGTGGCGCGGCGGCTCGGCCGGCCTGATCGCGCTCGACGGCACTTCAAGGCCGCCGACGCGGGGCTTCGGCGCGCCCTCGACGCGGGTGAGGTCTACACGCTCGAAGCGCTGGCGGCGCTCTATCTGGAGGCGGACGTCGAGCTCGACCGCGCCCGCGAGCTCGCGCAGCGAAACCTGGAGTTCAACCCCGCCGCGTCGGCTCGGGCGCTTCTTGCCTCGATCGAGCAACGGCTCGACGCGGCAGGGCTCGACGCCGACTCACCCTGATCCACATGCTTCGCCCTACGGGCGAAGCATGGCACCCCACGCGCTGAGAGCCCCGCGGGGCCGAACCTGTCATGGAGCATCAGAGGAGCGCGCCGGGCACTTTGGCATCGCCTGTTTGCCCTCCCACGGCGGCGCCGCCACGGACGGCAAGCGGCCGGAGTGCCAAGACCAGCGACCGCCTCGCTCGATCCTGGGCCAACGGCTGGGGTGTCAGACAGAGCCTCGTGCAGTCAACGCGTCTCCCAGATGACACCACCCGCACGGATGGATCAGCCGGTCGCGTGAATGGTCAGGTGCGGCCAGATCGCTCAAATCACAGCCTCCGATAAGCCGATCCTCATATGGGAGGCCGGTCCCACCATCCTCACGGGGGAGCCCGGCATGCGGCCCGACTTTTCTGGACCACTCAGCGAACCGGCGGCCAACGAACAAGACCCGCTGTACACCAATCGGGCCAGTCAGAACTGGCTGGTGGTCTTGGGCGTCGTGGTCGGCCTCGGTCTGGCAGGCTGGAAGCTCCTCGGGTCATCCAGCGATCCGTGGCTGCACGATCTCAGCGCCGGGCTTGCGGACGCCGCGGCGTCCGGCAAGGGCATGTTCGTGCTGTACACCGCTGACTGGTGTCCGCCCTGCCGGGAGCTCAAACGCAACGCGCTCCGCAATCCCGCGGTTGAAGCCTTCCTGCAGGAGAATTTCGTCCGGGTCAAGATCGACCTGACCTCCCGCCGGGGACCCAACAACGAGATCGCTACCAAACACGAGGTCAGCGGCCTTCCCACGATGATTCTGTACAACCACCGGGGGATGGAAATCGATCGCGTGACCGGTGGAGCTGCCATATCCAATTGGGTGCGGAAGAACAGCGGCTACTGATCACTCACACTGATAATGGTCTCGGTCGGGTGGCTGGCGCTGAGCTCGGGTGGCTGGGGCTGAGCGAAGCGAAGCCCCGGTCTTTCTTGTAAGCGGACCAACCGTGGCGTCGTCCGCCTGCGGCGGACTCCTCCACAGCCACCCGGAAAAAAACGCGGAGCACCGTCTGGCGTCCTGGCGCACACGTTGGCGTCCTGGCGCACAGGCTGGCGACCAGCGCCGCGAAGGAAAGAGAGGGGTTCAGGAAACGGGTTGTCAGTCTGTCGGCAATCTTTGGGTAGCTGGGGCTCAGCTCGGGTGGCTGGGGCTCAGCTCGGGTGGCTGGGGCTCAGGTCGGGTGGCTGGGGCTGAGCTCGGGTGGCTGGGGCTGAGCGAAGCGAAGCCCCGGTCTTCTCGTCATCGGACCAACTATGGCGTCGTCCCGATGCGATCGAGACTCCGTCACAGCCACCCGCATGAAGGCGAAGAATTGACACGGAGGGTCACGGAGGGCCACGGAGAAAAGAGGAGGGCCGAGAGTTCAGCGTTCAGCACTCCGTCCCGAACCCCGAACCCCTGTGCCTCCTGCTGGCGCAGGGACGACTGTGACGACCGCCCACATCGCTTTTT
>JADFKZ010000162.1 GCA_022564665.1 Planctomycetota bacterium | reverse complement strand
TTCGAACCGCGGGACGCTGAGCGTCCCGCGCACGAACCCGGGAGGCCTCACGGCGCCACGAAGTTCCGAGATCGGCCTCGGCGTTGCCGCCGGCTGTGCTGGCTCGGGCTGGATGCCCGATGCCACCGTCGTCATGACACCGTGTTTGGCGCCGCGGAGGGCCCGGGCGAATCGCCATTGGGTCAGTGCCACTGCACCGAGACCGAGCCCCAGCAGCACGAGCCGGTTGGCGATGAACAGCCCGTCGAAGCTCATCGGGGCCTTGTTGTAGAAATCGACGCCCCGATCGACCTTGAGCCACGTCTCGTTGAGCCACCGGAAACCGCCCGGGTCGATGAACATCAGCAGCCGGTTGATCCTCGGGTCGAGCCAGCTCGGCGACCAGTTCCACAGGAAGAACCCGCACCCGATGATCAGCGCGACGGGCAGTAAGAAGACGAGGATCGGCTTGCGGGTCAGCGCGCCGACGGCGAAGGACGTCCCGGCGATAAAGACGATCGTTGGCACGCCGAAGACCACGGCCGGCCGGATGTAGTTCACCAGGTGAAACGGCCCGCGCATGTCGTCCATCGACGCCCGGCCCAGCCCGTGATAGATCACGATCATGCACAGCACGTGCACCAGCAGGATCGCCAGGAAGCACGCGGTCACCGCGAGGAAACGACCCCAGACGTACTCGCCCGCCCGCAGCGGCGTGCTGTGCAGGAGTTCGCCGATGCCGATCTCGCCGTCCCGGATAACGGTCATCCCCGCTGCGACGGCGACGAAGAACCCGTAGATCAGCAGCACGAGCATCGACAGTTGCATGCCGACCGAGAACTCGCTGGTCAGCCATGCCTCGGTGCCCCCGACGCTGGCGTCTCCGGAGGCCATGCGGGTGTTGCCCGAGGAGAGCCCCCAGGTCATGAACACGATGATGGCCAGCCAGAACCAGAAGAAGAAACGGCCGGCGTTGTGGATCATGTCGAGCCGGGCAATCTGCCACACTCGGCGGATGCTCACGGCTGCGTCCTTGCGCGGCTGCTCATCACGGCATCGCTTCTCTCTCCCATTGCGCCGTTACGCATCATGAGCAGGTAGGCGTCCTCCAGCGTCGGCGCCGCCGGCTCGAAGTGCTCTGGAGCGTTGCCGCCGGGTTCATGAATGCGGACGAGGTTTTGTCCCTCGATGAGCAGCGCTTGCGTGACGCACCGGGTTCGGCGCACCTGGTCGAGGTCGTCCGGCGAGACACGGCCCTCGAAGATCGTCCCATCGATCGCCGCGCGCGCCTCGGCCGGAGAGGTCACGGCCACGAACTGCCCCTGTCGGATGACCGCGAAGCGCCGGCACAGCACGGCGACGTCCTCGACGATGTGTGTCGAAAGCAGGACGATCCGGTCTTCGGCGAGCTCGGCGAGGATCCGGTAGAAGCGCAGCCGCTCCTCGGGGTCGAGCCCGGCCGTCGGCTCGTCGACGATGATCACCCGCGGGTTGCCGGCAATCGCCTGGGCGACGCCGAGACGCTGCTTCATCCCGCCGGAGTACCCCTTGATCTTGCGCCCCGCGGCGAAAGAGAGATTGACCCGTTCGAGCAGCTCGATACAGAAATGCTTCATTCGCATTCCCGCCGGCGGCTCGATCCCCTTGAGCCTCAGCAGGTAGGCGAGCATCGCCGCACCGGTCAGGTGCGGGTAGAAGCCGAACTCCTGCGGCAGGTAGCCGAGGCTCTTCCACATCACCGTGGGATCGGCGACGACGTCGACGCCGTCGAGCAGAACCGAACCCGAGGTCGGCTCGAGCAGCCCGGCGACGATCCGCATGAACGTGGTCTTGCCGGCGCCGTTGGGTCCGAGCAGTCCGAACATGCCCTTGGGGACCTCCAGGTCGATGCCTTGCAGTGCACAGACCGGGCCGGGATACACCTTCACCAGATTCTGGATTGACAGCATGAGTGCGGGTCCTGGAGGGGCGCAGCGGCGCGCCGGACGCATCGATCGACCGTACCCCGGCGGTGTTCCTTTCTTTAGGATACCTCCCACGCGGGTTTCAGACAGACGGCGACGGCAACGTGCAGTCTCTGGTAGCACTCACCACGCCCTCTTTGTGCTGGCGGGAGACTTCAAGGGCCTCCAGTGCCTCGCCCAGTACATGCTCAGATGCCCATTCAGCCTCGCACCCATGATCCGCGTTACTGAGCAGGGCCAGGTGATCTACCTGGCTCAGGAGAACGCTCCGCAACACTTGCCCCAAGCCAGCCAGCGAAAACCTCTTGGGGGACATCAGCCGCAACTTCCAGGTCTTGGATCCCCTGGACTTCATCGCCCAGCTCACCCAGCACAGACCCGACCACGGAAAAGATCTTCTCCGCTCCTGAGGCTCCTATTCCAATAAGAGTCGTGGCCTGCGCGCCAAGGCCGCCGCAGAAGCTGCCGGCATCCTCCAGGTCGACCGCCCGACCACGCCCGGGGCCCGGCAAGCCCGCCGACGCTGGGCGGCACTGATCAAGCGGGTGTAGGAGGTCGATCCCCTCACCTGTCGCAGATCCGGCGGGCAGATAGAGGATCGTGAGCTTCATCGAGCCCTCTGCGCCCCACGTGATCGAGATGACCCTCGAGCACTGCCACCTTCGCGCGAACGCGAGAACGCATGCTTGGGGCAAATCCAGCGCCGTGGCGGGTAAGCTGCCACGATGACCGGACCAGGGGTCTCGTCCCCGTCGCAGCTCGACGCCAGGATCCACGATGCGATTCGTCGTTGCTGGGGCTTTGAGACACTGCGGCCGCTGCAACGCGAGGCGATCGAGGCCGGCCTGTCGCAGACGGATTCGCTGGTCGTCATGCCGACCGGCGGCGGCAAATCGCTCTGCTACCAGGTGCCGCCACTGCTGGCCCAGCGGCTGGACGTGGTGGTCTCGCCGCTCATCTCGCTCATGAAGGACCAGGTGGACGGCCTGCGGGCGTGCGGCTATCCCGCGGCCGCGATCCATTCTCACCTGACGTCGTCGGAAAGACACGCGATTACGCAAGGTCTGCGGCGTGGCGAGTACCGTTTGCTTCTCGTTTCACCGGAGCGTCTGATGAAGGGGGAGTTCCTGGAACTGCTCGAGGCGCTCGACATTGGAGCATTCGCCGTGGACGAGGCGCACTGCATCAGCCACTGGGGCCACGACTTCCGTCCTGAATACCGACGGCTTGCGATGCTCAAGGAGCGGTTCCCCGGCACGAGCGTCCATGCCTTCACGGCCACGGCGACGCCGCGGGTACGAAACGACATCATCGAACAGCTCCGGCTCGACGACCCGAACGTGCTGGTAGGGGTCTTCGATCGGCCGAACCTCGTCTATCGCGTCCTGCCACGCACGAACGCACCCCTTCAGGTCGCCGATGTGCTGCGTCGGCATCGCAACGAGGCGGCGATCGTCTACTGCATGACACGCGTGCAGACGGAAAAGCTGGCGGCTTCACTGACCGGGCAAGGTATCAAGGCGGAGGCGTACCACGCGGGCATGGAGGCAGCGGCCCGAGGGCGGACACAGGACGCCTTTGCCAGTGAGTCGCTGGATGTCGTGGTCGCCACGGTGGCGTTCGGTATGGGGATCGATCGTAGCAACGTCCGGTGCGTCGTGCACGCCACGATGCCGCAGTCCGTGGAGCATTACCAGCAGGAGACGGGTCGCGCCGGCCGGGACGGCCTGGAAGCGGAGTGCGTGCTGCTCTATTCCGGGGAGGACGTCTTCCGGTGGCGATCGATCATCGAGCGTAACGACGATGACGAGCCAACGGATGAGCACATCCGGACTGCGCGCCGTGAGATCCTCTGGCACATGCAGAATCTGTGCCGCGGGCTCGAATGCCGGCACCGGGCGCTCTCGCGTTACTTCGGTCAGCCATACGAGCGGGATGGCTGCGACGCCTGCGACGTGTGCCTCGGTGAGGTGCAGGGTATGCCCGACTCCACCGTGACCGCGCAGAAGATCCTCTCGTGCATCGCACGCGTGGGTCAGAGTTTCGGCATCGGCCATGTCGTGCGGGTGCTGCGGGGAGCGTCCGCGGAGCAGGTCACACGTTGGGAGCATGACCGCGTGAGCACGTTCGGCCTGCTACGCGACATGTCCGATCGAAAGGTGACGAACCTCGTCTACCAGCTCGTCGACCACGGGCTGTTGGAACGCACCGAGGGAGATCGTCCCTTGGTTCGGCTCAACCAGCGATCGATCGAGGTGCTGCGAGGGGAGCGGCAGGTCCAGCTTGTCGACCCTGAGCAGGGGTCTGTACGCAAGACGCGTGCGGCGACAGAGTCGTGGGAAGGCGTGGACCGGGAACTCTTCGAGCGCCTGCGGGCCCTGCGCCGGCGGCTCGCCGGGGAGCGCGGTGTGCCCGCCTACGTGATCTTCGGTGACGCCACGCTTCGCGAGTTGGCACACCTGCGACCGACGACGCTGGAGGTCATGGCCGATGTGCGGGGCGTGGGAAGCAAAAAGCTCGCCGATCTGGGGCCGGTCTTTACGGAGGCGATCCGCTCATTCCTTGCCGGCCGGGACACGTAAAGGCTGCCTTGCCTCAAGAAGGGGGTTGCTGCCCACTCAGCCTTCATTATCAGGGGGCCCGCGCGGGACGCCCCTCCCATCCCGCACGGGGGTACATGAACAAGGGCGACTTCGAGAACGCGGTCAAGTACTACGAGAGGTCCCTTGAGATCAACCCTCAGAACGCCAACGCCGTTCGGATGCTGGAACGTACCAAGGGGCAGGCGGGCTAGGTGATTCGAAGTCACGATGCTCGATGCGGCCGTCGTCCGACGGATCCGCGGCGCAACTGCGCGAACATCCACCTCAGGTCGCGAAAGCCTCCGATCGTGAACCAGATGCACGACTTCCTCAGCGAGCTTCCGGACTGGCCCGCGGCCTGAAGGCCTCGCCGCATGTGAGCCTCCGCGGCCCGGCGCGGCGGGTGCAGGCCGACTCCCCTGACGGATGGCCCTCACCACCGATGACCCCTCCCCATTGGCGCCCGCAGCGCCGTGGGCCGACTCCTTGGCCTGACCTCCCGACGCCGGCCAGCCCTTGCCTGCCCCGGTGACGGCTTCACGCCACGCCCGCGGCCTCGATCGCCTGCCCGCCTGAAATCAGGTTTCCTATCATTGAGCACTCGCCGGCGAAGTGGCCGTTGTATATCGAGGCATCGCTCTGTTCGCCCTGCTCGCTCTGATCGGCCAGCCGGCGGCGGTGGGGCGAACCGAAAGAGAGCTACATCGATGAGTAGCAGAGGACGGAACGACTATGGCATTGCCGCCGGCGCGGGCCTCACAGTGCTGCTCGGACTGACAGGAGATTGACCGATTAGTTCTCGTTGCGGAGCGTTGCGGAAAACCCGGATTGCTCAATCGCCGCGATCAACATCTCGGGACTGGTGCTGTTCGTCGGGTCGATGGTCACGCGCGCTTCAGCCGCGTCGAAATCGATCGTGACGCGCTCCACTCCGGGAAGGTACAACACTGACATCGCAAGCTTAGAGGGGCAATCTGGACAGCGCATGCCCTCGACGTCCAGCACGATCACCTCACCGCTGATGGGGCCGAGCCGAGGGTCCAGATCCAGCGGGGAGTCGGCTGGGTTGTTGGTCCCGGCGATGAGGAAGCCGAGTGCGGAGGGGTCATCGCCGATCTGTTGAGGGATAGCCACAATTTGCCGGAAACCGGCAATGGAGCATTGACCAATGAAGCCCGCCCTGGCGCAATCGTCGCATTGCGGGAGCGCCGCCAGGCTCGGGTCTCTCGAGGCGGCTTCTCTCAGAGCGGAGTTGACCAATGCGTTGGCCGCACGCACCGCAGCCGCTATTTTCTGTTCACTCGGAGGTGATTCGATCACCGGATCAAAGCCCAGATCGGACATGGCGTCATAGAGACCCACCACCAGGTCATGTCCGCCTCGCCGTCGGGCGGGATCAGCGGCCCGGAAAGCGATCTGGTGCATCCAGTCCGTCGGTTTGGGGGGGTAGTCGACCCAGAGCTGCTGTGGCGTGGCGGCGTAGAGCAAGTAGATATCCCAGGCCGGTGGTTGATCCAAGAGACCTTTGGCGAACGCATCACCTACAAGGCGGTTCGGATCGTGGAATTGACGCACCCGCGGATCGTTGAAGATCCCAGTCATTCGTTGCGCCGCTGCGTAGTCATCCCTGGCAAGAAT
>JADFKZ010000161.1 GCA_022564665.1 Planctomycetota bacterium | reverse complement strand
ACGGCGTTGTCATCCGTGCTCCTTTCCAGCCCATTCCTTGGGCTTGCACGAACGTACGCCACCGCGACCAAAAGCGCAACCCTAACATGCGCCGAACGCGCTATGAGATCACTGAAACTGCTCTAGACGCCGGCGCAGCGGGCGTCCGTGCTCGCCTTGTTCCGGCGGCCCTTCGGGCCTGGGGCGTCCGGTAATCAGCGACCAAGGACAAACGCTCTCGAGTCGATTTGCGCTGTTACCGATACGTTGGGATGCGGGTGCGTCCGCCCGGTTCACCCTCAGCCGCTGTTATCAAGCACATGCCAACGCTTACACGACTCATCGCACGTGCCAGAGATGCGATACGCAAGGGCAACGCTCTCTCCGAAGCGGTCGGTTTCGCCCTGCTGGGGATGGGGTTGTTCATGCTGCTCTCGCTGGGGTCACATACCCTCCTGCAGACGGCTGGTACCGCCGCTGGTGCATCGCCGCTGCCGAACTGGGGAGGCCCGCTCGGCAACGGGATGGCGGCGTGGATGCTCAAAAGCATCGGGCTCATCGGCTACGTCTGGACCGCGACCCTGCTGGTCAGCGGTCTGCTGATGGCCTTCGGCTTTGTCCGCTGGCCGAAGGCCAGACGATTCGTCGCCCTCTTTGCCCTGACCTTCGTCCTGGCCGGACTGGCGCACCTCCACGTCCCCGATTCGGCCGTTTCCTACCTGCCCAACGGTGCCGGTGGCATCGTGGGGCTCACCCTCGCGCCCACCCTCGTTACCGCCGCGGGGTACGGGGGGGCCACGCTGCTCTTGATCGTCACCGGTATTGCGATGCTGGCCCTCACCGGCAATATCACGGTCTCCAAGACCGCCGACCTCCTGGAGTACGGCGTCTACCTTCTCAGAAGGCTGCTTGCACGGCCGGGCGCGTCTGGGACGCGTCAAACCTCCACGATCGCGGCACCGGATGAGACCCCCAATGCCTCCAAGTCGTCCGAGAGGCCCAAGACGCCGGCGAAATCCGGCAAACCCAAGAGGTCCAAGACGCCCCAGGCACTCCCCGACTCCGGGGTCGGTCTGGTCGCGGACTTCTCCTCCGCCGCACCCAAGAGCTCGCAACCCGATCGCGGAATCTTCGGTGTTGCGGAATCAACGAGCGGCGGTGGCGAGGACCTCAAGGCGCTCTCACAGCAATTGGGCCAGCGGCTGCGGGATTTCAAGATCGACGGTACGGTCAGCGACGTCACCGAAGGGCCCGTGGTCACGACCATGGAGTTCGAGCCGGCTCCCGGAACCAAGTCATCCAAGATCGTCGCTTTGGGCGAGGACCTCGCACGCCTGCTTGCGACGGAAAGCCTGCGGGTTGTGCCCTCAATCCCCGGTCGAGCGACCGTGGGCTTCGAGATACCGAACCACCAGCGGCGAATCATCCGCTTCGGAAACGTCCTGAAGGATTTCAAGAAGGAGTCGAAGGGCATGACGCTGCCCATCGTCCTGGGTGTCGATACCTTCGGTGCAACCGTCATCGAGGATCTGACGGAGATGCCACACCTGCTGGTGGCGGGGACCACGGGCTCCGGAAAGAGCGCCTTTATCAACACGCTGATCGCCAGCCTGGTCTACGCCAACCCCGCCCGAGAGCTCAGGTTGGTGATGGTCGACCCGAAGATGATCGAGCTTGCGGTCTACGAGAAGCTTCCCCACCTCGCTTGCCCGGTCGTCAAGGATCTCGAGGGCGAGGGCGAGCGGGTTCTTGAAGGCCTGGTGACGGAGATGGAAGATCGCTTCCGGCGGATGGGGGCGGTGGGCGCCCGGAACATCGTCGCGTTCAACCGCACCATCCGCAGCAGCCGCAAGCCGCAGTACATCAAGTTCGAGGGGCGATGGGAACCGATGCCGTACGTGGTCCTGCTGGTCGATGAGTTCGCCGACATGATCCTCGTCCTGGGCAAGAGGGCGGAGACCGCCGTGACCCGGCTGGCCCAAAAGGCGCGGGCGGCGGGCATCCACCTGGTGATCGCCACCCAGAGACCGTCCGCCGACGTGGTGACCGGCCTGATCAAGGCCAACTTTCCCACCCGAATCGCCTTCCGGGTGCAAAGCGGTGTGGATTCGCGGACAATCCTCGACCAGTCGGGGGCCGAAACGCTGCTTGGCAAAGGAGATATGCTCTATCAGTCGGCAACCGGCATCCAGCGGCTGCATGCCCCCTTCCTGGAGGACAACGAGGTCACCGAGTTCGTCAACGCGTGTGCGGCGTAAGAAGCTGTCAGGTATCGACTGTCGGCTGTCAGCCAGAGCGGGGGCGAGTTGGAGAGCTGCAGGTTCTTCCCGGCAGGATGCCAAGCGGCTGACAGAATAGTGCGACGCAGGACGTCCTGACGGCGCCCCACTCGGCACTCCACTTCGTCACTTTGTCACTTCTTGCCTCCCATGCATGACGGTCTCCGGCATCTGCTGCTTCAGGTCCGTCACCCCACCGACCCAATGCGGGAGCACGAGGTCAACTGCTTTGCGCGAGTGCTGGCGTGTCCCCCGCAGCATATACGCGTCTGCGATCTGCTCACGCGCGGTCCCACGGCCGCCGAGCTTGACGCCGCCGACGTGGTCCTGCTGGGAGGCAGCGGCGACTTTTCCGTGGCCAAGGGCGGTCCATGGATGGACACCGCCCTGATCGCAATGCGCCAGCTGCATGACACGGCCAAGCCGACCTTCGCATCCTGCTGGGGCTTCCACGCCATGAGCCGGGCAATGGGAGGCAGCGTTGTCACCGATCCGGCGCGCGCCGAGGTCGGCACCCACGAGATCCACCTGACACCTGCAGGTGCGGCCGACCCCATCTTTTGCCACCTGGGAAGGACCTTTCCCGCCCAGTTGGGCCACAACGACACCGTCGACCGCCTCCCCGAAGGGGCCATTCTGCTTGCCTCCAGTGAACGCGTCGAAAACCAGGCGTTCCGATTTGCGGGAAAGCCCATCTACTGCACGCAGTTTCACCCCGAGTTGAACCGCGAGCTTCTTCTGGACCGCCTGCGGACCTATCCCACCTACGTCGAATCGATCGTCGGGATCCCCTTCAGCGAGTTTGTCACGTCGTTGACCGAATCGCTCGAGACGCAGGAGCTTCTGCCACGTTTCATCCGGTCCCTCGCCCGCACAGGGTAGCCCTTGTCCACCGACATTGGGTAACCTGTGAAGTCCCGACCGGCCCCAGAGACGCTCGATGGATGACCCGTCCCCGCCATCCAAGCAGTCCACGCTCAAATCCGCGCCTCTGCCGAGTGCGCCCTCGCCCCAGGAGCTCGCGGAGCACTTCCCCCAACTGAAGATCATCGAGCTCCTGGGCCAGGGCGGGATGGGCTACGTCTACAAGGCCCGCCAGGTTGCGCTGGACCGGCTGATTGCGCTGAAGCTCCTTCCCGGACACATCGGCAAGGACCAGAGCTTCGCCGAACGGTTCGCGCGGGAGGCCAGAGCGCTGGGGCGGCTGAACCATCCCGGCATCGTCACCATCCACGACTCAGGCAAGACCGGCGGGATGTACTTCTTCATCATGGAATACGTCGACGGGCTGAACCTTCGGCAGGTGCTGGAGCGTTCGGAAGGGCGGGTGGCGCCGGACGAGGCGATTCGCATCATCGACTCGGTGTGTGAGGCGCTGGAGTATGCACACGGCGAAGGGATCGTCCACCGTGACATCAAGCCGGAAAATATCCTCCTGGACAGCAAGGGTCGCATCAAGATCGCCGACTTCGGCCTTGCCAAGCTGCTTCGTCCAAACGGCAGCGGGCGCCCGGACCTCACCCTCACGGCACCGCACCAACTCATGGGGACACCGCACTACATGGCGCCGGAGCAGACAGAGCATCCCGGCGGCGTCGACCACCGTGCCGATCTCTACTCCCTGGGCGTCGTCTTCTACGAGATGATCACCGGCGAGCTTCCCCTTGGGCGGTTTCCGCTGCCCTCGGAGATCGGCCGGGGCAATCCGACGCTGGACAAAATCATCTCCAGGGCGCTTCAAAAGGACCCAACTCGCCGTTTCCAACGGGCCAGTGACATCAAGACGGCGATCGCGGTGGCCCTGGAGGAGAGGGAGCCGACCCCGGGTCCGACCCCGCCTGCCGAGGCCCTGACGCCACCCACCCCGCCACTCACACCACCTACACCTCTCGCACCACAGACACCACCACCAGCAGCACCTGCGCCCGCACCTAGAGCCTCACGGGCCCCAACGACGCCGCAGCCAAAGGTGGTCGACGCCTACCAGCTGGTCCGCAGGCCCGCCGGCTTTCTCTTCGTCGCTGGCGTCATCACACTGCTGGTCTTCGGCCCGCAGACTATCTACGGGGTGCTTGGGACGATTCGGAGATTCGGAGACCCCCAGCTCAGCCAGATCCTAACCAACGGCTTCGCCACCGCCGTGGCGTGTCTGGCGATCTTCGCCTCACAGCGGATGAAACGCCTTGAGTCACGCGGGCTGGTGATGACCGCCTGTGTGGCGTCGTTGCTTGCGGTCAAGATCTGCATGATCCCGGTCATGATCCCCGCGGGGATCTGGGGACTCTACGTGGTTACACGCCCCGAGGTCGCGGGGGCGTTTGCGCTGCGTAGAGCACGCTCGGCCGACCGCGAAGGTCTCTAGAACTGTTTCGAGCGCTCCGTAGCGGCGTCGCGGCGTCCTTGCCGCTGTTGTCTGGCGGGCCGCTGGGCCACTCTTGTTTGGCAGCCTTCCGGACTGCGGGCCGCACGCTCGCTCTGCCAGCTAGGTTTCGACGCAACCCGGGCCAGTCGTGCCGGTCGGTATCCTCGGAGCGCGTGTTTGACGATTCACCGCGAAGATCAGGTTGGCGTGCGCCACGCGGGCCGTCGGTCCTTCCCCAGCAACGACCAACACAATTCCAGCATTCCCTCAACACCAAGGCCCGTCATCCCGCTTGCGGCAATGAGGTGCCCGCCCGCCAAGTTGACCGCCTCCTTGAAGCGCCCGAGGTACGCCTGTCGCTTGGGTTCGCCGACCAGGTCGATCTTGTTGAGCACGATGATCTGGGGTTTCCCGGCCAGGGCGGAGGAGTACTGGGCAAGCTCCCGTTGTATGGCGTGATAGTTGTCAACCGGCTCGGTGCCGTCGGCCGGGGCGATATCGAGAAGATGAAGCAGGAGCCCGGTTCGCTCAATGTGGCGGAGGAAGTCGTGACCGAGACCGGCGCCCCTGGAGGCGCCTTCGATCAAGCCGGGGATGTCGGCGACGACAAGCCGCCTCCGCTGATCACCCGACTGCGTGCCGGGAAGCTCGGCAATCCCAAGCTGCGGGCTTCGCGTGGTGAAGGGATAGTCGGCCACCTTGGGTGACGCCCGGCTGACGGCCCGCAGCATCGTGGACTTTCCAGCATTGGGCTTTCCGATCAAGCCGACATCGGCGATGAGCTTGAGCTCGAGCCGCAAAGTCAGCTTCCCGCCCGGCTCGCCTGCGGTCGATTGCCGAGGGGTCTGGTTGGTGGCGCTCTTAAAATGCTCGTTGCCGAAGCCGCCCCGTCCGCCACGGGCGATATGGTGCCGCTGGCCGGGACGCTCGATGAGGGCTATGAGGGTGCCGTCGTCGGCGTCGTAGATCAACGTCCCCAGCGGCACGGGGATCTCGCTGCCGGCTCCATCGACCCCCTGCATCGAGCGGCCCATGCCGGGACGCCCGTCGGCGGCGCGGAAATGGGGTGAGTAGCGAAACCCCAGGAGCGTGTCGAGGCTCGGATCGCCCACCAGAACCACGCTGCCCCCATCGCCGCCGTCTCCGCCGTCGGGGCCCCCTTTGGGCAGGTGCTTCTCGTGCCGCAGGCTGACACAGCCATCACCACCCTTGCCGGCACTGATGTAAATGGTGGTCCGGTCGAGGAACATGGGAAAAGGAAAGGCACCAAGTGGTCTTGTGCCTCGAGCCTGTTGTCAGAGTATTTCAAACGCTCTGGGTGTCTCCTGAGGGCCTAGAACTATCTTGAGCGCTCCGTACGGCCTCCGGCCGACACTCGCTCTGGTACGCGGCGGCGAATTCATCCGCCGCCTCTGATCCGGCACCTCGCCTGAGCGCTCCGTACGGCCTCCGGCCGACACTCGCTCTGGTACGCGGCGGCGAATTCATCCGCCGCCTCTGATCCGGCACCTCGCCTGAGCGCTCCGTACGGCCCTCCGGACCGACACTCGCTTTCGTACGCTGCCGCGAATTCATTCACCGCG